>JAQVSG010000002.1 GCA_028700655.1 Caldisericia bacterium
TTGGAAGTCCTGAGGCAGTAGGAATAGACAATACATCGGCGGTAACCAAATGATTGCCTGTTTCCAGATTCACTACCAAATTGGTCCAGTTACTAGTAGCCATGGTTGCCTTTTCATCACCCCGATCGGGCATCCCAGCGTCCGATGATCCATTCATTAAGGTACCCACATACAAAGGCCTGGGAAAGAAGAAATGAAACACCTGCTGCATACTTTTGTAAAGACTACTATTTGCTAGGGGGGGCTTGGATAGCGGCATAGGTTGATACAGGAACAGAAGAAGTTTACAACGCTAGGGTGATTACAATAGAAACAAAAGAACGAATACATCGAGAACTAGGAACAGAATTACTCTTCTTAGAACGCATACAAATCCTCCTCAAAATAATAGTGATAAAAAACCGATGCAATGTTTTTCCGACTTGCATCCTCACCATCAACACACAAAAACCAACAACACCTATCTTGGTTCTTCATAGAACCTTCCTTTCTGAACTTCAATAGAAGTTCCTCATAAGGGAAAACACCTAATAAAACAAAAGGTTAGATATGAGTATTATTTCTTGTGGATGAATTTACAACGAAAAGAAAAAGATGTCAAGAAAAAAAAAGAAAGAATAGAAAAGTGAATAAAGATAGTGAAAACGAATAAAATGATTGGTTTGATACTATTGAGAGGATTTAATGTTTGTATTAAATCCTCTCAATAGTATCTCATTTGAGATGAATTGAATTGTTATGTAGATCGATGAGTTTTATCCCAATTTGCGATGGGAGATGTTTCGATATCGTACGATCAACAGAGCAAAGATTGCTGCAATAATCAAACCGTACAGGACTTGAAGCATAGAAATAGTTTGGGGTTGATTTTCAGGCCCAGGATGACCCATAGGCGGGTGCATTTCACCCATTTTACCAGGGTTTTGATTAAGTCTAGGTTGATTCTCTGCTTGCATTATGTCGAGAGGGGGAGGTGGTCTATTTTGAATACCATCTTTGAAAGGTTCTCCACCTTGTTGGGGAAAAGCATTTCGTGAACCTTTGTTGTTGGCAGAAGAACCATTTCCATCATTCGTAGAAGGAGTTATCCCGGCACTCTGATCCAGAATTGTTTGTGACATACTATCCGCTACTACCAGTATAGGAGATACATTTTGATGAGGAGATTGCTTTTGCAATTGTGCTTGCAGATCTTGTGATTCTTCGAGAAACGTGTTATCCAATGTAGTGTCAGAACTGTCTATGGATTCCACGGCAGTGATATTGTTTATGAACTCATCGTACGTATAAAAAGAGGTGGGATCTCTTTCTACATACTTTGAAATAACTGTCGATATGGCGTGAATTTTATTTTCGAGATACGCTTGAGAGATATAACAGGTACAGATTTCTTCCAGATAAGAATGGTATTTTTCAATATATTGTTCTTGCGATAACAATATCGACACTAAGGGTCTTTCTGAAACGCTCACTTGTGTTGGTTCATCGATGAATAGATTTTGTCCTCCACCCATATGAAATCCTCCAAACGCCATATTTAAATCCCAGGGTAACACAATAAAGGTTCCTTTATTGTTGTACAGATAATAATTGTGAGCAAATGGACCAAGATAACTATCAAAATTGGCTATAGCTGTTGTAACAGCTAAGTATTTCAAAGCACTATCTACATCCATCACAGATTCCAAATTGTCACCTGTTGACAGTGTTTCAATGAAAGTATGCAATGCAATTTCATTGGGATTTTTTCGTGTCGTTTTACAATCCAATCCGGAGATATCATTCTGTAAAGATCCTGTAAAAGCCAATGTATTTCCGACAGACTTAAACAAATCCCCCGTGCTATCTCCAAAGTTTCTTTGTAGATAGGGTTCTAAAATACTTTCTACAACGTAATAGAGTCCATGAACTTTACCATTTATGGATAGTTCTGCAAAGCAAGAAAGAGGAACCGGAAGTCCCATTTCTTCATAGATTTGATAACCTAGGTATTCTCGAATATAGGAGGGATCAGAAAAACTATTGTTCAGATTCAATTGTGTAATGCCTCCGTAGGTCTGTGTAGAGTTGATATCATTAAATTGCAGTTTGAAGCTAAATCGGTTGGATGATTTTTGATCATTTTCTTGTTCAGACCCATGGTGTCGATCAACTAAGGTTCGCAAACTGGAGTTTCCTTTAGGTCGAATTTTCACATAGGGGTATACTTCTTCATTGATGACAACGGTAACAATTTTATATTCTTCTTCGATAGCATTTTCTACCATATCTTCCCACTCGCTTTCTTCTATATTGACATTGATTTTCAAAACTTGATCTTGTGGGAATAAACTCTGGGTATCTTGTTTGTATAATGTAGAAGAAGCATTGTTTTCGTTACTATGAACCCTAGAGGATCCAAAAACCATGAACGTAGATAAGCACACCATGAGTATACATATAAAAAGAATACTCCAGCTTGTACGGCGCATTGTGTTCCTCCAAGTTTTACAAGACATAATCACCACTGAAACTAACTAGATTGATATTTTGTATACCATCAACACTCCGCAAGGCTTTTATAAAGGTGGTATCATCGTCTTTTATGTGAATTTCTATCAAGATTTCTGTCCATTGATCTTTAGAAACACTTTTGGATTTAATTTTAAATCGTGGGAAAAAATTTTTCAACACGTGTAATGATTGTTCTTCAGTATTTTCATCAATACACTGTAGAGAAAGAATATACGGTGAATCGATTGTTTTTCGATGTACAAAGAATAGCAAAACAATTCCAATAAGGATAGATCCTATAAAAGCAAGGGGGATAAGTCCGGCTCCACAAACAATACCGGTTCCAATAGACCAGAATAGAAAAACCAAATCCATTGGATCTTTGATGGCGGTACGAAATCGTACAATGGAAAGCGCACCCACCATCCCTAATGATAGAATAATATTGGATGTAACAGCTAGCAATACAAAGGTTGTAATAATGGTTAAAAGGAGCAAGGAAATGTTAAAAGATCGAGAATACAAAACACCTTGGAACGTTTTTTTATATACTAAATATATGAAAGTTCCAATGAGAAAAGCTGCTAAGAAAGAAATGAGTACGTCCAGAAAAGAAAATGTCGAAGCATTCTCTATAAAACTTGTCTTAAAAATGTCAGCAAACGTAATATTCATACTATTCTCCTATTCATAAATAAAGTCTTGAAGCCGCGTATTTTGAAGCTGCAGAGATCTGCATATTGGGAAACATGATTAGATCTTGAATAAATTCAGGTAAAAAGTGATCGTATTTTACTTCTATGATTACATTGCCTGGAGTTATCACGGGGTAAGTAGGGATCGTAGGCTGTAAAAAAGTGTGAAAGGATGTAGTTGTTGCCTTTACATGGCGATCAATGGTAATTCTTACATCGTTAACGTTATAAAGAAAAGCAGTTCGATTGTAAATCACAATGGACACAGGGTGCAGTTTCGTCGTTAGTATTTTAATCTTAAATTCCTCTACGAGTGGATCGGTGTGATCGGAAGGAGGAAAGACTTGATTCATTAGAATGTTTTTAACTACTTCAAACGATAGTATAGATTGGAATTTAGCAGTTCTTTGAAAATGTTTGATTTTCTTTTCCAATCGAAGAAAACTGGAATTGGTATTGTAGTAGCGTATGCGAAACTTCTCTCTACGACAATCTCCGTTTATTTTTTCATGCAAAGCTGTATTTTGCAGGGTATCGAAGTAAAGACTACGAATATAGTAATTTCCATTGGATAACGAATGAGGATCTAACTCTAGAATGCGTCTTAATCGTCTTTCTATACAATAAGCATCAAGTTCCGGTATAATAAATTTGTGTTCAAATCTGTATTCAATAGGTTCATGTTTGTATTCTTGTTCTTTTTTGATCATATTTTGCCTCTTTCATGATAACTGACTCAACTATACAAAGGATTTGTAAGCGAATCTCCGTAAAAAAGTGGCAAAACTGTGGCAAAGTACTACCGATTTGAATCGGTTGAAAACATGATTGTGAAACAAGTTGTCTGTTGGGTACTTGCAATGGATATCGTTCCATTGTATTCCTCGACAATGGCTTTAACAATAGATAGCCCAATTCCATAATTGCCTTTTGTGCCTTTGTAGAAACGTTCAAAAACATGGAATACGTCTTTTTGTGGTATGGGATCTCCATCATTCTCAATCCGGATTTGTATGCCCTGGTTGTCTTGAGAACAAACGATGTGAATTCTACTTTGGGCATATTGTATTGCATTGGAAATTAGATTTGTAAATGCCTTACTCATTCTTTTTTCGTCGCAGTTAAATACGACAGGTTCTGAGTCGAAATGATATACCAGTTGAATGTGTTGTTGTTTTAAAAGAGGTGAAAAATTTTCAGTGCAATTGTGGAGGATTTCACGAATATCGTATCGTTTGTTCTTGGATTCATTGTAAGTACTTTCTAGTGTTGAGTAATATAATAGGTCGTTGACCATTCTTCGTAAAGTTTCAGTTTCTGCGAGAATGGATAGAATGGCCTTGCTTTGTGGAATAATATTCTTTTGGACTCCTTCGGCATTGGATTGAATAATCTGTAAGGGTGTTCGGAGTTCGTGAGACACATTTTGAAAAAAGAATTTTTCTTCTTGATTGAGCAATTCAAGTCTTTTGGCTGTTTTATTCATGCTATTTGCCAGATCGAATAACTCTTTGTCTTTATATTGGTTCTCAACAGGTTGAAATTTCCCTTTTCCAATTTCTTCTGCAAAGTTTGTTAAATGGCTGATCGGTTTAGTAATATAATGAGATAGAAAATAAGCAGACAGGAGCGCAAATAAAAGAGCAACAATAAAGAGCAAACCTAAAACAACGTTCATTTGCTGTACAAATTGAGCTACGGAGGTCATATCTATATAGTAGATCAGGTAATGTAGGGTAGTTTCTTCTACAGCACGCGTAGGGATGGATACGAAATAATATTCTCTTACTCCTACTTTTAATGACATCACGTCCTTGTATTCCATATTCATTTGTTCGTTTTTAATTTGTTCCACAAATGCTTTTACTTCGGAAAGATTCTTCCATTCTTCCATTGTTTCGGTAGGAAAAATCATTTGATATTGAGATGTAATAATAACAAAGTCAGACCGTCCAAACAAGGTTCTAGGCAGTCTTCTCATATCGGGAAAAGGTTCTGGAGGAGGCCTTGTAGAGGGTTCTTGGGAAGAATAAGGAAGGGTAGGTTTTTGAGGAGGTTCCTGAAAAGTCATCTGCAGGATGTCACGAAGTTGCATTTGAACTTGATGTTTTGTAAACCTTGAAGCCAGCAAATTAAAGCTTATAAATGTAAACCCTACTATAAAAAGGAGTAAAAGAGCAATAATGAAAAAAATTCGACTTTGAATTTTTATCTTTCTGGTTGAGAGTAAATTTTTAGTATTTTTCATTGGTGCTCATTAGAATGCGAAACCCGAAACCCCATATCGTTTCAATGGCAACATTGCTATGTTGCATTTTTTTTCGCAAGCGTCGGACTGTATCGTCAGCAGCACGTGTTTCTACATCATAGTTATATCCCCAAATTGTTTGTAATACTTCGTCTCTAGAAACAGCTCGATGTTTGTTCAAAAGGAGATATTCAAGGAGGTTATATTCATTGGGAGTTAAAGAAATTTTTTGTTGCTGTATCATCAATGTCTTTTGATTTCGTATTAACAGAATATCACCAAGCTGTAATGACGTATTATTATCAGGCAGAGTGGATATATCCATCTCAATTCTGCGGAATATTGCTTTCACCCTCATCGTCAAGGATGTTGCTGAAAACGGTTTTGTAAAATAATCATCGCTTCCAATGTTGATTCCTGTGGCATAATCCAAATCAGAATTTCTAGCAGAGAGCATAACAATGGGTATTGTACTAATATCACGTATAAGTTTACAAGTTTCAAAACCATCCATTCTTGGCATCATGATATCAAGGATAGCAAGATCACATGGTTGTACTTGAAATCGTTCCCACAAGGCTAAGCCATCTGCAAATGCAGTAACGATGTAACCTTCACTTTGCAAAAAAGCGACCAACACTTCGCGAATACTTTTCTCATCGTCAGCTAGATAGATTGTTTTTTTCATTGTACAATATTTACTTCTTCAGTAGTCGTTTTGTTACAGTTGAACAGATAATCTTGTATCCATGATTCAAGAATGAACACCATAGCCAATGTATCCAATTCACAATACTTCAAAAGTGCTTTACGAATCTCTTTTCGTTCATACTCGGTCATTTCTGAAAACTGCAGTCGAGCATACGCGGTGAGTGCAGCTCCGCCATCTTGAAGGCGATCATCGGTACTAAGAAGCCATGGTTTGTCATCGGGGATATCTTGAAACAAATCGGGTAACAAATCATAGGGGTTGATCCATTGATTGTTGGCATATTGGCACCATACCCAATTGTCAAAATTGTGACTGTATATTCCATCTTTGGAGCCATAGATGGGCTTGGAATACTTTTTCTGTACAAATTGGCTTCTACTAAGAATGGCAGGCAATACCTTTTTTATACTATTGGAACCTTCCGTACGAGGATCATAAAAGAATCGCTTTACGAGTTCGCAAAGATCAACCATATTGCGGTTGCCAATCCATTTCTCCGATGGTTTGCTGGTTGATTTGGTGATGGTTTGAATAAAATGGCAAAGCTCTTTTTGATCGGGAACAGGGTTTGGGTCCGTGATAAGTTGTGAATGTATAATCGTAAGGAAAGTATTCTCATGAGACGAATATCGAAAGATGGTACCATCATCGGTTTCTAGTTGTTTTTTCAATTGTCTAACAAATTCTACATTGGGGAAAAAGCCAGGTTCTGTATTGATAAATTCACCGGCATGGGACACAGTACCATCGGATTGAAGAGTGTGGTGAGAAAACTGAAAAGCAATGCCTTCGTAGGGATGTCTACCTTTATGAAAAGGCAGTGCAACCATTGTCGTTTCGAAATCTATCAGATGGAGAGGGTAGGTCCAAGACTGAACTTCTTTCAATAGGTTGTCTCGATCGATCCATACAGAGGAGTCGTTTTCTTGCTCTTTGTGTACTTGTATCCATTGTCGTTGACTCACCGACAACCCAGGTTTCTCATCTTTTTTGGGCTGAATGTCTTCTTTTGTAAGGTCTTGTATGTAGTACTTTTCTTGCTGAATACACCGTTCTTTATGTCGGTAATTCCAAAGGGAAAAGATTGTCTTTTTTGAGGAGTTGTAGGAAGGGTCTTTTGTAATCTCTCTCCAGCATTCTTCTTTTCCTGAGCGTAGATCTGGAGACCCCACGCCGGATTTTGGACAAATGAATTCACAATCGCCACATGCTTTTGTCGGGACGGGAGGAATTTTGGTTTGAGACGAGTATGCTTCTGAAAAAATCTGTACTTTTTCAGCAAAGGATAAGGATGCGTAAAAATCATTTGGAACTGGACATTTGGATGTATATATATGATGGCATATGGAATCGACATTAATGGCATTCAGAAGAGGAGGTGCCAGGTCACCTGGTTGAATGTTGTGGGCAGTGACTCGTTTTCTTCCATCTGCATCGCGTTTGATGGTAAACTTCTGATTGAGTCCATCGGTAGGGCATTTTGCATTTTTATCGACCAATACAAGATGGGAAGAAATTGTACAACGGGGATACGCATTTTGAAGAACGTATTTCTGGAATGCAACATCGTATAAATAGGGTTTCCAAGTTGCTGTTGGAAAGCCTTTTTTGGTAACAAAATTAGTGCCTTCACTATCATAGGTTTTTGCTTTTACTTCGTACAAATCGAGATGTGCTCCATTTTTTACAAGAATATCAATCCGAATGAAAAGGGATTGATATTGGAAAGCGCTTTCATATAGGGTAATAGCATCGTTTTCCATTCGCTTTTTGGTTTCCAAAAGAGCTTGGTCGGTGTTTAACGTATCAATTTCAATGCCATTTGGAAAATAGTATTTTGCTAGTTCGTGAACTTGATACCCACCCTCTGCAAGAGCTTCTAAAAAAGAATCTTCCCGACGAACATTCGAATATTCAGGTTGATCCAGATAAAACAACTTGGTAGGGCATTGGCAGGCTATTTGAAAACGTGACTTAGTAAGAGTACGAGGACGCATTGGCTAGTTGTAGGCAATGCGGGTGGGTTCATCAGAAAGTGTATCCCGTAAGATGTCGTCCCATTTAGGATCGGCCCATGTTTGTAGCTTTTGGTGCAACGTATAATACTTTTGTGGGATCGGATGGGTCCCGTACACAACTTCGATAGAATATCGGTTCGTAAGAAAATCTTTGAAATATTCAAGAGAAGGACAGGGAGGATAGCCAACGAGAAATCCCGTCGCAAAATGAATAACAGAAGCTCCATTTTTTATCATTTCCTCTGCTGCATATTCTATGTTCCCACCTGGGCAACCATCACAAGAAGTATAGCCTACAATTTCAGCATTTTGGTGCAAATACCTAGAAAAGGCTCCTTGCCGTTTTTGAAAGGAAGAAAAGCATTTTCCACCAGCGCAACGTCGATACCGATCACAGATAATGATACCTATTTTGTGAATTGACATTTTATCTCCTTATAACTCAGTACAACATTGTTTTTACATGAATAAATACAATATAGTTATGATAGATTGCACCGAATTGTCAAACAGATCTTTTTAAACATTGATTTTTTGTTTCCATTTTGTGACAGCTTCTTCCCACGATATCAAAGTATTATTAATGTCGAGTTGGGTGTGAGCAGCGGACACAAAGCTCACTTCATAAGGAGAAGGTGCAATCATAATACCACGTTTGATTAGGGTCGTAAAAAGAGAAGAGAAAATGGTTTCATTGGACTTCAACACATCATTGTAGTCATCAATAGAGGAAGCATTTGTTAAGAACAGACTAAAGACAGACCCATAGGAGTGTAAAATATGTGGAATCCCATGGTTTTGAAGAATGGTATCCAAACCAAAAGTAAGGGTTTTGGTTTGATCTTGTATATCATCATACAGGGTGGGTTGATTTTTCAATTCCATCAAAGTAGCTCTTCCAGCAGCCACAGCAATGGGATTACCTGACAAAGTTCCAGCCTGATATACAGATCCTTGCGGAGCAATCAGGTTCATAATCTCTTCTCTCCCGCCATATGCACCAATGGGAAGGCCTCCACCAATAATCTTTCCCAACGTTGTAATATCAGGTTCAATACCTACAATAGATTGCAATCCTCCATAACAAAAACGAAAACCACTGATTACTTCGTCGAGTATAAGTAGAGATCCATATTGTATTGTAATTTCTCGAAGCATTTGCAAAAACTTTTCTTTTGGGAAAAGTAATCCCATATTTGCAGGAAAGGGTTCTACAATGATAGCAGCAATATGACTGCCATGGTGTTGAAAAAGGGTTTCAACTTGCTCAAAGTTGTTAAAGGAAGCATTTAATGTGCATTGTGCAGTACTAAGGGGAACTCCTGGACTGGAAGGAATACGTTCGGTTAAAAGTCCCGAGCCAGCTTTCATCAAAAAAGGATCAGCATGTCCATGGTAACATCCTTCAAACTTCAATATCAAGTCTCTTTGTGTGTAGGCACGGGCCAATCGGATAGCACTCATGGTAGCTTCTGTACCTGAATTAACAAGGCGGATTTTATCCATTGCAGGAAACGCTTCTAGAATCTCTTGGCAGAAATCTATTTCTTCAAGAGAAGTAGAACCGTATGTGGTTCCTCTTTTCGCAGCACTTTGTATGGCGTTTACAACCGAAGGGTGCGCATGGCCTAGAATGAGGGGGCCATACGATGCAATGTAATCGATGTATTCGTTACCATCAATGTCATAGATTTTTGAGCCATTGGCTCTTTCGATAATGACGGGGTCCATGTCCATATGCTTCCATGCGCGGACAGGACTATTTACGCCTCCAGGTAGTATCTGCAAGGCTCTTTGAAAGGCAGTGTTTGATTCGTCATTTTTCCAGTTCATGGCAACCTCTCATTTCTTTTTATCTACAGTGTATATTGCATACTTGTTTTTTTCCACTCTTTAATGCTCTTTAATACGATATAGTCGATGCAATAAAAAAGCTTGGACAATTCGTGAATACGGTTATTTAACTTTTGTTCTGTACGTTCATGGATCATAGTAAACAAGGGATACGGAAAGGCATCCGGACACGATCGGAAATAACAATGGCTTACACTCAAGTTTGTTTTCACTACTTCAGCAACCAATGAAGAAGAAGATGGTGAAACAGCCCAAGCGACGAGGGCATTGTAGGTGTATCCAACAGAATGGTGGTATAAAATCGCACCCAATCTTTTTATAAACCCTTGGTCAATAAGGAACTGGATTCGTTGGACGATTTCATTCTCGGTCATTCGTAGTCGTTGGGATAATTCTTTGTAAGGACGTTCACAAACAGGGATTTCCAGTTGCAAGAATTCAAGAATGGAACGATCAATGTTTTGTAGAGAGTATTTACTTGACATTGAATTGTACCTTGGATTTTAGTTTCGTTGTAGATGGGAATGATAATACCTTGTAACCAATCATGGAAGAGATTTTTTTAAGTTCTTGATCAAAAATTTCTTCCTTTTCAATGAATGTGAACCACAACGAAAGCTCGTGGTCTCTTTGATAATTGTGAGTGATGGAAGAAGAATCATGCAATATTTCGGCAACGCGGGGTATATCCTCGAAAGGAACTTTCGCAGCACATAATGTCGACCGATACCCAAGCATATTGGACTGAAGAATACCTCCTATGCGACGAATGATATGGTTATCATGGAGTCGTTGAATACGATTCAAACATTGTTGTACCGGAATTTGGAGTTTTTCGGCTATGTCTTCATAAGGTGCAGTCGTGATTGGAAAAGATGTTTGTAGAATATGGAGGAGTTGTATGTCGACTTCATCCATTTTATGGCATTTCATTGGGTATATAATCGCAATAGGGATCTTCAGACATATAATCACCAGAAACATAGTACGCTCGTGCTCTACATCCACCGCATTTTTTTCGGTACGCACATTGACTACACTTTCCTGTGTATTCTTCGGTTCGTAAACGTTGTAAATGGGGATTATCTCGCCATATCACATCAAAAGGAGTTTCCCTAACATTGCCCAAAGGGATATCCAGGTACGCACAAGGCTGCACGTTACCAATGGGGCTTACAATACAGTACCGTAGTCCTGCTAAGCAGCCTCTTGTGAATCGTGTTGATACGTCATTTTGCTCAGCAATACGAACAAACTGTGGGGCACAAGTGGGTTTCAATTCGATGGGACAATTGACTTGCCTACGGATAATGTTCGTCAGTATTGTTTCATATTGATGAACAGGAACAATTTGATCTTCAATTGCAATGCCTCGTCCTGTGGGAACTAAAAAAAAGATATGATGAGCCTTTGCCCCGATTTGAATGGCAAAATCTGTCATTGCATCCAGTTCATGAGCATTCCATTTCATAATGGTGGTATGGATTTGAAAAGGGACCTGTGCAATTTTTAAATTTTCAAAGCCTTCCATAACTTTATCGAAAGCATTGTTTTTCTTACGAAAATCATTGTACTTTTCTGCTGATAAACTATCCAAACTAACCCCAGCAGCAAGAAAGCCTGACTGTTTCAAAGAATTTGCCACTTCTTTTGTGATCAAACTTCCGTTTGTACCAAGCACAGGTCTCAAACCGATGGAGGAGGCATAACTTCCCAATTCAAAGAGATCAGGACGCATTAAAGGCTCACCACCGCTGAATATCATGATCTGGAATCCAGCCTTTTTTATCTCTAGAATCATTTTCTTCGCTTCGTCGGTTTGTAACTCGTGTTTCGCTTTTAAGCCTGAGTCACGATAACAGTGACTGCAATACATGTTACATTGATTGGTACTGTTCCATGAAACCAGCATGCGTTATCCTTTCTGTAAGCTATTTATTACATCAATAGCAGAGTATGAAATGATGATATCAGCTCCAGCTCTTTTCATCGACAACAAGGTTTCCAATACAATTTGGTCATATTGAATCCAACCTTGCATTGCAGCAGCTTTCATCATGGAATATTCTCCACTTACGCTATATGCCACAATTGGTTGTGGGGTAAAAGGTCTAAGTTTTGCAATAATATCTAGATAGGCAAGAGCAGGTTTCACAATGATCATATCGGCTCCTTCTTCGATATCAGAGGTTGCTTCAAGAAAAGCTTCTCGGGATCGTGCAAAATCCATTTGATATGTTTTTCGATCACCAAATGTAGGGGCACATTCTGCGGCATCACGGAAAGGCCCATAATAACTCGAAGCATATTTCACTGAATATGACAAAATAGGTGTCATTTCAAATCCTTCTTGGTCAAGAAGGGTACGAATATGGCTTACCCTACCATCCATCATATCAGAAGGAGCAACCATATCCGCTCCTGCTTTGGCATGAGAAAGAGCAATTTTCGCGATGCTGCGACAGGATTCGTCGTTGCATATTACTCCTTCCTTGTTGACAATTCCACAATGACCTGATGTTGTATAGCTACAAAGACAAACATCGCTGATGATACATAGCTCTGGGATGGCGTTCTTGATCTCCTGGATGGCATTTTGTACGATACCATCAGTTTTATAGGCATGAACTCCATGTTCTTCCTTTTTTGCAGGAACACCAAAAATCAGGATTGACCGAATGCCTTTTTCGTATACTTCTTGGGCGTACTTTGCAATGTGGGAAAGTGGATGTTGAAAAATAGATGGCATAGAAGGTATTGATCTTGGCTCGGAAATACCCTCTGCTACGAAGATAGGGTATATAAGATCGGTAGGATGGAGATGTACATCTTGTACCAATTTTCGTATAGTTGAGCTTTGACGCAAACGACGCAAACGATGAATGGGATAGGTCATTTTACGGTATCCTTTTTGGCGATCATTTCTTTGGAAAGATAACAAGCGGGATCTTCGTCCCAAATATCTCCTTGAATCGATTTAGCACGGATTCGACAACCAGCACATAAAGTCTTGTAATCACAATCCCCACATTTTCCTTTTACATGTTGGGCTTTGTTGCGTAATTTATCCATCAGTGGGTGGGGCCTATTCCAAACAACACTAAATGGTGTATCGCGGATATTCCCAATGGATACATCTTGCCAAAACTGACATGGATGTACATCGCCGGTGGGACCTACATTGCTAAATTTTGTACCCGCTGAACAACCTCCATGAAGGGTAAGTAATTTCAAAATCTCTTGAGAACGCTCCGGTTGTGCCTTCAACACTTTTTGATAGAGATAAATGCCATCGGCATGATTGTCAGTGGTAAGAACTTCAGTTTGAATACCACGTTTTGCAAAATCATACACTCGTTGGCAAATATATTCTACAACAGTTTGCATTTCTTCGTGAGAAAGGTCCTCCATTGCTGAATCAACAGCTCTTCCAGCATAAACAAGGTGGTAAATACAAAAACGAGGAATATTTTCTTTTTCTACAAGATCAAAAATATAGGGCAAGTCGTGAAAGTTAGACTTGGTAAGGGTCATCCGAATCCCTGTTTTTAACCCTACTTTTTGGGATTCTCGTATGCCTTGCAATGCAGCATAAAATGAACCTTTCTTGTTTCTAAAGTAATCGTGTGTCTCTGGTTTTCCGTCAATACTTACACCTACATACATGATACCGGAGTCTTTTAATTGTTCGGCTATAGAAGGCGTAATTAAGGTACCATTGGTAGACAATACAGGTCGTAGTCCTTTTGTAGAAGCCAACAGGATAAGTTCGAATAAATCCTTGCGCATCAAAGGTTCCCCGCCTGAGAATAAAAGAACGGGTACTTGCGAGTCTGCTAAATCTTGTATAAACACCTTTGCTTCTTCAGTTGTAATCTCATTTTCATACGATTGGTCCTCGGCGTTAATATAGCAATGACGGCACCGTAGATTGCATCGATTGGTTGCATTCCATACTACCAAAGGTCTGTTGATATCAGAGAATTGTAGAAGATGAGGAGGGATATTTTTCTGGTGTTGTTTTTGGATCACCTCTGAAACCGTTGCAGTGCCACATAATAACTTTGTAAATCCTATCATAATAACCTCTATTTCTTAATGGGTTTCAAAATTTGAACGATTGTGTCACACAGTCCTTTAATGGTATATTCTTCGGACACAATGGGCTCCATCACTCCATGATTTTTAGCAGCCTTGGCAGTAATGGGCCCGATACAAATACAGGGAATGTTGGAAGGTATGTTTGTCATCGTACTGGGAAGGCTTTGAAAAAAGCCATGCACGCAAGAAGCACTTGTAAAGGTAATAGCATCGAGTTTTTGTGAAAATAGTTTCTCTATTTGATTGTCTGTACACTTTGTTTCGTAAACAGCTTCATAAAGATGATGTTCATGGACACGGCATTGACTTTTTTCAAGCGTATCTATTAGAAATGGTCGGGCGTTTTTAGCCCGGGGAAACAATACAGAATCTCCTGGTTGAATTCTATCCTTTAAGGCTTCCCATAAAGATTCTGCAACAAAGGAAACAGGAATGATATCAGGAACGATTCCATGTTTTTCAATTTCTTCTTTGGTAGAAGGACCAATGCATGCAATTTGATTGGAGTGTAACGCACGTGCATCCATATTTCTTTGAGAGAGCTCTTCGAAAAAGATTTTTACACTATTCACGCTAGAAAAAAGGATCCAGCTAAATGAAGAAATAGAATGAAGATCATTCTTAAAAGAATCACTTAAAGGTAATCTCCGAATTTCGATAGAGGGTATAGAGACCACATTCGCTCCAAGGTGTTTTAACCGTTCTCTCAGTGGACTCTCCTGATCTTTTGCTCGAGTTACTAAAATAGTTTTATTCCATAGCGGTCGTTGGTCAAACCAAGAAATGGACGTGCGAAGAGAAACGGTCTTTCCAATGACAATAATAGAAGGCGGATGAATATTTTCTTCGTACACGCGAGACTGAATATTTTCTAATGTTCCTACTACAGTCCGTTGATGAGGAGTAGTTCCTTCCTCAATAACAGCAACGGGAGTATTTTTGTCTTTTCCCACGGAGAGTAGGTGACTTACGATAGTGGGAAGATTGCGGATTCCCATTAAAATAACCAAAGTGTCCACACCATGGGCAATATGCTCCCATGGATAGTCATCAATGGAAGATTCATCCTGTGTATGTCCCGTAATGACAGAAAAACTCGTAGAGATTCCTCGATGCGTAACAGGGATACCAGCATATTCTGCAACAGCAATAGCGGAAGTGATGCCCGGAACAATCTGAAAATCGATATCATGTTGCTTGAGAAATAAAGCTTCTTCTCCTCCACGACCAAACACAAAAGGATCTCCTCCTTTCAACCGTACAATCGTTTTGTCAGGATGCGCATATTGTAAAAGAACGTTGTGGATATCACTCTGAGAAACACTATCTCCATTGGGGTTTTTACCAACATAAATACATCTAGCTTTTGGAGGGAACAAGTCTTGTATTTCTTGACTAACCAATCGATCATATATAATGACATCGGCATTGTCAATCAGTTCTTTCGCCTTTACGGTCAAAAGTTTGGGATCTCCTGGTCCAACACCTACTAAATAAACGTTTGGTTGTTCACTTTGTCGCATTGTTTTCCATTTCTTGTAAAATAGTGTTTAAGCCTTTGTTGCATAAATCTTTAAATGCTTTTTTGGCAACTTTCTTCCATTCTTTTGCAAGGCCGTTTTGTATGGTTTCGCATTTTATCTTTCCATCTACAGAGACAATACAAGCCTGCAGTTCGATGGTGTCTTGTTGTATTGTTGCAAGAGCTCCGAAGGGGGTATGGCAACCTCCCCCAATAAGAGAAAGTAAAGTTCTTTCACAGGAAGTTTCTTGCCATGTTTTTGAATGATTGATGCAGGTGACTACTTCGTGGATAGGTGAATCTTTCAATGTTTCCATAGCGATAGCACCTTGACCAGGTGAGGGTATCATCACAGAATACGGTAAGATAGACTGAATATGGGATTCCATATTGCATCTCTTTAAGCCAGAAACAGCCATTATGGTACCGTCAATTGTACCTATCATGCACTTATTAAAACGTGTTTGAACATTTCCTCGGATGGGTACGCATAGTAGATCTGGCCTATACGACAAAAGAAAAGCTCTTCGACGAACACTAGAAGTTGCTATAACTCCGCCATAGGGAATATCGTCAATGGATGTATAATGGCAGGAAAGAAAAGCATCACGGGGATCTTCTCGCGGGAGTACTCCAGATAGAAAAAAAGGAGAAGAAAGAACCACGGGAAGGTCTTTTAAGCTATGAACAGCAATGTCAATTTCTTTTTTCTGTAAGGATTTCTCAATTTCTTCTGTGAAAACTCCTTTTCCTCCTATTACAGATAGACATTCTTCTTGATTTCGATCTCCGGAAGTATCAAAGGGAATGATTTCAACGTTGGATAGTCCTTTTTTTTGGAGTTCTGCCTTTACCAGCTCCGATTGTTTGATGGCTAAAATACTTTTCCTTGACCCAATGCGAATTTTAGTCATAGTTTTTCGGTGCATCCAGAATTGTAGTGTTTTTTTTGTATTCACTTTTTGTCAAAGCTTCAAGGTGAAAAAGTTGGCGCAGAAGCAGTATTGAATCCATAGAATGACCCGTAGATAGGATGTGGTTCTTAGCTTCTTCAATGGGATAGTGTAAAATTCCATATGTAATAGAATGAGCCAGATCGGTCAATATTCGTTCCTGGATCTCCGTGAGAGTTCCAAAACGACGTATAGCACGGGATAACTCCTTATTTTTTATGGATTCAGAGAAGTCTTTAAGAGCCTGTATTGTAGAATCCATATGTTTAGTTTGGAACCATTTTGAAAAACTCTGGAGTTCTTCTTGAATACAATGAGATACCTTTTGTATCTCATTGGTACGGTTTTTCATGGCATTCTGGATTCGCGTAGCGAGCGTATCCATATCAATCAATTCAATTCCTGGAAACGCTTCTACGTCAGGTGAAATACTTCTCGGAACAGATAGGTCTATAAAAACTCTGGGTTGTGATGCAATTTGCAATTCTAAGGAGGCAATGGTTTCTTTAGTAAGAAAAGGTTGATCTGTTTTTATGCAACTAATCACGATATTAATGGTGTGAATGATTGTGTGAACATGTTGTAATAAAACAATATTGACAGAGGAATCAATATCCTGAACCCACTTCATTTTTTGGGGATTACGGCAAGCAACGGTAATGGAGTGAGGGTCCTTTTTTAAAAGAGTTTTAACAACATCGGTTGCCATTTCTCCAGAACCAAGAACAAGTATGTTACAATCTCGAAAAGAAGAAAACTTCTCCTTGCAGATATCTGCGCACAGACCGGGGTAGGATAAAGAATGTTGATTGATTTCGGTATTTGTTCGTACCTTTTTACCCACATGAATGGCAGTTTGAAACAAAGAATGCAGAACTTTGTCAGCAGACTCAATATCCACAGATTTTTGATAGGCATTGCGGATTTGATGTAGAATTTGATCTTCTCCGAGCAGCAAAGAATCTAGACCCGCTGCAACATGAAAAAGATGTTCAACAGCTTGGATACATTGGTATTCTACGAAGCATTGATAAAATTCTTCTGGGGATAAGGTAGTAGAAGAAAAGAAAATGGTTTGAAGAAAGTTTTTTGCTATTTCAATCTGATCCGTTGAGATGTAGATTTCAAAACGGTTACACGTGTAAAGGAGTACACAACCACGTATATGATCAGAACTCATAATCGTTTTGTATAACCCATCACTATTCGATTCTAATGAGGAAATCTTTTCTCGCAATTTAAAAGACGCTGTTTTATGGTTTAACGCAAGCGCGTAGATATGCAATTCTCCACCTTGTCTTGTACTTCATTTAAAGTTTTGTTTTCTAGGTCTTCTAGTATACCATCATACAATATGTCTTTCATTACAGATTGACGTTCTTGGAATTCTTTGCAGTGTGTTTTAACCTTCTTGCGAAGGCGTCCTAAAAAGGCTAAGAAATCACCGTATGAAGAAGGAATCATTGTTTCTAATTTCTTTCGAAGTAACTTTGCAAAACCTGGGCATTCTCCTTGTGTGGAGATAGCAACAACCAGAGAACCACGCCGCACAATAGAAGGGACAAAAAAGTCACAATGGGGAGGATCATCGACAGCATTTACAAGGATATTCTTTTCATTTGCGATCATTTTAACCAGCACATTGATGCGGCTATCGTTGGTAGCTGTAAACACGAGATCTATATCGTTGACATCGGTAGGTAGAAACTCTCGCATTCTTAGATTCACGTTTTTTTCCTGCAGCCAGGTTTGTATTTCTTGCGTGATGTGGGGGCTTACTACGATGATTTCACATCCCGTTTGTAATAAAGATCGGATTTTCTGTGTAGCGATACTACCCCCACCAACAATTAATACTTTTTTTTTGTTCAAGTGTAAAAAAACAGGATAGAGATCTTTCATTTGACCTTCTTTCAATGATTGTTCATGGAAATCTTGCTAGGGAGTATCAGTACGTAGTAAAAGTGAACAATTCTATAGCATTTGTAACTTTTTTACTTTTACCGGATGATGGTCTGTTCGATATACTCTTTACAAATAGATTGGTAAGACTCAAGCAAAGGAAGTGGGGTACGTGGTTTTTTTTGATAGGAGGGATCGGGAAGATTCTCCCTAGGAACAAAGTGTTGCAAAACAAATTTTTGTACAGGTGCAATTTCTTTGCATATTTGGATCATGTCAGAATCCGTTTGTAGGCCTGGAACAACTGTAGTTCGAATCTCATAATCAACGCCACTCTCTTTGAGTAGATGTATACTCCGCAAAATAGAGTTTTTTGAAATCTTGGTTTGGGTTACGTGTGATAACTTTTCCATTGGCATTTTATAGTCCATGGCGACGTAATCGAGATATGGCAATGCATTTTGAAGAATGTCCGGGAACGAACCTTGGGTATCTAGTTTAATATGAAACCCGAATGATTTTACAATGCGAAGCGTTTCTTCAAGGTAAGGTGACATCGTAGGTTCTCCTCCGGAAATAGAAACAGCGTCAATCCAATTGTTCTTAGCACGGAAAAGAATGTTTTGCAACTCTTTGACAGAAACCGATTCCTTTTTTTTGGGTATTAATTCTGGATTGTGACAATACCGACATTGAAAGTTGCACCCAGCGGTAAACATAAGAAGAGAAAGATGTCCTTCATAATCAATGGTGGATTCTTGGGAAAGATAGGTAAAAATTGCTGTGGGTTTCATTTTACAGGTCTTCTCTGGCTATATCCATTAATGCAACAATCTGCTCTTTCGTAATATAGCGGTGGTTTGCATAATCGGTTTGAAGCTGAAGGTAAGTAGGCATATATTCAATGCCCTGACTTTGATTTTTGATAGGTTTTCTGGGGTCTACCATTTTTTGATAACAACTTGTTTCATTGTCCCACTTCATAATTTGCAAAGCTGGGATTCTCTGACCATTTATAGTTTCTGCTTTTGCATAGGCAACAAGACCTTCTATTTTCGACAGATTTTGTATGTCAGTAAAAAAAAGAGGATCAGATTCTTGAAGTACTTGTGCAAGAGTTCTTTGGAGTTCTTTGCAATGCGGGCAATTGTCTTTTCCATATACAACAATCATGAATGTTTTCTTTTTCATACAAATCCTTCTTTCTACAACCTACAGGTTTCTCCGTCGCAAGAAGGTATCGGGGATACGGTATCGAAAGTAGAAGCAGAAATTTGATGTCCCTGTGGATGAATACCTTGGATAAGATGAGCGGAGTTTGTTTTTTGTGTCGTATTGACACCATAATTTCCAGCATGGCGAGCATTGAGCTCTTCAATTTTTGATTTATTCCAATTGTTAATCACACTGAAGTATCCGACAATTCTGGATATAGAATCAATATCTGTACTTCCACATTTGTCGCAGGTATCCTGTATTCCCATCATTTGGTGATGGCATTTGTTGCAATAAGAAAATTCGGGACTAATGGTTACTTGGGCTGTTTGTGTTTTGTAGAGTGTATTTTTTATTAGTATCATAATACTTTCTTTAGAGGGACGTTCTTCTCCTATGAAAGCATGAGTTATAGCGCCAGATTCGATAAGGCCATGAAACATACCTTGAACACGTATTCGTTCAACAATACCAATAGGAGCATCCGCAGATAAATGGACTGAATTTGTATAGTATACATTGTCATCTTCAATGCTACCTTTTACAATATCTTTTGCATGATCATGGTAGTATATCAAATCGGTTTTCGCCAATCGTCTAGCAGCAGATTCAGCAGGCGATTCTTCCAAAGTAAATTTTAAGTTGTATTTTTCGGTATATTCTCGTATTTTTATATTCATCGCCGCGACAATTTCAATGGCTTTATCGACCATATCAGGGGAATCATGCATTTGTTTTCCAAACAAATAATGTAGGGCGTCGTTGACTCCAATTAAACCGATGATATAGGTGCTTTTTTCAAGGTCAACATAAGGTCTTCCATCGTTGGATTCTTTACCAATTTGCCAAAGGGGGCTCCCTTTTTGCATCATCTTTTGTCCTACAAAATCTTTTTTCATAAGATGAGCTTGTATAGCCATATCCATCGATTCATAAGTCTTTTCCAGAAGACCCTCTATGGTTTTCTTTCCATCCATAGCAGCAAGATAAGCCGCTTGGGGTATGTTGATGGTTACATTCTGAAATCCGCAAAACCTCATTGTTTCAGGGTGCACAAGCATGTAATTGTCGTTAATTGTTGTTCGGAGGCGACAACAAGCAGAAAGTGTAACTTGGTCGCGATCGAAAATGAAATACACAGAACCGTTGTTTGCTGCCACTTCAACAGCTCTTTCTAAAACGGCTGTTTGTTTGGGATCAGAAAAAGACTCTTCACTCACATGGAAATCACATTTTGGAAACTCAAAAATACGACCATTTTTATCGCCCTTTTCCCATACGTCCAACATGACCATGGCAAATTTACGGGCCACGTCTTCGTAATCACCATAGGTACAAATGTGATATCCTTTAGTTTCATTCTGTTTGGCAATCTCTGGATCGTAAACAATACTTCCTTCGTCATCAATCTTTTCTTGTAAAACTACTTCCTCTAGGTATAGGAGCTGCATACATTTGTGACCAGAAGAATGGTGGCTAGGAACTAGTTTTTCTTCTAAGAAGTGTTCTTCTCCATTGGAAAGACGCATTTTGTATTTACCACCTGCACAAATAGCAGGTACATTTTTTAAGTAGGAAGGGACACCGGTATGAATATTAAAATCAAGAAAAACAGTTTGACCTCCTCGCGCAAATGCATTTTGTGATCCGTTGAATATCAGTTCTTGGGCTCTTTGGTATAAAACGTCATCGGGCAATTCATTCAACAAGGGTGCGTACATAATGTTAATGTAGGCAACACCCAAAGCACCCGCATAATACGCTTGCATCGATGCAATAAATGTGTTTAGGTGACCTGTGAGTACCTGCGCAGATTTAGCAGGTTTTGATTCACTATTAAGATTGACCAGGCCAGTTAAACCGTATTTTTTTATGTATTCAATGGAGTGTGAAGAACAATAAACACGATCGGGGAAACCTAAGTCATGAATATGAATACGCCCTGTTGAATGCGCTCTTGAAAGGTCTGGACCATATACATAACGGAGAGCATATTGTTTTAGTATGTACTCACCAATAGTTTGTGTAACAGCTTCTGGGTTGTTGCTTTTGATATTGCTGTTTTCTTCAGATTTTTCAAACATAATATTTTCAAGAGTAGATTTGGCTACAGAAAATTGAGCTAAATCTTTTAACTGCGCAAGATATCCTCGATCTTCCAGCTCGTTGTTCACCATTTCCCGAATTAATGTAGTACCAATCTCGGAGCCCTGCCAGGCAAAAGCCTTATTCTCTACGGCTTTGGCTATGCTGTGCGCTTCAGTGTAAGATAAAGATGTTTCTTTCATTAAAGAAGAAATGATTCTGGACTTATCCCATGGATGAACAATATTTTCAGAGGACGATTCAACCAAGAGCAATGCATCAGTAGAATCACGAGAATCTTGACTGGCCTTGGTTCGAATTTTCAGTTGTTTTCGTATCGTTTCCCTTCGTTTTCGATATTCCTTGTAATACACCATCACTTCGGGATACCCTTCTTGACTCAATGTAATTTCGACTAAATCTTGAATATCCTCAATATTTGCGATTCGTTTTCCGTCTACTTCGTGCACAAAATAAATAGAGGTAGGGTTGTTGAGTTCTTCACATACCTTTTTTGCTACCTTTTCTGCATCGGGAACAGATACGTCTGGTATATTCTTACGTTGTACTTGATAAGACGCCATTTGAATTGCATTCGTAATTTTGTCCATTTGAAACGGAACAACACTCCCATCTCTTTTTCGAAACCCATCTAGTACATACGAGTACAATGTGTCATTCAACGTTGTTGTAGTTGTGTTCAAGTCAAGATTTGTTTGCATTTCATATAGATTCATCATGAAAAGTTCCTCCTTTGTTTTGCAGTCCATGAATTTCACTTACGAATTCATCGATGTCTCTAAAATCTTTATAAACAGAAGCAAAACGAATGTATGCCACAGGATCGATATTCTTTAACTCTTGCATAATAAGGGTCCCGATTGTAAGACTATGGACCTCTTTTTCATATTCTTTGCGGATGGTAGATTCAATAGAGTCAATCATGATTTCGATTTGTTGGGTCGTGACCGGTCTTTTTTCTGTGGACTTAAGAATTCCTGTTTTGATCTTTTCTCTATCAAAGGGTTGCCTTGATTGGTCGCGTTTTACAACCATAATATTTCCTACATCAATTCGTTCATAGGTGGTAAAACGTCTTCCACATGTTAAGCATTCTCTTCTTCTTCGAATCGAATTACCAGTTTTCGTTTCACGTTTGTCTAAAACTTTATGCAAAGTAGAATTGCAAAATGGGCATTTCATTGTGTACTCCTTAGTTAAAAAAAATACCAAATTTATTCAGAAATGCAAGAGATTACTACAATATATTGTGGTTATTTATGTTGCATTATCAATATATAGTTATTTTGGTTTTTTGTCATAGGGAGTAGGTTTTTGAAAGAAAAACTTCTTTTTTGTTGCTTCTTGATACAGGGAATATTCATTTGAGAATACTTTTTTGAGTTCTCTTTCTTCGGAAGGGATAACAACTATAAAAATATAGATAAAAAAGAGCAAGGGGAGTAGGAAAAGAAGAAGAGAATTAAAAAAAAGCACAATTCCAATAAGTATTAGTTCCATGCCGTCATACATCGGGTGTCGCATAAAACGATACACGCCTGTTGTAATTGGTTTATTTGGGATTTTTGCTGGTTCTTCTACATGTTGATTCTTTTTTTGCATTCGATCTGCTGATAGATTTAAAACAAGACCTGTAATGATGATAAGGATACCGAAAAGATTATAGGGAAGGGGCATGAAATGGATTTTGGGTAGTAGGATATACAAAGGAAGCGTGGCAAATAGTAAAAACAAAAAAACAAAAACGGGTTGTAAGAATGCTTTCATTTTCATCTCTTCCAAAAAGGGAATTTGTATTTAATTTTTCAAGAATTACGTTATTATAAGTAGAGTATGATTTATTTTTTGAGGAGTTCAATATGCGTTTTGGGATGAAGAAAAAAAATGTTTGGTGGTATATCGGATTTGTGATTTTGCTTTTTGTGGCCGTTTTCTTTATTACCATGTCTCTTGATTGTGTAGATTTAATGTGCTTCATCATGCAAAATGTTCCTAGTATTTTTCTACTATTGGTATTGATTCTTTCTTTTCATTATCCCAAAGTGAGTTCTATTATAGCTATTCTTACGGGTATTGGGCTTGCTTTTTTGTTCGGCTTTACAAACCTGATACCCTTGTTGTTAACTGTTTTACCAGTTCTCGTAGGAAGCATTTTAATTTGGTTTTCATCGGTGCTTTCATAGAGGATTCGAAAAGTATTTGTGAAGGGGTTCGCATGAAAAAATCGACTCGAATACAGAAGAATGCTACAGATGTACGACATTCTTTGCAACCTTCCGACGGACAGACATTAATTGAGTATGCTCTTATGATTGCCGTTGTCGTTCTTATCCTAATTCTAGCATTTCCCAGTTTGAGCCGCTCGACCATAAATGTGTTTACCAGATATGAAGACACACTCGATCAGGCCTCTGCTTTGTGGACTTCATCAAACATTGTGTTTCAGGACGATTTTCAATCTCTTGACAATTGGACAACAACCAGAGGTGAATTCGATATCGATGAGCAAGGAAGATTGTACAATTCAAACAGCGGAGAGAATCGTTCTTTCATGAACTATCAAGGTAGCGATTTTCAAATGAGTATCGATGTTGCGCACCTTACAGAAGGACAAGGATACGGTGTTTGGTTTCGAGCTAGTGATATGGATTCACCTAGTGGTATTAATGGATATACATTCCAATACGATCCAGGCTATGGAAACGGAGCTTTTGTTTTCCGGAAATGGGAGAATGGTCATGAAAAAAGTCCCTTTGGACGCGTAGATGCAAGTGACTTTGAATGGTATGATGAGCACGAGATTACACTCCAAGTGAATGGGAACACCTTTACTGCTTTTGTAAACGGAGAGCCTGTTGCCACAGCGCAAGACGATACCTATACTACTGGCGTTGTTGGATTACGAACATGGGGAAACTCCAAAGCCTACTTTGATGATATTACCATTGAAGAGGGATGATACAACTGAATTAATCTGTACTTGACAGGCATGCTTTTTACTATTATAATACTATTACGACTTTGAAAAAAGAATATGTACGGAGGAGCGTTGTATACGTATTTCATAGTGCAAGAGGTAAATCCTATGAAAAAGGGGTATAACGCCGAAGGGAATTTATTCCTCAAATAAATTCACCTGGATATACAGGAGATACTTGTATAGCTGCCATGAAGTCATCACTTCTTGGAGAGCCGTTTAGATGAAACCTTCCCGAGGATTTCTTTAAGACTTTTCAAGATTCACTATTCTCTGGAGGTTTTTATGAAAATTGGTATTATTGGCGCTACCGGCCTTATTGGTAGAACATTGCTTTCCGTTCTCGAACACTCTTCTCTACCTATTGAAATTGTGTATTTATCAGCATCAACAAAATCAGAAGGTAACGATCGAGTTTTTCGAGACCGGCATTACAAAATTGCAAACACATCACTTGAAACCGTACAGCAAGTCTGTGACGTTGTTGTTTTGTCTTCGGATTCGTCGGTTTCTTCTACATGGTCTACACACATCCAAGAGTACGCTACCTGGATTCTTGACATTTCGAATGCACACCGTGACGATACTACGATACCCCTGGTTGTACCGGAGATTAATGGGGATACCTTACAACACTACAAAGGAATCATTTCCAATCCCAATTGTAGCACTATACAATTAACAAAAGCAGTATACCCGATACAAAAATTGTTTGGATTGCATAAAATTATCGTATCTACGTATCAATCGGTGTCTGGTATGGGACAGAAAGGACTCTCTTTATTTCATCAAGAACAAGGGCAGACATTGGATAAAGCTCCATTGTCTAAAAATTGTACACCGTATATAGGACCTATTCAAGAGCATGGGTATTGCCAAGAAGAGTGGAAGATGATTCATGAAACAAAACGAATTCTCTGTGATGATTCTCTTCTTGTGATTCCTACTACCGTCCGAGTCCCCGTCGAAATATCCCACGGTGAATCTATTTATGTGGAGACAAGAGAAGAGATAAACCTAGAACGATTGGTCAAATTTATACAGGAACAACCCTATATAACCTACGATGATACTTCTCTTAAAACAGCAAATGCAGTACATACAAACCAAGTTTTTATTGGTCGGCTCCGATATGTGGATTCTCATTCGTTGCAATTTTGGTGTATTGCGGACAATTTACTTGTTGGCTCAGCTTGGAATGCATATCAAATCATTCACGGTTTAGAAAGAAGGATTATATGACACAATGTGATGCAAATGGAAACACTTTCTTAGTAATGGAACAAGAAGAGGATACTATTAGTCCAACGCTTTGGTTTCAGAATCATACATGCTCAGAAGATGGCGTTATTTGGTTGTTTGAAAAGAAAAATCAATGGCATATGGAATATTTCAATTGCGATGGATCTAGAGCAGCAATGTGTGGTAATGGGGCTCGAAGTGCGTATTATTACTTGTACAAAAATAACAAAATATCGTCTGATCAATGGACTTCCTTGAAAACATCCTCTGGCGAGATTCATGGGTTTGTGGATTCCAGTGGGATCCCTACCGTTTCAATGCCACCTCCCATTCTGTTCCGTTCTTTAATTTGGAAGGGTGTATTGGTCGACGTTATCAAGGTTGGTGTTCCGCATGTGGCACAACACATCAAAACAAGAAAAGAGTTGGACTCTTTTCCTCTTCACGAATTTTTCACAGCCATCCGGATGCATGACTTGATTCCCCCCGAATCGAATGCAGACATTTTCTACTATGAAGACAATCACATATGGCTACGAACTTTTGAAAACGGTGTGAATCGCGAGACAAAATCATGTGGTACTGGATGCGTAGCTGTTTCGTATTTATTAAAAAATACCCTAAACAGCAATCACAATGAATGGACAGCACATACAAAAGGGGGCGACGTCTCCGTTTCTATTGACGCAAATTTATATTACTTGAAAGGACAGGTGATTTGTAATGACGCTATTTAATGGTGTAGGAACAGCAGTAATTACTCCTTTTTTGGAGGATTACTCCATTGATTATTCTAGTTTTGGTAGGTTGCTTGAACAGCAAAGAAGTAGTCAAATGGATGCATGTATTCTTCTCGGAACAACAGGTGAATGTCCAGTTATATCGGGGGAAGAACGTAAGAATCTAATTCTGTTTACGAAGGAACATTTGAAAGGTGAAATGCCGATTATACTTGGCACAGGCAGCAATAACCCAAGCCATGTGGTTGCGTTGAATAAACAAGCAGAAGAACTTGGTGTAGATGGCCTTTTAATAGTGAATCCTTACTATAATAAAAGTACACAAAAAGGTCTTGTTGAATACTATTCTTATATAGCAGGAGAAACTACTCTGCCTATCATTCTGTACAATGTCCCTTCAAGAACCGGCATGAATGTTCTCCCAGAAACTATCATTGAACTCCATCAAAAAGCTCCCTCTATTGTGGCAGTAAAAGAAGCCAGTTCTGATATATCACAAATTAATTGGTTGCTCTCTCAAAAACCTCCTTCTCTTGATGTTTACTCAGGAAATGATGATCAAACATTACCCATTTTGTCCATTGGTGGAAAAGGCGTTATATCCGTAGCCTCCAATGTTATTCCTTCGGAAATGAAATCTTTAACAAAAGCCTTTTTTGAGGGTGATCTGCATACAGCTCAATCTATAAACAATCGTTTGCTACCCTTCATGAAATCGTTATTCCTTGAAACAAATCCGTCTCCCGTAAAATTCGCCAATTCTGCACTAGGACGCTGCAAAAACATCCTAAGAAGACCGTTAATCCCCATACAAAAATGCACAGAAGATCGTATTGTAATAGAATTACAAAGATTGGGGTATGTATGCAAGTAGGTATTATTGGCTACCTTGGTAAAATGGGGCAAGAACTACTACGGTGTATAGAAGAAAACGACGACACCTGTGTATACAAAAAAGATCAAGACAATGAAATTCTTCAAGTTCACCCAGATTGCCTTCTTGATTTTTCTATACCAGAAGCGATTGCTTCCTCTTGTAAAAAAGCATTGGTGTTTCAATGTCCACTTGTAGTCGGTACTACTGGTCTAGGCAACCAGCATGTAGAAATGCTAGAGAAGACATCCAAAAGTGTCCCTGTATTTTATAGTACCAACTACTCTCTGGGAATTCATTGTCTTCATACGATGCTAGCGTCTATACAAAAGCAACTGAAAGACTGGGATGTAGGAATCATGGAAACACATCACACAGAAAAAAAGGATGCTCCCAGTGGAACTGCTCTTTCTCTACAAAAAACACTAGCCAGGAATTGTCCTATCCAATCATTCCGCCTGAAAGGTGTTCCTGGAGAACATCAAATCATGATTACAAATCAAAATGAAACAATTCACATAAAGCACACGGCGTATTCTAGGAAAGTATTTGCATCGGGAGCACTAGATTGTGCTAGATGGCTTCTTTCCCACAAATATGAAAATGGTTTTTTTACTATGAATTCACGATTTAAGGGAGAACAGAATGAAACAAACAACACAACAAATCATTGATACAATCTCGAATAGCAAGAAAACGACCCCGGTTCAAGTGTTGGTAAAGGGAGATTTTTGTAAAGACAATGTTAAAGAATTCGAATTCTACCAAGGACTTGATTTTTGGATTCTATACTCTGACTGGAGTGAAGTGCAACCTTGGATTCAAAAAAATAGAAATAAAATATTGTCACTACGAATCGAAACCGATAGAAGAAATTCAGCCATCCCACTGATGGACTTACTACCCTTAGAAGCACGAATAGAACCAGGGGCGTATATTCGAGATATGGTAACAATAGGAAAAAAAGTTGTGGTAATGATGGGAGCTGTAATTAACATTGGAGCCTCCATAGGTGAGCACACTATGATTGATATGAACGCTGTCATTGGAGGTAGGGCTGCCATTGGTAACCACTGTCACATAGGCGCAGGAGCTATTGTTGCTGGCGTGATTGAACCTGCCAGTGCAAAACCGGTTACTGTTAAAGACCATGTAATGGTTGGTGCCAACGCAGTGATTCTAGAAGGGGTAACCATAGGTGAACACGCTGTGGTAGCCGCTGGGGCAATAGTTACAAAAGATGTTGCAGCATACACTGTTGTTGCGGGAGCTCCCGCTAAAATCATCAAAAAAGTAGACGATCAAACTGTTTCCAAAACTTCCATTGAGCCATCTCTTAGAAACCTTACCCCATGAAACTTGTTGTCCAAAAATATGGAGGTAGTTCTTTAAAAGACCGATACTCTCTAGAGAAGGTTCTATGTAAAATCCATACTACAAAGAAGGATTTTGAAAAAATCGTTGTTGTCGTATCGGCAATGGGAAAAACGACCAATGACCTCCTAGATATGGTTCGTTCGTACACAACCAAAAAACATCCCAGAGAGTTGGACATGCTTCTTACAACGGGTGAACAAGTATCTGCTTCTATCTTGTCTATGGTACTACAGGAACATGGTTTTGCCAGTGTATCTTTAAATGCTTATCAAGCTGGAATTACGACGAACAAAATTTGGGGGGAAGCAAATATTCAAAAGATCAATACAAAGCGGATCCGTTCGAAACTCCGTAACTATGATGTCATTGTAATTACAGGTTTTCAGGGGATTACCGATCAAAACGAGATGACTACTCTTGGAAGAGGGGGCTCGGATACAACTGCAGTAGCTCTTGCAGCTTCACTTTCATGTCCTTGTCATATTTTTAGCGATGTAGATGGCGTGTATTCCGTCGATCCAAAACTTTATCCTGATGCCATGAAACTACCATATATAAGCTACGAAGAAATGTTAGAAATGTCTAGGCAAGGTTCGGGAATACTTCACGATCGATCCATCGAAATTGCTCAAAAGTTTGAAATCCCCATTTATTGTGCTTCAACATTCAGTGAGAAAGAAGGTAGTATGATTTTTCGTACCATTGAAACTACACATACAAAACCTGTTATTGGTATCAGTGTATTGAGCAAACAGTGGTTAATTACGACAAATACAAAGGGAACAGATCCAACTTTTCTAAAAACCATCACTACCGTTTTGCAAAAATACTCCCTTAATATTGATATGATTGCCCTTTCCAATCATACAGAAAACTGGTCTTTGTCGATGACAGTATGGGAAGATGATTATGAAACTGCCCAAGACACATTGGAAAAAGCACAAAAAGTTCTTACATCAATGTCGCAATCTGTCATTGTGCAAGGGAATTTATCCAAAATTACATTGGTAGGATCAAACATGAGAAAGACTGTTGGAGTGACGGATATGATTTTTGAAGTCATACCACCCAACGATATTTATATGATTACTACATCGGAGGTTAGTATATCTCTATTGGTGTCTAGCGATAAAGCAAACAAAACCATAGCAAAGCTGGCTAGGAGGTTTTCATTGTGAACATTTCCATATACAACTCTTTTCCTATCCATGTCAAAAAAGCTATGGGATGCATTGTTGAAAGTACTGAAGGCATATCGTATGTAGATACGTTTTCAGGAATAGGTGTCATGTTATTGGGACATAGTTATGAACCTGTTCTAGAAAGCATCCGAAACAGAATACAAGATTATATGCACCTTTCCAATTACTTTCCCGTAGAAGATGCTACCAGTGTTGAGAATATATTGCTATCGGCTACCGAAATGAAGCAAGGAGGGTTGTTTTATACAAATTCTGGAACAGAAGCTACAGAAGCAGCTCTTCGGATTGTTAAAAAGAGAGAAACATGCTCCAAGAAAACAATTATTCACTTCTCCGGTAGTTTTCATGGAAGAACACTTGGCTCTCTATCTCTTCTTAGAGATGGATTCGTAAAAGAACGTTTTGGACCTCTTCTACCCAATATTCAATCGCTTGAGTGGAACAATGAAGAAGCTTTTGATAAATATATGAATGCAAATGGCCAAGAAGTATTGGCCATCTTTGTTGAGACTATACAAGGTTCCGGTGGCATTCGCATTATATCCGACTCTATGGCTGAGAAGTTAAAGCACTACCAGAAACAATACAATATTCTTCTTGTTTGTGATGAAATCCAATCTGGATTAGGTAGAACTGGAAAGTGGTTTGCGTTCCAACATTGGGGATTGCAACCGGATATTGTTCTTGTTGGCAAAGGTCTTGGTGGCGGCCTTCCTTTGGGAGCAACCATCTTCTCCGAGGAACTTCGATATGAGTTTTTACCGGGTGATCATGGGTCCACATTCGCGCCCAATCCAGTAGCGCTAGCAGCAGCAAAAACGGTCCTTAGCGAAATCCCGTCTTGCATTTCATATATTCAAAAAATGACACCATGGGTACAAGAATTTATATGTACAATGCTAGGGAATTGCATCAAAGACTTTCGACAAAAAGGCTTTATGATAGGAATAGATCCTATTCAATCAGCAAAGGAAATGGTTCAAATAGGTCGAGAATACCATCATGTTCTTCTAAATGTTACATACAACGGAACTATACGATTGTTACCTCCGTTAAATACAACAAAAGAAGATTGGAGTTTGATGATTACACCTTTACAAAAAACATTACAGCAGTGTATCATATGAAGCCACTATTAGAACATATTGCCAATGCTGTAAACACACCCTTTTTCCTCTATCATGAATCTATGATTAAATCTCGCATAGAAGACGTTTTAAACGTATTTTCTACTGTAGATTTTCAGCCAACATTTGCTGTAAAAGCAAATGCAAACCCCTTTCTACTGTCTGTCTTCCATGCATACGGAATTGGTGCCGATTTTATTTCCAGAGGTGAATTCGAAGCATCTCGAGCTGGGGGTATACCTACTAGTAAAATGACCTGGAATGGAAATGTGAAGTCGGAAGATGATATGCTCTTTTTTTCCAAACAAGGTATTCAAAATGTTAATATTGATTCCATAGGGGAACTTCAAAAATGGGGACACTTGAAAAAGAATCACAATGTACCCTTACCATCCTTATTTCTACGTATTAACCCTTCGATCGAAGTATCAACTCACCCCTATATAAAAACTGGCATGAAACAACATAAATTTGGGATTTCTTTGCACGATATTGATACCTGTTTACGCATTGCTCAAGAAGTTGGTTTAACATTGCAAGGATTCCATATTCATATAGGATCGCAAATAACCGACTCAGATTCTTTTGAAAAGGCCTATTCAACCATATCAAAACTATCACGACAATATGGTTTTACAAACATTAACATAGGCGGAGGATGGGGTATTCCTTATTTTGATAAAAAGCAACTCGACCTACAACAAATGAAATCATTTGTTACATCCTTGTTTTCCCATTTTCGTATTTGGTGTGAAATGGGCCGCTACTTGATCGGTGAAGCTGGTTGGTACATCGTACGAGCCTGCGAGAATCGCGAATCCGAAGTGGAAACAATGTGTATCACGGACGGGGGTATGAATCACTTACTCCGACCCTCTTTGTACAAAGCTCATCACTCATTTAGTTCAACAGATCCGATCCCACAAAAGAAATCGGTTCGCATCATGGGTCGACTTTGTGAAACAGGGGATATACTGGTACCATCGACTGTCCAAAATTGTCCTAAGGAAGGTTCGCTTATTGCCATTCACCAAAGTGGTGCCTACGGTTTTTCTATGGCTAACCACTACAATGGTTTTCCTCTTCCTGCTGAAGTTTTCCTATCCCAAAATGGGGAATGGACTATCATACGAAAAGCCGAATCAAACACCTGTTTTTTGGATCAGTGCGACTCAGGAGAACGCTATGATATCACCCACTGAACTTCGCACATGGATGCATAGAAATCCAGAACCAGCCTTTCATGAAAATAAAATAACTCATCTGTTGCTGCAAGAACTTTCTTCTATCCCTTCTGTGAAAACATTCCAACCCCTTGATACAGGGCTCCTGGTTTCCTATGAAGGTTCAAAATCTCTTCCTTATACTCTTATTCGGGCCGACATCGATGCGTTGCCAATATCCAGCGATAGTCCTGGCATTGTAAAAGCCTCTCACCTATGTGGTCATGACGTCCACACAGCTATTCTCTGGGGAATACTGAAGAAAGCAATCGATACGATGCCTGAGAAAAACATCCTATTTCTGTTTCAACCCGGTGAAGAATCAGGCGATGGTGCCAGACGTATTCTCCAGTCGAATATACTAAAAAAGTGGCCGTTAAAGAACTGTTTTGCATTGCATGTCCATGATGCATATCCGCTAGGCACCATTGCTACCAACAATACAACGCTTTTCGCAGCATCGCAAGAAATAGATATCATGTTTCAAGGTGTGCAAGGACATATAGCCTATCCAGAAAAAGGCATTGATGCATGGAAAGCATGTACTTGTTTTTGTTCTCAATGGGATCAGGTAAAAACCTGCAAAGACTCTTTTTTAGGGATCGGTCGCGTTGTTGCTGGTGTTACAAGAAATTGCATTCCTGCGGAAGCAACCATGCTTCTTACAGCAAGAGCTTCTTCCATTGAAAAACGGCAGGAAGTACTGGAGCAAATACAAAGAATCGTGGGGAACATAGAAAAACAACAAGGTATAAAAGGTTCCATATTGAAACATTCTAGCTGTCCTCCTGTTCAAAACGACCCATTGTTGTATGAAACTTCGTGTAGAGTTTTAAACAGTACATTCCCTGTTGTTACTACAGATATGGTTTGGGCAGCAGAAGACTTTGGAACCTTCTCTTCTCAGTTTCCCAGCTTTATGTTTTGGTTGGGGACACATACTACGGGTATTGAAGAGGTAGGACTGCATCATCCCGATTTCTACCCTCATGATGACGCCATTTCGTATGGTATTCAAGCGTTTTCTTGTTTGCTTGAATTGTAATCTCAACGTAGTAATGAGTTCCTTCTCTTGTATTTTTTTAGGCATCCAATTGTTGCAAGTTAAGGAACTTTTTTTTGTTTCTGGAATTTACTACTTGATGTTTTAATCTCTTATTATTTCGAGGAGGATATTATGGCTGTTGTAACTTTTAAAGCTGTCTCTAAACAATTAGAAGGTTTTACTGTAGAGAATGAATCAAGAAATTTCAAAGTACTTATGGATGAACCCCCCTCATTGGGCGGTACCGATAAAGGCATGAATCCTGTGGAAGCAATTTTGTGTGCTTTAGGTTCTTGTCAATGTATTGTTGGTGCTGCTTTTGCCAAACAATTTAATATTGAACTTAAGGGTATTTGGGCTGAAATCGAAGGAGACCTTGATCCAGATGGTTTCTTACAGGGAAAACCTGGTGTTCCTGTAGGTTTTAAAGAAGTACGCATTCATTTACATTTAAAAGCAGATGTAGACGATGAAAAGAAAATGGAGTTTGCGCATTTCATTGAATCCCGTTGTCCTGTGGGCAAAACCATGGCATTACCTACGGATGTTAAAATTGCCAGTGTCGAAGTAGAATAAAAAAAAAGGTTATAATGGGAGAAACCCTTGTATTCAAAAAGGGTTTCTCTCATTTTTACAAGAAAGTATGGTATACTTCATCAATCCGTTTTTTTGGAGGAACCGTTGAATTCGCAAAACAGTGTTGAAGATGTTATAAAATCACGTTTTTCGTGTCGTAAATATGAGTCAAAACGAATCGATCCTACCACCAAAAAAGAACTTGATACCTATCTAAATACGGAAGAAACAGAACACTTCGATTTCTCAATTGCATATTCTTCACGGTATCAACACGATTACATTATTGCCTGTATAGATCCTGCTTCAACTAATTCTCTTCAATTTGGTAAACATTTTGAGCGTGTTGTCTTGACCTGTACTCAAATGGGTTTAGCCACGTGTTGGACAGGTATTTTTCCTCAGCATCATTTTCGCGTTCTTGCTTCTTCCACACGCCATGCCTCAGTAGGTATGATTACCCCCATTGGCTATGCTGCATCCATGCCGCCAAAAAAACAGAAAAAACCCTGGAATGAATTGTTCTTTTCTGAGTCTTCCTATACCCCCCTTGATCCTTCTTCTTGTACCATGTATAAAGAATGCTTGGAAATGGTACGCCTTGCCCCTTCAGGAATGAATCTTCAACCCTGGAGAGTTGTATACCAAAAAGGACATTTTCACTTTTTTCTTCAAAGAACAAAGGGTATTATTGGTTTTGCTTTTCAATCGTTGCTGTTGGACTTACAGAAAGTAGATATGGGCATTGCCCTTTGTCATTTTGAGTTAACTGCTCGAGAACGTGATTTGCCTGGGGAATGGACGATGTCCCCTCCAACACTTTCTTACAAAGAGTGGGAGTATATTCAAACTTGGCAATATGATTACACACTTTTATAAGGAGTAGAGTATGGAAAATACGCATGTAGGCTTAATTGGTATTGTTGTTAAAAACCGTGAATGTACCGCATCAAAGGTGAATCAAGTTCTTTCTGATCATGCCCATATTATCGTCGGTCGTATGGGTGTTCCTTATGATCAACGCAAAGTATCCTTTATTTCTTTGATGATTGATGCCAACCAAGAACAAATCAAGGATTTTGAAAATGACTTAGCAGGGATCCTTGGTATTAGTGTTTCTTCCAACCTGGTTGAAATACCCAAAGAAGATGGTTGTGATTGCGGTTGCGGTTGTGGTTGTATGAACTAGTAATTTATAACGTTTTTTAAATTTATTACATTTGATCCTGAGAACAAGGATTATTTCTGAGATCAGGGGAGTCAATAATTCGACAATTATTGCATTTCCCACTCCCGGATCCAAAGGAGTGTTTTTTTATGTATCGAGTTGGTTTAATTGCAGTTGTTATAGAAGACCGTGAATCAACAGTTCAACTTGTCAATTCTTTGTTTTCTGATTTTAGTAAGATAATTATTGGTCGTATGGGTATACCGTACGAAAAAAGAGATCTTCATTTGATTTGCCTAATGGTCGATGGTACGACTGATGAAATTGGTTCTCTTACTGGTAAATTGGGGATGATTCCTACTGTGTCAGTATCTACCAACCTTGTAAAATCCAAACGAAATCAAAAGGAGTTCTCACATGCAAAAAAATGAATGTACTATTCAAGACTGGATACAAAAAGTAGTTGTCCAAAATCAAATCGACAAGTATAAGCATGGACATCATTTTATCCACAACGACACGTTTCAAAAACTTTTACAGCAAAGAACCAATCCAACTTCCTCATGTGTTCGAGACATTCTGCAAAAATCTCTTTCCATCCAAACTCTTTCATTGCAAGAAATATCTACTCTTATGCAAGTAGAAGACCCAATTCTATGGAATGAAATGTTTGAGGTTGCTGAAGAAGTGAAGAAAAAAGTGTACGACAATCGCATTGTTACATTTGCTCCTTTGTATATGTCTAATCTTTGTGTCAACAATTGCGAATATTGCGGGTTTAAAAAAGAGAATTCGGAAATGAAAAGAATCCGACTTTCTATGGATGAAATTCGAGAAGAAATCAAAATTTTGGCTGGTTGCATCGGTCACAAGCGATTAATTAGTGTCGTGGGAGAGCACCCATTATCTGATGTAGACTACATTGTTGAGTCACTGAATACCATTTATAGTGTGAAGGAAAAAACTCCCCACGGATACGGCAATATACGACGAGTAAATATAAATGCTGCTCCTATGTCAATTGAGGATTTAGGAAAACTGAAAAAGGCCGGTATTGGTACATTTCAAGTTTTCCAAGAAACGTACCATCAACCTACCTATGAAAAAATCCACCCTCAAGATACCATTAAAGGGAATTATGAGTGGCGTCTCTATTGCATGCATAGAGCACAAGAAGCCGGTGTTGATGATGTGGGAATTGGGGCACTTTTTGGGCTCTATGATTGGCGCTATGAAATTCTAGGTCTTGTAGCACATTCCATCGAATTGGAAACAGAATTTGGGATAGGACCGCATACCATTTCAGTTCCACGCTTACAGCCTGCGAGTCACTCTGAGTTGTCCATCCACTCTAGGTATAGAGTGAACGATGAGGATTTTCGGAAAATTGTTGTTCTTATTCGCCTTGCTGTTCCTTATACTGGTCTGATAATCACAGCCAGGGAATCTCCCACAATTCTCAAAGAAATGTATCCTATCATGACACAACGGGATGCATCTACAAATATTAAAATTGGTGGATATGAGAAAACATTTCTTCAGGAAGAGGAAGAACAACAATTTATGTTAGGAGATGATCGATCCTTGGACGAGGTAGTACGAGAACTGGCTAACGAAGGTCATATTACATCTTTCTGTACAGCTGGATATCGATGTGGACGTACAGGAAAAAAAATCATGAATTTACTCCGCTGTGGTCGAGAAGGACAATTCTGTAAATTGAACGCTATTTTAACCTTTAGAGAATGGTTGGATGATTTTGCTTCTCCGGAAACAAAACAGGTAGGTGAAAAGATTATTCTGAAAGAGTTAAAAGAAGTTGAAAATAGCTTCCCTTCTTCTGAAGTTCAAGAATTGTTGTCTGCCTATGAACAAGTGAAACAAGGTGTCAGAGATTTATACTTCTAAGAAATCCATCCTCCATTATTTACATAGAAAACCTTGTGAATCACTCACGATCGAAGACAGACAAATTCTTTCACAATGCCGTATATTAACTGACAAATACTATCAAAACCAAGTGTTTTTGCGTGGAATTATCGAGTTTTCTAGTTTTTGTTCTCAAGACTGTCTTTATTGTGGCTTACGAGCTGCTAACACCAATCTACCTCGCTATCGATTGTCCCTGGAAGACATTTTAAGCACTGTCCAACGTATTTATAGCGATGGTTTACGTTCTGTTGTACTGCAATCCGGAGAAGATCTATTTTACACTACATCCCTGATTGCTCATGTATGTGCTGAAATTCTTGATCGTTATCCTGATATAGCCATCACATTATCAATAGGAGAACGAAATAGTCCTGCATATCGAAAATTACGAAAATCAGGTGCTACTCGATTTTTGATAAAACACGAAACTGCAAATCCTATTCTTTACAAGCAAATTCACCCTACGCAAGAATTGTTATCTAGACTACGACAACAACAACTTATTAAACAATCGGGATTCATGCTTGGCTCAGGTTTTTTGGTAGGATTGCCCCATCAAACAATCGAAGATATATACGATGAGCTTTTGTTTTTATACCAAAACCAATTTGATATGTGGGGGATTGGCGTGTTTATACCATCGCAAGGAACTCCCTTTGAAAACTATCCCAATGGAGATCCAAACCTGGCAAAACTGGCCATGGTTTGTTCTCGATTGTTTGATCCTCAAACGATGATACCCATTACAACAGCCTATCATAGTTTGATGGGAGATGCCGATACGATACAATCATTGCACGACGTGGCCAATGTGTTTATGATCAACTATACACCCGACTCCGTCAAGAATCTCTACCACATATATAATAACAAGCAGTCTTTGACACTTGAGAAAACGTGTCAACTCATTGAAAAAGCTGGTAAAATACCCACATATACGAAAGGAGAACCTTCCCGTGTCAACAATAAAAAGCCTACGACTTCATATTGGTATCGTCGGACAAACGAATGCAGGTAAAAGTACGCTATTGAATACGATAACCCGTCAAAATGTATCGATAGTATCGATGCACCCAGGAACAACAACTGATCCCGTAGAAAAAACGATGGAACTAAAACCTTTTGGTCCTGTTCTATTTATCGATACTGCTGGATATGAAGATCACTCTTTAATGGGACAAAGTAGACAGAAGAAAACCGACACGTATGTCGATCGTTTTGATATCGCCATTCTCGTTGTTGATGGTGTATCCTCTTTGGAAGCAGACAAAAGAATAGCTCAAAAATTGCGAGAAAGAAAGATTCCTTTTTGTATATGTTTGGCGAACAATTCAGAAGTTGCTCTCAAAAAAGAATGGCTTCACTGGATGAAAGAAGAACAAATCCCTTATTTTTTAAACAATTTGTTAACTTCTTATGAAGAATTTCTATCAGGTATGATGGATTGCCTACAATCCATCATACCTTCAGACTGGGATCCCACGCCTACCATGATCTCGGATTTAACAAATCCTGGAGATATTGTCATATTGGTCATTCCCGTTGATAAAGAAGCCCCCAAAAATAGAATTATTCTACCGCAGCAGCAAGCGATACGAGATCTCTTAGACCATAGTTCTATTACTATCGTTACAGGAGTATCCGAATTGGCTACTGTTCTGGACTGTTGCAAAAAAACACCCGCTCTTGTTGTTACGGACTCGCAAGCTTTTAAGGAAGTCTTTGCTATTGTTCCCTTGCATATTCCTGTAACTGGTTTCTCCATTCTATTAGCTCGAATGAAAGGCGATCTACCCATTTTTGTGCACGGTGTTCAAGCTATTCAGAACTTGCGTTCAGGGGATCGAGTCTTGATTTTAGAAGCGTGTTCTCACAATCCAGTTTGCAATGATATAGGCAGGGAACAAATACCAAAGGGTATTTTACATCTTACAAAACAGAACATTGAATTTGATGTGTACTCTGGTCATGACTTTCCCGACAACCTTACAGATTATAAGCTGATCATACATTGTGGAGGATGCATCCTCAATCGTAAAGAAATTCAACATCGCATAAAAACTGCACTGCACAACAATGTACCCATTACAAATTATGGCATGGTTTTATCATATCTACACGGAGATTTGGAGAGAGCCCTGAAAATTCTGATGTAATCAACAAAAAAAGAGGATTTTATTCCACAAATCGGATTAAAACCCTCCATTTTCACACTATTTTATACTATATTTTTTAGTAGATTGCAACGAGGAAAAGATCTTTTTCTGTTTTTCACTTCGTGCGTACGCAAAAAAAATTCACAAATCGTCCTGCCTGATCTCTTTCCAGTACATAGCGAATAAGAAAAGATTCCTTTAAAGGCCGTATAAACAGGCGCAACATGAAATTATTTATTCGTATCATGGTATACTTATATGCAAAATCCGATGTTTGAGGTGGAATCAATGACAAAACGATGGTCAGTTCTCCTACTTTTTTGTTTATTTTTTTCTTTTCTATCTCCTGGATATGCGTCAGAAACTCTCTCTGAAAATACAAAACAACCATCCAATTACATAGAATTGTATTCTTTTCTTCCTATGCAATGTTGGGTCAAAGTGGATACGTATGAAATGAAAGAAGACGATATTACGTCCATTCTTGCCTATATAGAATCAAGTACAATTTTAAAAGGCAAAAAAATTCAAAGTGCAAAAGTGTATCCTGTATCTTTGCCGATACTTCTTGTTTCACATTCTCTCCGTTGGAAAGCTCACTATTTTTCTCAAATTCGAGTTCTGTGTAACTTTGGGAATGAAACCCAGACAGTTCATATCAGTGGAGTACGATTCGAAAAATCCAACTATTGGGTGTTTTCGTTGTATTCTTCCACCCCTTGTTTAAAAGAAATTGGATCTTCAGATGGTTTTTATAGTATGGTTTCATTTCCAGCGTTGTACCCCTCGCCTTCTCTTTTCTTTGCCTATTTTACAAAACATATGCAGTCTATTGCGATTGAAGACATGGAGTTGGATCTTCAAAGGGGAATCCCTCTTTTATTCTCTGCTCAAATTTGGAATCCCTTTTTCAATTCCGACTTGCCATTTATTGAACAAGATGCCAAACCAGCTCGGTTTGAGGATCTCGTTATAGCCTCTAATAGCGAAGATCTATTCAATTTTATTCCGAACCATTATAGTGTTCAAGAAATACAAAGAGAATTAACCGAAAAAGAAAAGACTGTTTTTGTGGAACATAGTATCGTTATGATGAAAGATAGTGGCTATGAAAATCCAAATCACTACGATTGGGACTCGGTTAAAATTGATGTCCCCATCATTATAGGTCTATCCGAAGCGGATTCGAATACAAGTGAGTATTTTTCGGACGTGGCACTCTATGTATCAAAAGTCGATAAACCTGACATCCAAAACCGCTATGTATTCTCTGCCTACAATGATGGGGATAGATGGTTGTTTCATAGTGCCGACCAAATATCGTCCACAGAAGGTTGGCATTTTAAGCTACCTCGTGTGTATACTTTCTCTGGTCAAAGCTACAACGAAAGTACCTATTTATACTACATCTCCATGATCAATATATTGCTACTCAATCGATATCCATTAGAACATAGTAAAGACATCACACGAATGTGGTCATTAAAACGATGGAATTTTTCTTCGATTTAATAGCTTTTCTTCCAAGGATAAAGAGATGGTCCTACTTTCGAAACAGACCCTAACAATTGAAACATCTCTTTGGCTTTTGCTTTCAAAGTAGAATGAATTACAGGATGAAATAGTTTGTAGTCGGTAAAGAATTCCTTTCCATGGATGCCGTATTCAGCTATGATCTGATCAGCAAGTGAGTTCTTGAAATAAGTATTTACATTCACCTTTGTAATCCCATTGGATATTGCTTCTTTGATCATTTGGGGTTTCACACCGGAAGATCCATGCAAAACAAGGGGGACGGAAACACTCTTTCGAATTGTAGTGAGCAAAGGAATATTTAGATTCGTTTCTCTATCACTTTCACCATGGGTATTGCCAATAGAAATAGCTAAAGCATCGATATCTACAGAAGATGCAAACGTCAAAACATCGTTCACTAAAGTATCGGAGGAAAGGTCCTGACTGGTGGTTCCTACATGACCGATCTCAGCTTCAATAGCAAAACTTTTCATATCCGCAGCGAGATCCTGTTTGTAGGTATCAAATAGTTCAAAAGAAAGATCGTCATAAGGTGGTGATTCTGACGATAAAGTCGCTTCTAACAAATGAATGGCATCTTTCGTAAGTTGAATATTTTCTTTCAATGGATAGCGTGAGCCATCGATCATAAAAGACTGAAAAAAATGATATTGCAAAGCCAGTTTTAGATCATCAATACTTTTCGCATGATCAAGGTGTATACAAACTGGCACTTCTGAGTCTTGTGCTATAGAAGCACAAGCTTCTATCACATTAGAGTCTTTGAAGGTTCGTAAAACACCCGGAGAAAACTGCAAGATAAGAGGAGAATTAGCCTCTTCTGCAGCCTTTATAAAAGCATCTGCAAATGCAAAAGAATTAACATTAAAAGCACCAACAGCATATTTGTTTTTTTGGGCATTGGAAAGTAAACATTGTAAACCCCAAAGCATACATTTTCCTTATCTAGAGCATATGGCGAGTAAAATTTCTGTAACTCTCTCTATGTCGGTGAACAAAACACTTTCTTTGTGAGTGTGGACGTCTGTCATTCCACAGGCAAGATTAATACATTCCATAGAGGGAATCGTTTCGTTAAAAATATTTGCATCACATCCACCACCGCATACTTTGTATTGAGGTGTCAAGCCACAGTCAAGTATAGCTTGAGAAACTTGTGTTAGAATGGGGCGGTCTTTAGACAAAGAAAAGGACTTGTATGCAAAACGGTCTTGGAAATGAACTTGATATCCAAACTCATTCCCATTCTCGAAAATGCTCTTCATTTGATTTTTAATAATATCTAATTTGACAGGATTATGAGATCGTATTTCTCCATTGAGAAAGCAATCTTCCGCAACAATATTGGTGGCTCTTCCACCTTGAATTCTACCAATATTGGTAGTGGTCTCAGCGTCAATTCTTCCAAAGGGAATCCTGGCAATACACTGGCTAGCAAACAATATAGCACTTTTGCCTTCTTCAGGGGCCATTCCAGCATGGGCAGCTTTTCCTTTTATGGTAACCTCAAAAAGAATTTGTGAAGGACCGGCAAACATAACAATTCCGGGCTCTCCATCGGCATCAATAACAATACCTCTTTTGGACTGAATAAGCGTAGTATCAAAGTCTTTTGCTCCTTCCAATCCAATTTCTTCTTCTACGGTAAAAGCAACTTCAATAGTAGGATGGGGAAATTCAGACTCATGAATAGCAAGTAAACACTCGAGTATTGCAACAATTCCAGCTTTGTCGTCCGATCCTAATATTGTTGTACCATCTGTAGAATACAAATCGTTAATGCATTGGAACTTTATATTAGTGGTAGGTTCAACAGTATCCATATGAGCTGACAATAAGATAGGAGGGGAGTCAGTATCTCCCCTCTTCGGAAGTCGAATGTATAGGTTTTTACGGGTTTTGGACAAGGAGGCATTTTCGATAATATCAACAGGAATGTTTGCAAGGATACGTTTGACAACAAGTATTGTTTCGTCTTCTTTTTTGGAAACACCATCTGCTATTAAAAGCCTTTCAAAATTGGCTTGAAGACGCTTTCTGTCAACCGAAATCATACAGATTCAAAACCCATTTGAAGAGCTTTCATGTTCATTTCAATAATTTTCGGGCCCTTTGCTTCAAATTTTTCTCGAATCACTTTTTGAATCGTTTCAGTTTTTGCAAATTTCTTTAGTTTTAGTAAAGCACCCAACATTACGATATTGGCAACAATTTTATTTCCGGCTTCTGCAGCAATGTGGTTTGCAGGAATATAATAGGAGCTGATATCATTACGTTGCGATTTTTCATTAATCAAGGCAGAATTAATCAATAAACAACCATCTTTTTCAATAGTGGGTTCAAATTTTAAAAAAGAGGGCGTGTTCATAACAATGGCACTTTCATTGTTGGGGACAATGGGAGAACCGATCTGACGATCGGATACAATACATATACAATTGGCGGTGCCTCCACGCATTTCAGGTCCATAAGATGGTAGAAATAGAGCAAAACGGTTTTCTTCAACAGCAGCATAGGATATCAATTGACCGATTGCCATAACGCCTTGTCCTCCAAAGCCAGCAGCACACAATTCAAATTTCATTATAGACCCTCCACTTTTTTAAATTCACCTAGAGGATAATAATTCATCGTTTCATTTTCAATTCTTTTTAGGGAATCTACAGGGTTCATACCCCAATTTGTTGGACACGTAGATAAAATCTCGACTAGAGAAAACCCAAGGTCATTGATTTGTGCTTTAAATGCAGTACGAATCGCTTTTTTTGTTTTTACAATATTGGCAGGAGTATGAACTGAAGTTCTTGCAATAAAGGCGGGACCATTAAGTTGGCTTAGCATTTCACACATTCGGATGGGATTGCCTTCTTTTTTAAGATTTCTGCCATAGGGAGAAGTTTCTGTCTTCCAACCTTCAAGGGTAGTTGGAGCCATTTGTCCACCTGTCATACCATAAATACCATTGTTTACAAAAATGGTAGTAATTCTCTCGCCTCGAGTAGCTGCATGTACAATTTCAGCAGTACCAATGGAAGCAAGATCACCATCTCCTTGGTAGGTAAAGATTGTCTTTGAAGGCATAGCTCTTTTCATACCAGTAGCAACGGCGGGTGCTCTTCCATGAGCAGCTTGTACGGTATCCATTTCAAAATAGTGGATAGCAAGAGTAGAACAACCAACAGGTACGACGATGATGGTCTTCTCAAATTGATCCAATTCGTCAATAACTTCACACACCAGACGATGGATAACTCCATGAGTACAACCCGGACAATAAGAACGTTTGGTTTTACTCAATAAGGGAGTCACTTTAAAGATTTGTTTCATGTCATTCATCATGTTGCCCCCTTAGTATATTTCTTTAATTTTTTCAACAAATTCATTGGGACTTGGTACATTACCCCCCATACGACCATAAAAACGAATAGGTTTTGTACCATTCACAACAAGTTGAACATCTTCTACCATTTGGCCAGCATTTAATTCAAACACATAGAAAGACTCGGTAGCAGGATTTTTAACAGATTTCAGCAGATGATTTACGGGAAATGGCCAAAGCGTAATGGGTCGTACTAAACCGACTTTGTATCCTTCTTCTCGAAGCATTTCTACAGCAGTTTTTGCAATACGTGCTGTTGTTCCATAAGCTACAATACAAATTTTCGCATCATCAGTAGAGTACTCTTCACACAACACTTCATTCTGTTCAATTTTTCGATAGCGAGCTTGTAATTTTTCATTGTGACGCTCAAGGCCGTCTAAATCTAAATCCAATGAGTTGATTAAGTGTTTTTTCCGATTCATTCGTCCATCGGCAGCCCATTCTTTGTGAGGAAGCGAAGAGGGATCTATATCAAATTTGAATTCAACAGCCTCCATAATTTGTCCCAAGAGACCGTCGCTGAGAACCATAACGGGGATACGATACTGATCCGCTAAATCAAAGGCGTTCTTCATTAAATCGGCTTGTTCTTGAAGATTTGTTGGCGCCAAGGTGATCATCTTGTAATCCCCATGACCTCCACCTTTGGTTGCTTGAAAATAATCCGACTGAGAAGGTCCTATGCCGCCAAGGCCGGGCCCTCCACGCATAACATTAACAATAACAACGGGAAGTTCCGATCCTGCACAGTAGGAAATACCTTCCATCATAAGACTGATACCAGGACTCGAAGAACTTGTCATAACACGATATCCAGCAGCGGAAGCACCGTATAACATGTTAATAGCAGCGACTTCACTTTCGGCTTGAACAAAAGTCCCACCTACTTCTGGCAATCGTTTTGCCATATAGGCTGGAGCTTCATTTTGTGGTGTAATTGGATATCCAAAAAAAAGCCTACATCCTGCCTTAATAGCAGCTTCGCCGATAACTTCGGCGCCCTTCATTAAAATTTTGTCACCCATAACAACTCCTTTACTTATAGAGCTAAGCTTATTATATAAACATATGCAAAAGTCTCAACCACGTTAAAAACTTGAGTAAGGAATTCGTTTCTTTACAGAAGAGCGATTGCCAGCTATATCTTGTGCAGTAAATCGAATAAAACAATGTTCATCATTTATTTGTATCGTATGATCAAATGTTCCATCATGGTTGACAGACAACATTGAACCATCGTCATAATCAAGTTCATAGTATAAGAAAAGACCGAATGAAGCATTTTCATCAGAAATACTTCCCTGTATATGGAGAGTATCTTCTCCTATCCATGTATGGTTGAGTTTCAAATGGGGGGGCGTAACATCAATCAGTGTTTTTGATTCCTTACCAAAGGTCCAGTTATTCACTTTTTTGTAATCTTTTCCGTTTGGCAAAACATATGCTTTTATTGTATACATACCTTCTTCTAAAGGTTTTCCGTTGTGGAGGCCAACAAAAAGAATAGAATAATAGCCAGCACCCAAGGAGCCTCTATGATAATAAAGATTTTGAACAAATACATTGTTTGGATCAAACAAATCAATCTCAATCCCTTCAATGTTATATGGACTTAGACAAACAAAATTGGTTTGATCACCATCTCCATCAAAGTTAGGTGATACCGCAAGTGTAGGGAACATGTAAGAAGTAAGAATGGGTTCCATGGGGGGATACAAACCATGATAAAAAATAGTCGGTACTTGAAAAGAATTCCCTTTTGCAAGAACTCCCTCAAGCCAAAACTCTCCAAAACCGGGCACTGTATTGTCTGTAACTTCAAGGGTAATTTGTACCGATGTTGTTTCGTTGGGTTGAATCGTAAAACGGTATGGAGAAACGACTACTGTAGCATTTTGATGAGTGGGAGAATGACACTGTAGCTCAATTGTTTGAGCGTCCTCTCCTTTATTTGTAATATGAATCCATTGAGATTGGTTTTTTTCTATACAACCAAAAGATATTGTAGAAGGCGAAACAACAAGGTTTGCAGAAAAGGATTTCCGCAAATTCATGGTTCCGCTACCTTGTAAATAAATGGAGTATCTTTCTTGTCTGAGGGGATCGTATAACGGCTCCGCATAATTCACCAGAATGGATTTAATCTCATCAATGGACCATTCTGGATGCAACTGTTTAAGGAGAGCAACTCCACCAGCAACATGCGGACTTGACATACTGGTTCCACTCATAATTCCATACTGGTGGTTCGTCAAACAGGATGATATACGATATCCTGGAGCAGTAATCTCGGGTTTAAGAGCAAAATCGGGAGTGGGTCCCTGCGAAGAAAAAGAAGTCATTGTTACAGCTTCTACTTGGTATCCATAATGAATAAGAAAAGGTTCCTCGCAAGAATTGATAATAGATCTAAGGTAGGTACCAGTTTCTACGGATACACACATCATGGATATAGTATTATAGTCAGAGGGAAGAGGGGTGGAGTGAATAGTATCTTGGGAGTTAACACAAAGCAAAGAGTGAATGCCAGAATTTTCAGCGTATTGATACAAGGTTTGTAGGGAAAGATCGGATGGAAAAACCATAACTGCTTTACCCTTTAATTCATCGTTATGAAAGGTTGTATTCGTAATTGTATCTGTCCATAGTACCATTGGTATTGGTTGTGAAGAAGCTTTTGGGGTTGGTTTAACAATGTTTCCAATGGCAAAATGAGTAGAAGTTTTTTCGGTGGAGAAATAAAATCCATCCTTCAGGGTTGCATCAGAAGCGGCCACAGAAATCGATCGAAGGCTGCTGCCAGGAGCATGAATAGGAAAAGGATTTAATGTGCTATTTCTCAATCCAGAGTTACCTGCAGAAGCAACCACTATAATACCTGCTTCTGCTAAACGGTCGCATGCAATGGAAAGAGGGTCATTAGACCACCCAAAGTTTTTTCCCAAACTCAAATTGATTACATCACATCCGTCGATAATTGATTGTTCTAAAGCCATTAACAGAGCGGCTTCACCTGTAGAAGACTGTTTGTTTGAAAAAACTTTATACACAGATAAAGAAGCTGCAGGAGCCACTCCAGAATACTTATTCTCCCCCACAGCTATGCCTGCTTCTCCGTTGCCTGCAGCTATACCTGCAACGTGAGTCCCATGATTACTCATTCCAATCGTATATGGAAGAGGATTCATCTCAGAAAAATCATATCCAGTTCTGACTTTATACCATTTTTTGTCCCAAGTTTTTCCTAAGCCACCACCCAACTCACCATGTCTATAATCTACACCCGTATCAATGATCCCAATAAGCATCCCTTGGCCTTTGTTAAAAAGTCCTGCTGGTGTTAGACTTTCCCAACAGTAAGGAGCTTCGGTTTGAGGAACAGATACATCTCTTTGTAAGTAGTATTCTTGTGCCAGGTACATCGTTTTCACATAGGGTGAACTCTCTATGGCAGGAAGTTGGTCTTCCGAAACATACAAAGAAAATCCGTTAAAAACATGATAATATTCATGATTGATGTCAAATTGAGATTCTATAGAGTTAAAACAATCCTGAAGGAACAAAGAGTGTTGCAATTTAACGATAGATTGGTAATTTAAATACCCTTCTGAGGAAGTAGATTGTCTTCGAAGTGCTAGCGGTTCCCCTATTAACTCAACAATATAGGAATGGATAGTGGGGGACAATTCTGTATGGTATTGCTGAGCATCTGCATTGAGTGAAGAAACAAAGAACAAACAAAGGGAAAGGAAAAAGATGAGTGTAACACATGGAATACTTCTTTTTTGAAACTGCTTCATCTTACGGTTCCTCACTTTTTGTGATATGATGTTTCTATTGTAGCATTTTTCTGTGAACTATCATTAGGAGTCGATACTTACTCATGAAACTTATTGTTACATCGGATCTGCATATAGAAAAGGATAACGATAGGTCCTGCCATCAGTTGCCCAGTATTCTATCTCGGTATATCCAATCGAATCCTTCTGAGGATTATGTTTTTGCGATTGTTGGAGATGTCTCTCCTAACAATAAAAAACTAGAGCACTATTTTCGTCTCTTCGCCTCGGTTTCCATACCAAAGCTTTTTGTTCCAGGTAATCATGACATCTGGTCACAAAAAAGAAATGACGATCCATCGACTAAAAATGTAGATTCATTGGAACTCTATCAAACCGTCCTTCCTTCAATTTGCGAAAACACAGGCTTTCACTATTTAGATAAAAAGCCTTTTGTAGTAAACCGAATAGGGTTTATTGGAAACATTGGCTGGTACGATTATTCATTTCATTCTTCATCAGAACCCATGGTATCCAATAAACTTACGTTTATTCGTCGGGATACAAACCAGGAATTTTCTTGGTCAGAAATTAGTTATTCAGACTTAACAAGCAAAGAGCTTTGGACTATGGATGTACACCAAGTACCTACTCGTATTAGTGTGTGGAACGATCTATATTATATCAAGTGGCCTCTTCATATGGATGATATACACTTTTGCAATACGTGTTATGAAACCATTAATCAACATTTCCTAGATACCTTTGATCACATTGATCATCTTGTTTTTATGAGCCACCATGCATTGTTTGAAAAGTGTATTGTTCGATATCCTTCTTATCAGGACGAATTTAATAATGCGTTTCGTGGTTGTAAATTTCTAGGAGATTATATTATATCCCATCCAAAACTACGCAAAGTAATCTTTGGGCATACTCATGAAGCAGGTATTTATCCATTAGGGGGCGATATTGAAGCAATCAATCCGTATTATACCCCAGAAATCCCTTTTCGAGTTATTTCTTTGCCTTATTAAAATCTTCTATAACTTGATCAACAGCTTTTTTAATGTCACTACTATCGGCTTTATCTTTTAAAACGGATACAGCTTCTTTCATCATCATACCAAAGGAAATTGCTTTGTCTTCTATATTTTCAAAAAGGGTTTGAACAGCCCCATATACTTCCTCAAATGACATAGTTTTAGGAAGATACTCTTGGATGATGCTCATTTCATTTTCTTCTTTTTGAGCTGAATCAACGCGGTTTGCATGAATGTATTGAGCGATGGACTCTTTGTGCTTTTTGAGTTCCATTTTTAAAATATCAATCACATCCTGGTCAGACAAATCCTTGTTGGCAGTTTTAAGTTCTACTTCTTTATACTGAATAGCGCTTTTGATCATTTTTAGCGTCTCTGCTTTGAGTGTGTCCTTTGCTTTGTAAGCCTTCATAAAATCATCTTTTATACGATCTTTTAACATGCTATTCTCCCAGTTTAATAAACTTTTGCGTTTTTATAGTTCTTTTAAATGTAAATCAAGCCAGTCTCTGAGCAATTGAATTTGTTCTTCATCGGCAACAAGACTATGGTATACGATTTCATGGGATGGACTGATAACATAGAAATTGGGTACTCCTGCCACACGGTAGCGATCGTACACGTTGTTATTGATATCTTGAACGACAGTATATTGGACTCCGTATTTCTCTAGTTTTTCATCTCGGTCATTTTCTTGTCCAGCAGTATCAGTATTAACACCAACAACAGATATATTTTGTTCTTTGTAGTCATCAGATAATTTGACAAGCATAGGGAGAGCTTTTAAGCAAAAAGGGCACCGAGTCGCGTAAAAATTCAAGATAATAAATTCATTTTTGGGTTTTTCCAATTCTTTGTAAAGATCAAAAGTGTACCCGTGTGTATCTTTCAAAACAAAATTAGGAGCTTCAATATAGATACGTTCTCGAAGTGTGGAAAAAGTAACAGAATTGGGATCTTGTAAATCGTGAATAGAGATATCAAATAAATTTTCAATAGTGGATGCATCGGCATATATTCGATCGTGCTGCAATGTGATATGGGGTAAAGGGTAGGACGAAGAAAGAATATGAAAGGAATCTTCATTGTTGATTTTGATAGAGAACTGATTCCATTGTGAAGAAAAAGAAGCAATCGATCGTGCAGAATCCCACTGAACATCATAGCGAAGTGAGTTTGCTAGAAAACGAAGAGGAATCATATACAAATCCGCATCTTCATCAACATAGACTTTTACCGGCATCTCGATGGGATGACCTTGTATTTTGAAAACATATTTATTTTTGTAAAAAGTAAGATCGCATAAAAAATTTTTTGTCGTTGTTTTAGAAAAAACTGGCAAAATACTAGAAATAACAAAAAAAGCGACAGCCAAAGAAATCCATTTAGTTTTCATTCGTATCATCCTTCATATCATCTTGTTTGGGTATATCTTTAGAAATAGGGCTATCTATAATATCGTGGTTCTTAGGATTGGTTTCATTTATTTGAGGTTGATTTCTTTTACGATCCCTTTGCATTTGTTTTTCAAAGTAGATTTCAGCATTTGGTTTGTTGCAAAGATCGCAACCAACACAGCTGAACTTTCCAAATTTTTGCCGCAAAGCTCCTACAATAGAACCTAAAATAACAATGGGGAAAAAGTATTTAAGATACAAAAGCCACTCGTTTGTATTGGTAGCAAAGATGAAGGTAAAGAGAAGCAGAGCTAAAAATGCAACAATCGTCCCGATAAGTGTCAACCAAAAAGCATTTAATTTTGTTCGAAATCCGGCAACAATAAGAACATAAACAATACTGATGGGCAATGAAACATAATTTATGAAACAAGGAATAATGAGGGAATACAGAAAAGTGCTTAAAATGGCAACCCAAAGAAGTTTCTTCATGTCGAAATGAAAACGGCTCATAATAAAAGAAACGAATACAATGGGGCGCAAAACGCAACCTATGACAGGTACTGTTGTTTCAATAAAGGGAGCGGTTACTAAATAAAAAATAGCTCCAACAGCACTAACAACACCTACTAGCGTGATATCTTTAGTTTCCATCGATGGTGTCCAATTCTCCTGGATACTGTTCGACAGATTGAATCAACCTATAGACACGATGGAAATTTAACTGTATGAGTGCTTCACCAGCAATTTTTGTTTCTAGGTAATTATCACCAACAATAACAATTTCATGCCATCGATTCATTGGATATAGATAGGGGACAACATCGGTTAAGGGTACGGTAACGGAAGTAGGTATATGTCCTTCTTTCCATTGCATAGTAGATCGAACGTCAATAATAAATAAGTTTTCATATTTTTCTTGCAATACTTGCAAGGACTCATAGGTAATACTTACAGGATAAAAATATTGTTCTTTTTCAAGGTCTTCACAAGATCCATCCAGGGCACATTCTGAACAATCCATAACCCAGTCTTGTCGGGAATGGATGTAGGAAACCAGATTGGATGTAAATTTGGCGGATGAAAGATAGTTCATGATAGAAAAAGAGGATGTTTTCAACCAAGAAGCACTATAGTCAGGGTTTAAAACAGAAGACTCATACGCTTTAAGCAAGTTATCTTGTACATGATGCTCATCCATGATAACATTTGTAGTATTTTTGTATATTGTATATTGGGTGAGATTTTTTCTATAGATAAAAAATACAAACGTTAAAAACAAGAGAATAGAGAATATATGAACAAAATTAGAAATTTTTTTTGAAGTTGTTTTTTCCATTTTTATGTAAAAGAGCCTCCATTTTTATGGAGGCTCTTTTTGTTGATTCTATTTCGGATAATAAACAGTTACGGCAGATGCACTGTAACGTAAATCTTTTGGATTCCAACCAACATAACAATCTAAGGCTTCGGCAACAAAACGAATAGGAACAAATGTTCTTCCTCTCTGAATTACAGGAGGTACACCATCAGGAATTTGGTATGGTTTTCCATTAACTTTTCCATTAATCTTTCCAATCCAAATTTCAACGGTATTGCTACCAAGTTTAACTGTAACTTTTTGTTCGCTACCATTCCATCCTACATCCGCACCCAATCCTTCAGATATGGCGCGAAGGGGAACTAAGGTACGACCATTTTCTATATAAGGAGGAGCATCCAGTCTGGTAATTTCATCGTTGACCATCATGATGTATTTCTTAATATATACACGGACAATCTTACGAGTAATGTTGGGAGGATTGATTGCATTGTTGATAACAAGCATTTGTTTACCCGATTGATCGTATTTGAATACTTTGTTTTGTGCGATATCGGTAACCCATAAAAAATTCTCGGTATCAATGGTAAGAGCTGACGGCGTTGTTATACCGGGTAAATTAACGGATTTGACGAACTTATGGTCAGGAGAATACACATGAATTTTCTTAGCTCCACGATCTAAAATATAGATCTTGTTTCCTTGAGAAGCAAGAAAATCAACACCCACATCGCATATATCAACAAAAGATCCCTTAATCTCATTTACAAAGCGACCCTTAAGATCATAAATAGCAATGCGTTTGTTGCCTGTATCAGCAACAAGAAGGTTCGTATCTTTGGCATAACACATTCCTTCAGGGTTTTTAAGTTTTTCTCGATCCGATCCTGTGTTTCCAAAATCTCGTACAAAAGAACCATCTCTAGGGTCTTTTATACCACCTGGGGGTGGAGTCCAATGAGATACTTTACTTTGCTTTCGGTCAAGAAGTGCTTGAGACTTGATTTCGTCAATCTCGGTCATGGCGACATCCCACATTTCTGTAAGCTTACCAGGGCCTGTTCCCAATTCACCATTTTTGTGGTGAGTATGACCATTCAATTCATAAATAAAGGAGTGGCCGGTTAAGGCATCAGCAAGACCGATAACATCAGTGAGTCGGCAAGTAACAATATCAACACATTTCTTCAAAACCCATTTTTCACCAGAAGAGTGTGTAGATACGGTTGGAATAATAACAGATAAATACGTTCCTTCGGTAGCATATTTTAATACACGATTTTGAATAGGATCAGAAACATAAACGTAGTAACCAAAAGAATTGGTGTAGATTCCAATTTTTTCTGGAGAAGCACCTGTGGTGGACTTTATAGTCCCAGGAATAAACTGGATACTAGTTAAAATTAACGCAATAACAAAAAATGATAGAACTTTCTTTACATTCATAATCACACTCCTAGGTTATTCAGCAACACTTTTTCCAATAAGGCGTAATGTAGAAGCTGTTTCAGCAGTTTTGTGGTTTTCACGTTCTTCTAAGCTATGCATAGCAATGGCAAAATAAAAATCAGCGTATCCGTTATCGCTGACATCAAAATGAGTTAAATCACGGTTAGAAGGATTTCTTGGTCGGGCAATTTCCAAAATATAACCACCGAAATCGAATTTCCCTACGGCTTGTATTAAAGCAGCTTCACCCGAAGGATTGTCTTCGTTAATAATGTACAATGGTGCACCTTCGTCACCTTCTGCAGGTTTTTTCTCATTTTGATCGCGGTTGTAGAAGAAGCCATATTCTCCAGGTAGTTTTTCCCAAGTAATTTTATTATCAAAATTAGGATCTTCAGAATCCGTACCAGCAGGTATGTCTGTTAACAAATACGAAGCCATAATATTCTTCATTCCGCTTACGGCTGGACTCCAAACCCATAATTCAACGATATCACCAGGTACTTCGGTACCCATAAAACGATTATCAACAACGTTGGATTGATCGTGGCAAAGAGGAGTACATCCAGTTTCAAGAAACTCTGGTATATCGCTTAAATCCCAAGCAACAGATAGAGAATCCATTTTGGAGTCCCAGGTCCAATTACCGTCTGTGTCCTTTTTCCAAAAACCAGGTGTGCTATCATCCGGCGACATTGTCATGTCAGAAATCCAATCAAACAAGAAATAAACATTGTCATTGTCGTAATAGGTTTTAACATCAACCCACATACTGCTTTCTAATTCAACAGTAACAGGTTCCAAGTTTGCCCATACTTCATCGTCTCCGGATCCATCAATAGTAGGTTGTGCATCAATAAATCGACAATCTACAATCGTAGAAGTCAAATCTTCGGGCTTCTCTCCTGGTGTTTCATTTTGAGAAGACGTTCCGTTGTCTACTGTACCGTTATCGGCCTCATTGCCACCACAACCAGTAAGCAATGCTGCACTCACTGTAAATACTAGGAACAAAACAAAAATCTGTTTCACAATACTTTTCATGATACCCCCTATAGAATTAACCAGTATAAACTAATGTAATACGATCTTCGATTTCACGATCAACAGTGCCTTCTTTTTCAATATATTCAAAGAGGCTTTCTCGTAGTGTCTTTTCGTAATATTTTACTACGGTTCCATTGGCGAACCATTCGTATCCATCAAGACCTCTGCGCATGGATTCAGTAGTAACAACCTTATACTTGTCTTCATAAACAAGTTCGCCAACATCATCAATATTGCATTCGACAATACGATCATAAAGAAATCGTAAATTATCGTACGCGAATTTAACGCCAGATACTTGTGTCATTCCGGCACTAAACGTACAGCCATGTTCGAGAACCATTAACAAATCTTCTCCGAGCATTTCTATTAAAACAAGATCTTCATCTTTGGGAAGAACATCATAAATATTTTCAGCTGTAATCGTACCTGGATTAATATTCGCTTTAATAAGTCCGGGTGTAATACAAGCAACTTGAGCTCCCTCTTCTTCCATGCTATATTTCATTACATCGGAAATGAGGTTTCCAAGGGTTGATTCTCCACCCATACTAATTTTTAAACCATTATTGGTTTTGCCAATGGTTTCATGGAGTTCAGATTGGTAGGTTTTTCGGAAATCATCGCTAATTTCATAGGCTTTCTTAGAAGGTGTCATATCGTCAATATAAGAATATTGATTGTGCAAAGTAATTCGTTCAATGTTTTTGGTGATAGCATCGATAATTATTTTCGTTTCGCCCATAGAATTACCATACCTACCCGCGGCGATAACAGGAATATCGTCGTGATGATACGTATACCCATAATCTCCATTTAGAGCAATGATGAAAGAGGGCTTTGGATTCAACTGATCGATAAAATTCACTAAAACGGGGGAGAGTTCATTGTCAAGATTAACTCTACTATCCATGCCAACTGTAAGTACAGTGATGTGGGAACCCTCTTGGACAAGATGCTTTAACATAGCATTGGCGGCTTCAACGGCATCTTTTATTTCAATATTTGCAAGCACCTCGGGGTGAATGTAGGGTTTTTCAATAGAAAATCCGGTAACTCCGGTTATTCCCACCTTAATACCCGACAATTCTTGAATAATAGAGTCTTTATAGAGTGGTTTGCCGGTTTCTTTGCTGTAAATATCAGCGGCAACAATATCAATACTTTGATTAATGCGATTGAGATACTCAAAACCATAAAAGAAATCTTCGTCGGAAAGTCCAATGGCACCATAATTCATAGGTTCGTATTGTGTAACTACATAATCCCCTTTGGAAAGGTAGGACAAAGAAGAACCCATCAGGAAGTTTCCGGCATCGATGGCCATAAAATTGGTATTACGCTTGGACAATTGATCAAAATAGGAAGCAACAGAAGCAAACCCACCAATGGGTCGGTCTTCATTTGGATCTCGATACAACGAACGAATTTCATTCGCAACGTTTCCGGTGGATCCAATCATAATAACAGGATAATGGGCACGAAATACAATAGTAGCTGTTTCAGCTCTTGATATTGATTTTTCGGGTCGAATAGTTCCGTCTGCATAACCAGTTATCAGACCGTTTTCGTATGCATAAACCATATACGGAAAAGCCAACTTTGAGATTGTCTGCCAATCTTTTACGTTGGCTTTAAACACGTTTTGGCTTTCATCAGATAGGGTTGGAGGAGAGGGATCATCTCTGTATGCAATCACAAGTTCAATCATAGCGTCTTGTCGAGTAATTGGTTTGTTGGGCATAAACAACTGATTGGTAGCAAAAGGAATCATATTCTTCGCTTGGGCACCTTCTACAATTCCATAATACCAATCGGTTGTTTTTACATCTTTAAAAGAAGGAGTTTTTGGTTTCAATTGAGGAATGTTATATGCGTTTAAAACAACAGTAGTATATTCAGCCCTTGTTATCAAATTGTTGGGTTTAAAACTACCGTCGGTGTATCCTTTAATGACAGTTTTATCAACAAGAAAGCTGATAGGTTCTTCCCCCCAATGATCAAGATAATCGGGAACGACATACCAAGAACCACTTGTTGTGGGTGTAATTGTATTGTTAGGAAGATCGTAGAAAGAATCGATTAAGGCTTTGCGAATTGTCTTTCTAGAATTTTCTTTAATACTGACGTTTGCTAGGGAATCAGGTCGACCTGATCCAGACACAAGGGAGGCCGTCACAGCAATATCATATTGGGTTGTAAGTTGAATGGGTTTACCCAATACTTTTAAGTCCATAACTTTCTGACCTGAAGGTTTACGTAAATCCAACTTATATGAAAAACCTTTTGTGCTAATGCCAGCACTTTCAATCCCAAAGGCTAAGCTATTACCAACATCTTCTAGTGTGTCTTTTATGGTCTGTCCAGTAAGGGCAATTTTATAAATCGTATCTTCGGCTGCTACAATACTGTAAATATCGCCATAGGTTAAAGGCCCTTTGTTTAAGTTGTGCAGTAATTCGGACGATTGATTCATTGCCAAAGGTGTTCCAGTAACAGCTGTCATCGTGTCAAGCATTAGATTTGCTAAACTAGTAGGACGATAGGTGCTTCCCGAAAAAGTAAATGTTTGAGAAGCAGTACCTACCAATTCATCAAATGTATTGCTAGCGTTTTTACGGTAGGTATCAATGAGGTTACGAATCTCTGGATCTTCTTCTATCGCTTGACCAATTTTGACAACTTTACCGGTGATCAACCGATTTCCATTTTCTTTTTTCATAACTTCATAGGGTTTAACGGGACATTTACACTTTTCGAGCATGAGTTCAACTCTAGAAAGTCCTAACCCATATCGCCCAGGAGATGAGATAAGAACGTCGTGTTCAGGAAACTCATCGGAATCAGGATATACAACTTGTTCTCCAGGAATAGGATCATCGGAGGTAGTGATACAAATATCAATGCGAGATCTAAAAAGAAGTTGGTCTAAAAAGGATCCTTTTCTTTTCTCAGGATCTTTTTCCCATTTCATATCTGTAAGTAATATAATAAAGTCGGCTCGTTCAATTTCCTTCAAAACATCACTGGATCGTACTACTTCTTCAATAGGATCATAAAATTCTAAACCACTAATGTTTTCTGAAGGTATGGAGTTTTCCCTAGATGGATCTGGTAGAGAAATAACGGCTATTTTTAATACATGGGCTGAATTTGGTACATCATACACAAGCATTCTGTGATCAGATGCATAAAGACTACCACTTCGATAAGCATTGGTACAAACCCATGTAAAATCACTCTCACGTTTTCTAGCATCTCGGATTTGGGGAGGCATCGAAAAATCAAGAGAAGTATATCCCGCTGCATCATACGCTAGTTCATTCATAACAGCAACGACAGGATGAGGTTTACCTGCCATGGGTTTCTGCGTATAATAGGTCGCTAGGTCGGAACCAAAAAGTGTGTTACCGGCATCCAACAACATGTGGTAGCCTTCACGGTCATCGGTTTCTTTTCGAATAGCAGTAGCGACTGTCGCAATTTTAGAAAGACCACCTTCGTTTACGTTTGGACCGTACTCAAAAGGAGTCAATTGTCCTCTGACATTACCAGTACATAAAACCACAAAAGGGAATATGTCTAAAGCACTCGTTTTTGGCATATTAACGAACACTACACTGCATGCCATTAGAAAAGTGAGCGTTACAGATAAAATACGCTTAATTTTCTTCAACACATATACCTCCAAAAGTTACAAATTTCTTTAATTTTACTTGTATACCTCTTTCAATCAAGGGAAGCATTTATTTTTTGGCACTTTTTTTCCATGGGATCCTGTCATAAGTTTACGTTTAACTAGATAAAATAAGGATTACTCACAGAATTGTTCTGTTACTTTTTTGTAACTTTAATTCCTGTCGAATGTCAAAAGAGAATGTAGAAACAATGAATAATTTTCATATAATAGAGCTATGTTTTTAAGAAAGAAGGTAGTAGCATATGGATTTACCTCCTTTAATTGTTTGGTCTGTTGCTATTTCAATCATTGTTATTGCGTTGGCTATTCTTATTCGTCTAGTACTATTTCTTGTGGCGGGTAAGGTTTTTATGAATAAAGTGTCTCATTTAACAGAAAGTATTGATTCATTGGTTGAAACACTAAAAGAAAAAACGAACGATATTGGCGATCAAGCTACAAAAACCCTTGAACAGTTCAACCACAAGATCAATCCACCCCAACAGGATGAATCTGAATCAAAAAAATGGGGAAGTATTGCCAATAAGGTCATCGCAATAGGTTCTATTGTTTTTAACTTCGTTCAAATGTTTCATAAGTCAAGAAAAGGAGTCTAAAATGGGTAAAGAAACTAACAATTTTGGTATTGGTTTATTTTTTGGCATTGTTCTTGGTGCTTTAGCTGGTATTTTATTGGCCCCCAGCACAGGGGAAGAAACTCGTCGTAAAGTTATGGATACATCGGAAGATATCCAAAACAACCTAAAGAATCTTTCTGCAAAAGTTCGCAAAGAAACTGAAGAAATGCTTAAAAAGGGTAAAGAGTTCGTAAAAGAAATTGAGAAAAAAGCCGACAGCAAACTTCATTCTATTGAAGAAGAACTAGAAGATTCTATATTGGATGAACAATAAACAGAAAATTGTAGCCGTTTACCAACAATCCAACAAATGATCTAGAAATTATGTTGTAGATAGGGGTTGATATGATCAAGTCATTGTTTGTGTATTTTTTGGTTTTGTCGTTTTCGTTTGGTTTGTTCTCTTTACACGGATGCACAAAATCTATTGAATCGAGTGATTTAACAAAAACCTATCATTCGTCTGAAATAGTTTATAGCGAAAACCTTCTTTCTGTTGTTTTTCAAAATATTGTATCCGCACCTTCTTTGAGAATACCAACCTCTATCACAAATATTCGTCAATTCCCTTTTACCTATTTAAATACAGAAGGGACTCCCATGCGGATTGTCAAGATAACTAGAGATGGCAATACACTCGATCTACTCATTGACAAACCACAAGTTAAAACGGCCTACATCATTGAAGAACCAGAAGATCTTTCTGCCATTCCTATCGAAACCAATGCTTCCTATATGGTAAACCGTTATACTGCCGAATTAAAGCCCATTCAACAAGAATATAATTTGGCTATGGTTTCTTTATCGCTTCAGAATCGATCCCGAAAGAAGGTTTCTTTAGATGACATACCGATCTATTTTATGGACGGGGATGGGAATCAGTATCCCGTTGATCATTACCTTTCTGACTCCCTTATGACCTGCGAATATCCTTCTTTTTTAAAACGAGATGAAATTTATGCACTTCGTTTTCTCGGATTAATTCCTTCTACCTTAAAAGAATGCTTTGTCCATGTTGACGGTATTTCTTTTCAGTGGAATATAGATGTTGTAGAAGGTTCCTAGTGCCCTTACTAAAAAATGGGTTGGTTTTTTTTATGGTTTGTTTAGTTGTATGTAGTTTTTCGGCTTGTTCTTTGTACACCTCTGATAGTGATTTTCTACCGATACAAAACGATCTACAGTGGCTACTCGATAAAAATCAACTTTCTATATGTGGCACCTTTGAACAATTCCTACGTTCCCCTGATGACACCTCTAATTTATCCTCCTATCAACCCACCGATTTTGTGTGTTCCAAAGATGTTCCACTTCTCTACAACTGTTTTTCAAACTCCCAGGTTGTCCTCACTGGGCGCATACCAATACACCCCCCTTCTGAGGATTTACGTACAAATACCATTGAACCCTTTCATACTGAGGAACCCTTAAACAATGATATTCACTGTTTTCGCGGATATATAAAAACTCCTGAAGCCCACTACGAAGGCATATTTCAATACTATCCTCCCGGCCATATCGCTGTTTTTACCATTGCAAATTCACTTTTAGAAAGGATTCACCCCTATGAAGAATGAGCCTATTTACATTATCGGTGGAGGTCCTGCAGGTGTCGCTGCTGCCGTCTATTTAAAACGATTTTCCCACGACGTACAAGTTATTGAACCAAATCCAATGCTTGGTGGTCAAGTAATGATTCCTCACATCATTGAAAACTATCTGGGCTTTCCTACTGGGATCAATGGTTTTGAATTTGCATCTATACTGAATCAACATGTAACTGACTTACAAATACCCATTGTTCATCAAAAGGTTACAGAAATTAAAAAAATAGATGACCACGTTTTTTTAATTCATTTGGACAATGACGAAACCCTTACAGGTAAATATGTTCTTTGCGCACTGGGTACAAAGAATAGACCGTTGGATATTCCGGGAGAGAAAGAATGGACAGGAAAAGGTGTCAGTACCTGTGGTACATGCGATGGACCTCTTTTTAAAAACAAAACGATTGCTGTTGTTGGGGGAGGCGATACAGCTCTCACTGAAACATTGTTTTTAAGCACCTATGCGCAGACAATTCATCTATTTCATCGCAGAGATTCTTTTCGAGGCTTTGATTCACTTGTTAAAAAGATCCAATCAATTCCTTCTATCACCATTCATTACTCATCAATACCCGTAGAAATACATGGTAACAATACCGTAACCGCGATGACCTATCAAAATATTGAGACCCACCAGATTTTTAAACTACCTGTCAATGGTGTTTTTGTTTTTGCAGGATATATCCCAGATACTACTATATGTAACACACTCGTAGATGTAGATGAAAAAGGATATATTATAGTGAACGCTCAAAATGAAACTAAAACACAAGGTTTTTATGCCATTGGTGATATCTCTTCTAAATCGTTACGACAAATTGTGACTGCAATGAATGATGGTGCTGTTGCTGCAAACCATATTCACCACGATATTTTGAATTCATTAGTGTAGGAGTTTTCTATGTTGAAATTCACGAAGGGTGCCTACCCAGCCAATGAGATTGAACCACAAATTTATGAACGATGGGAATCACAACATCTGTTTCAGCCTACAGATCAGTCGAAGGATAAGATTTTCAGCATAACAATGCCTCCTCCTAATATAACCGGTGCACTGCACTTGGGACATGCACTTGATTTAACGCTACCGGACATTATTTGTCGATACAAGAGGATGAATGGATACTCGGTTTGTTGGTTTCCTGGTACAGATCAAGCAGGTTTAGCTACCGACAATAAAGTAGAAGCCTATTTAAAAAAGCAAGGGATCCGTAAAGAAGATATTGGCAGGGAAGCCTTTATAGAAAAAGTATGGGAATGGAAAGCTGTCTATGGGAACAAGATTGTTGAGCAAATGAAGCTATTGGGAACCTCTGCAGATTGGTCAAAACTACGGTTTACAAAAGATGAAGACTACGAAAAAGCCGTTGTTAAGGCCTTTGTCACCTATTACGAGCAAGGTTTGATATATCGTGGCAAGCGAATGGTACAGTATTGTCCACGCTGTAAAACTGCTTTGTCTGATATTGAAGTCTCTCATGAAAATGTAAATGGCGAATTGGTCTATATAAAATACTTTTTAGACCATTCCAAAGAGTTTATAACCATTGCCACAACGCGTGTTGAGACTATGCTTGGTGACACTGCTATTGCAGTTCATCCTGACGATCCTAGATACACAAAATACCATGGTAAATATGTGGTTTTACCTTTGGTTGGTAGAAAAATTCCTATTATCACCGATGACTATGTTGAAAAGGAGTTTGGAACGGGTGCTTTGAAAGTCACACCATGCCACGATCCCAATGATTTTGAATTGGGGAAAAAACATCATCTTGATTTTATTACAGTTATTGAAAATGGGCAACGAATGAATGACAATGCAGGTATTTATAAAGATATGCTCGTAAAAGAGGCAAGAGAAGCCATCAAACGAGATCTTGAGGAAAAAGGTTTTTTACTTAAAGTAGAACCTTTTTCTCATTCTGTTGGTCATTGCGAACGTTGTAAACATGTTTTGGAGCCGATCATTTCGGATCAATGGTATCTTCGAACCAAAACTCTAGCCGAAAAGGGTCTTAAAGCTGTTAACCAAAATGATATTCAGTATATCCCATCACGTTGGAAAAAAGTATATACCGATTGGATGGAGAACATTTTAGATTGGTGTATTTCAAGGCAGATTTGGTGGGGGATCCGTATTCCCGTTTGGTATTGTAATGCTTGCGGAGAGATGATCGTTTCTGAAACACCCCCTAAAAACTGTCCCGAATGTTCTTCATACGATTTACGCCAAGAAGAAGATGTTTTGGATACCTGGTTTGGTTCTGCTCTCTGGCCTTTTGCATGCATGGGCTGGCCAAATGATTCCGAAAGTCTTCATAAATATTACCCCACCAGTCTATTAGTTACCGCTTTTGATATTATCTTTTTCTGGGTTTCACGAATGATTTTTTCTTCCTTACACTTCCTGAACTCCATCCCCTTTGAAACCGTTTATTTTCATGGACTCGTATTGGACAATCAAGGTAAGAAAATGAGTAAATCCTCTTCTAATGCTGTTGATCCCACATCTCTAATACAAGAATATGGAGCTGATGCACTACGATATACAGTCACCACTTATACGAATTCCTCCGGTCAAGACATACGTTTTGACATTAAGAAAAACAAAGCATCTCGCAATTTTATCAATAAGATTTGGAATGCCGGCAGCTATGTGCTAGACAATACACAAAATATCTCCCATAAACAACCTCTCGAAAAAGAACAGTCCATATGGGATGATTGGATTGTCTATCAATTCAACGAAACACTGTCCACCGTCCAGAGTTCTATTGAGTCATACAGCTTTAATGAGGCTGCACAATCACTATATTCTTTTTTCTGGCATGACTTTTGCGATTGGTACATTGAAATCTCGAAAACAAATCCGAATCCAATTCTTCTTCGAAAAATCTTTGCTCTATCCCTTCAGATTATCCATCCCATAGCCCCTTTTGTCACGGAAGCTTTGTGGTTATTGATGGAAGAGAACAACGAAACTTCAATCATGTATAGTCCTTGGCCCTCCCCATTGAACCTTTCTGAAGAACGTGCAGCATACAACAACTTGGCTGTAAGAAAAATCCAAGAAATAATCCGTGTGATTCGCAATATCAAAGCCGAATTCCATTTAGCCAAACCAGCAGGGCTTAGCATCGGGATAAAAACCGATGACGAGGCTTTCCGTTCTATTCTAGAAAGGAATTACTCTACCCTATCTGATGTTGCTAAAGTTGAAGAAGTGTATTACGAAAACACCCCTTCTTCGTCTTTAATTGCGACTATTGTTGACTCCACTACAACCGTGTTTTTCCCTAAAGACCGTATTGATATTGAAAGTGAAATAGAGAATAAAAAACAACGAATTCTTAAAATCGAGAAAGAATTGGAAAAGTTAGAGCTGAAACGTTCCAATGAAAACTTCATGAAATACGCATCCGAGGATTTGGTGCAAGAGGTGCAAGCAAACTATGATGAGTGTCTCCTTCAAAAACAATCCATTTTACAACGTATTACCGATTTAACAAAAGAGTAAGAAAAAATGCTTGCTGAAGAAATCATTATTCGACTTCCGCGTTTTCATGAAACCCCCACTCTTGGTCGCATAAAATCAGCACTGAGCTATGCAAACATGGATACAATAACCTTTCCTTGGGTTCAAATTGCGGGTTCTAAAGGAAAAGGTTCAGTTAGCACAATGTTAGATTCTATATTTCGCCAATGCGGGTACAAAACAGGTCTTTTTTTATCGCCTCATATTCATACCATTAGAGAACGTATCACCATCCACAACAAGCCTATCGAATCCCTCTTTTTTAACGAACTGTATGAAACTTTACAGCAAATTCTTCCTCCCCATTTATTTGAAGAACTAACTTTCTTTGAAACAATGACTTTATTAGCCGTTATGGCCTTTCAACAATCTAAAATTGATATTGCCTTTTTTGAAACCGGCCTAGGTGGACGTTTGGACGCCACTACAGCGATACCCAATCCAATTCTATCAATCATCACATTGATAGAATTGGAACATACAAATAAATTGGGAAACACCATCGAAGAAATAGCCAAAGAAAAAGCAGGTATTATTCGTCCACACACTCCTGTTTTAATGTCAAAACAAAGTTTAGAGGCAGCCCTTGTCATTCAAGAAGTGGCTGCCCAGAAGAATAGTAAATTGTATTCTCTGGATCATCTAACCTTTGTACATCGGACATCAGATTTCGTGAAACCTTTTGAATCCTTTGTTTTGAATAGCGGCATTACGGGCAATACCTATTCTAATATCGAGTGTAAACCGCTGGGTTTTCATCAGATAAACAATGCAACTGTAGCTATAGTGGCCTCTGAATTGTTGACAAAAAACGGCTTTGTAGTTACTGAAAAAAACTTTCGTGACGCCCTTTCCTCGATCTCCATTCCATGTCGTTTTGAAATCATTACAAACAAACAGAATATGTGGATTTTGGATGGAGCCCACACATTCCATTCTTGCAATTTTGTTTCAAAAACCGTTAAAGAGCGTTTTCCTGGTCAGAAAATTCCCGTTATCTTTGGATGCAAACACAATAAAAATGCACCATCACTACTCCAACCTCTTCTTGAGATTGCTTCTTCTTTTCTTTTTACAGATATCCCTGAAATTCACTCTTATCCTCTCGAATCTTTAACAAGGATTGTACAAGATTTTCATTTTTCTGGCTCTGTTCAATCGTATTATTCCAGTGAATCTACTTCCTTCTTGCAATTGCTAGAGGATAAGCCAGTCCTTATAACAGGTTCGTTAATTTTGGCAAGCTATTTTCGATCCATCCTTTTACCGAAGTTTTAAGGGGGTTTTATGTCAATTACTTCCGATATGCTAATCCGCTATCTCGATTTTGTAATCGTTGCTGTTGCCATTATTCTTACTCTTTGGATTGCATTTGATTCTTTTCGTCGATATCAAAACAAGTGGATTTTACCCACTATTGTTTTTGTGGTCACGTTTGGACCTTTTCTAATACAAAGTTTTTTCCAATCAGGAAACATTAAGTGGTTGTTGATCTCCATTTTCTTTTGGATTGTATATTTAATCATACGGCCAGAATTCACTTTAGAAGAAACTGTATCCATGGAGACAGATCAGCGTATTCGAGAGTTAACCAAAAAATATTATGAATTTGAACTAAGCAAAGCTGGAAACATTTGCCCTGTTTGTGGTTTACCGATTGAGAAAGACTTCAAAATTTGTCCAAATTGCTTTACAAAACTACGGAGTGAGTGTCCTCATTGTAAACATTTGATGGACATTAACTGGTCGGTATGCCCCTATTGTGAACACAAAGAAAGGGATTCAAAGAAACATGAAGATTAAGACATTTCATCCCGGGGGAATGCACATCCCCGATCACAAAGATCGAACAAAGGATAAACCCATTGTTGATATGGCACCTGGTAAAGACCTTTTATATCCATTGTCCCAACATGTAGGAATACCTGCTGAACCGATTGTAGAAGCAGGACAAGAAGTTCTTATTGGACAATTAATCGCCAAGGCTCAAGGTGACTTTTCATCGAATATTCACGCTTCTGTTTCTGGCATTGTAAAAGATATCAAAGAATACCCTCATCCTATCTCTGGATTAGGCACTGCCATTCACATTGAAAACGATTTTCAGTATTCGATGCTCCCGTCCATAAAACCGCCTTGCTTTGAATCCGAAATAAACTTAAAAGCATTTGTTTCTTTTATTCAAGAAGCAGGTATTGTAGGAATGGGAGGAGCCACATTCCCCACTCATCTAAAATTAAATCCTCCTCCGGATTCCTCTGTTGATACCTATATTATTAATGGAGCCGAGTGTGAACCCTATTTAACTTGTGATCACCGCTTAATGCTTGAAAAAACCAAAGAACTCTTTGATGGCTTACAAATCGTCCAATCGTATCTTCGTTTTAAAAAGGTAATCGTCGGTATTGAAAACAATAAGATGGATGCCATTGAACACCTCCAAAACTATGTCCAAGAAAATCCCATGGATGTACCCGTAGAAATTGTGCCCTTGGTTAAAAAATACCCACAAGGCGCTGAAAAAAATCTGATTTTTGCTACAACAAATCGGATTGTTCCTGTCGGTAAATTGCCTTTTTCTGTGGGTTGTATTGTGCAAAATGTAGGTACGCTTATTGCCATATCGCAAGCTATCCGCGAAGGCACCCCCATGATTTACCGTGTCCTAACAGCTAGTGGAGACTGCCTACAAGAGCCAAAAAACATTCGCGTTCCTATTGGAACCCTTCTTTCAGATATTGTAACTTTTTGTGGAGGCTTTGTTAAAGACCCTAAAGAATTGGTGTTTGGTGGCCCTATGATGGGGGTTAATCAACGCTCACAAGACGTCCCCGTATTAAAGGGAACCTCTGGAATCATTTTTTTAAGTACCCTGGAGCCTTTGCATGAAACTTCTTGCATTCGGTGCGGTCGATGTATTGAAAATTGCCCTGCTGGATTGATGCCATATCGATTTGTAGAACTCGCTAAAAAGAATCACTTCGAGGATGCAAACCACTATTTTGTGAACTCCTGTATTGAATGTGGCCTATGTACTTACAATTGCCCAGCACGAATTCCAATTTTAAATTATATCCGTGTAACCAAACAGGAATTAAAAAGAAAAAGGAGTCGTTGATGAGCAACTATGTAATTACTGCTTCTCCCCATATTCGAAATAAAATAAATACAGCTTTTCTAATGAACATGGTCAGTATTTCTTTACTTCCTGCTACCATAGGGGGTATTGTTATCTTCGGTTGGACAAACACTCTTCCCTTAATCGCATTATCTATCATCTCGGCTGTTGTTAGTGAAGCACTCTTCCAAAAACTTTTAAAACTTCCCATGTCTTATTTAGATGGTAGTGCCATTGTTACGGGTTTTCTCTTGGCCCTTTGTTGCCCCCCTGGTATCCCTCTATGGTTACCTGTTATCGGTAGTTTTTTTGCTATTTTTTCGAAACAAGTCTTTGGAGGTTTGGGTCATAATCCATTTAACCCTGCTCTTATTGGACGCGCTTTCTTGGTTTTATCCTTCCCTGCACATATGACCTCTTGGTTAAAACCCTTTGACGTAGTGACAACCTCCACCCCCCTGGCAGTGTTTTCTGAGAAAGGAATGAGTGGAGTTCTTGGTCTCTTTCAAGGATCTGTCTCTACTATGCATAAAAGTATGTTTTGGGGCATTCGTGGAGGCTGCATTGGAGAAGTTTTCATTCTTGGACTTCTTCTCGGTCTCGCCCTTTTATTACTAACTAAAACAATTCAATGGTATGTTCCTGTTACATACATGGGTACTGTATTTTTGGTATCGTGGATGCTAGGAATGGATCCCATATTTTCAATTTTAAGTGGCGGAGTTATGTTTGGCGCTTTTTTTATGGCAACAGACTACGTTACTTCTCCGATGCTTCCACAAAGCAAAATTATATATGGTTTCGGTTGTGGTTTCATCAATGTTATGATCCGTTTCTTTGCCAATATGCCCGAGGGTACAACTTTTGCAATTTTACTCATGAACGTCATTACACCCATGTTGGATAACCGGATTAAAAAACCTGTTGGATTTGTAAAGGAGAAAACCTCATGAAACAAAACCAAACGAAACAGATTGTTACACTCGGTATAACATTATCCTTATATTGTATTATAGCTGCTCTTGCCCTGAGTGTAACCTATTCTGTCACTCTTCCTCAAATCCAATTGCAACAGAAAAAAGCGACCGAAGAAAGCATGAAAAGTATATACCCCGATGCAATATCCTTTACTCTATGTACGGACAATGAGCAAAATCCTATATTCCATAATCAAGTCATCGATAATTGTATTACCCTTGACTGCATATATGAGGGTAGGGATCAAACGAATTTGCTTCTTGGGTACTTAGTAAAGGGTTCTTCTCTAGGATATGGTGGTCCTATCGTGTTTATCTATGGCTTGGATCTGGACGATACGATACATTCAGTTTCTATAATTGAGCATTCAGAAACCCCTGGTTTGGGAGCAAACGTCATAAAAGATCACTTTTTAAATCAATTTAAAGGGAAACTTACGTCAGACGCTTTTCTCGTAAAACAAGACATTACCCCAATTACTGCATCAACAATAACTTCAAAAGCTCTTTCTGAGGGAATCAAAAAAAGTGTTACCTATGTGAGGGAAAATATAACGGAGTTAACTAATGAAAACGAAAATTAAACAACTTTTAACCAAAGGGTTGCTTAAGGAAAACCCAGTCTTTGTATTGATGCTTGGTCTTTGCTCGGTGCTAGCTGTTTCTGTATCGGTTATAAATGCCTTGGGAATGACACTTGCTTTTACATTTGTTACCGTCCTTTCTGAAGTTACCATTTCTGTATTACGGAAATGGATTCCAAAAAGTCTACGAATTCCCATCTTTATCGTTATTATTGCAAGTTTTGTTACCATCCTTCAATTCCTTTTGCAAGCCTATTTCCCCTCTTTGAATAAAGCCCTTGGTATTTTTATTCCCCTTATCGTAGTAAATTGTATCATTATTGGGCGTATTGAATCTTTTGCATCCAAGAAACCTGTATTTGATTCTATTCTAGATGGATTGGGGATTAGTCTTGGGTATGGTATCGCCATACTATCTATTGCCATTGTGCGTGAAATACTTGGCAACGGTACAATTCTTGGGTATTCTCTCTTCGGAACCTCTTTTGAGCCGGCATTAATGTTTATTCTTCCTCCTGGAGCATTTCTAGTGATTGGTATTGAAATTGGAATCATCAACCATGTCTCTAAAAAAGCTTCTAGAAAAGAGGCATCTAAATGAATTTAGTGAACATACTAATACAAACAATTTTCTCACAAAACTTTATTTTTATGCGCTTTTTAGGACTTTGTCCTTTCTTTGGTTTAACAAACGATATGGACTCTTCCATAGGAATGGGTGGAGCCGTCACCTTTGTTACTGTAATGGCTTCTGTTGTTAGCTATTTTGTGTATTACTTTGTCCTTATTCCCTTTGGTGTTGAATATCTACAAACCATTGCTTTTATTCTAACCATCGCTGTGTTTGTTCAACTTGTTGAAATATATCTAAAGAAAATGATTCCCAATCTTTATAAAGTAATGGGCATCTATTTACCCCTCATTACTACAAACTGTATGATTCTAGGAGTTACTCTAATCAATATTCAAGAGGGTTATTCTTTGATGGAAACTATAGTTTTCGCTTTTGGTTCTTCCGTTGGTTTTACGCTGGCAATGATTCTTATGACAGCCATACGAATACGCATTGGAAATGCCAACGTCCCTGCTTTTTTTAAAGGAGCTCCCATTGTATTTCTAGCTGCTTCATTTATTGCAATTGCATTTATGGGACTACAAGGGTTGGGTGGCTAATATGAATTGGATGGTAATAGTTTCCTCTGTCGTTATTCTTTTAGCTCTTGGTTTATTGTTCGGATGGATGTTAGGAATTTTTTCCAAAGTGTTTTACGTAAAAGAAAATCCTTTGATCGAAAAAATTAAAGAAGCTTTACCTCAAGCTAATTGTGGTGCATGTGGTTTCTCTGGGTGTGGTGCTTTTGCTGAAGCCGTAGCCAACGGAAATGCCCCCATACATGGTTGTGTTGCTGGAGGGCAAGAAACCATTGACGCTTTAGCTCAAATACTTGGTATTTCTCAAAGTACACCACAAACAAAATATGTTGCCGTTGTCTTGTGTAAAGGAGATAAGGATGCAGCATTGATCAATGCTGATGCCAAAGGAGCTTCCACCTGTTTAATGGCTCATTATTTACGATTGGATGATAAAGTTTGCAGATTTGGTTGTTTGGGTTTTGGTGATTGCGTAAATGCATGTCCATTTGGAGCTTTATCGATGACAGAAAAAGGCCTCCCTTTTGTAAACACAGAACTATGTACAGGCTGTGGTTTATGTGTAGAAAAATGTCCTCGAGAAATAATAAAGCTGTTCCCTGACACCAAACGCGTGTTATGTTTGTGCAGCAATCACGATACCGGTTCCTATGTCCGCAAGGCTTGTAAAGTGGGTTGTATTTCATGTGGACTATGTGTAAAAAAATGTCCTGAAAAAGCAATTGCTTTTAAGAATAATTTGCCAGTGATCGATATTGAGAAATGTAATCTTTGTGGAAAATGTGTTACAATATGTCCAATGCATTCTCTAACATTACGACAAGCTTTAACGGAGAAAGATGAATAAAAAAAACAATCGATCTTTTATTGTGCGGTTATCGTTACTAATAGTGAGTAGTAGTTTCCTTTTTTCTTCCGTTTTTTTGGCCTATGCTGCAAAACCTTTGTATTTGACAATTCAGAATCAAAGCGGAACTTCGTATGAACGAGCTCTTGTACGCATACCCTTAGAAAACCCTCCCAACGGCAGTTATCGATTTGTTGAAGAAGGAACTGATCCTGTTCATGACAATGTAAAAAATGCCATTATAACAACGCCACAGAATAATTGTCTCCTGGTTACCACCTCTCTCCAAAGTGAGCAGACAAAAGTTTTTCATATTCAAGAAAAAAATGCATCCAACATCAATACGATTCCAACTTCTACAGAAGCAGGTACCTTCTTTCACTTTGTAAATTATGAGAATGCCTACATTGTTTCCTGTGAAAATGACAACCAAATTGACATTTATACAGAAAATGAAGAGCTCTTAGACACGATTCTACTCCAAAAAGGAAAATCATATACGTTTTCTTCATCAAATCCAACGAATATCCTAATTAAATCCAAAAAACCAGTCTTTGTATATGAAAGTTCTTTGTCTCTTGATCCTTTGTCTAATAAAGAATCGGAGGATAGCGATACTACAACTCTGTATGGAGATCATTTATACTTTTTCCATCCTGGTCACCTTTGGATATCCTCGTATCAAAAAAATACCATCGTAAAAATTCTCGACGAAAATCAACTCCAAGTAAAAGACATCACAATTCACCCCGAACAAGGTGTATTTGTCGAAGACCTACCACCCGGGGTTTACTCCATCATTGCCAATTCTCCTGTAACCGCACAGTTTGGGTATGTAGACAACGAAAACTTCTCTTTTGTAATTGGCCAATCCAACCTTATTCATGGGTTTTCTTTCGGAGACCTTTTGTTTTATTCTCCCTATGACAATGCACAGATAAAGATTCAATATGGAAACAAAAACAGCAATTTTGTTTTGGAAAAAAAGGGAGATACAAAGCTTCTTTCATTAATTCAAAGTTTTTCCCCTTCTTTACCCGAATACATTTATTTCACTGCTACTTGCAATGTTCCTTTTTTTGTCATGTCTTTTTCTTCGGGTAAAAACTTTGGTGGTGAATTCTCTCCAGGTTACCACGGTGCCTACCTTGATACTGATTTTACTATGATTTCCTCAAGAATCTCTAAAGAGTTCTCAAAAGATCAAAAAAGTTTGATTGAAATATACAGTCAACATCCTCATACAAAAGCCACATTCTCAAACAGTAATCCAGAGAACGATCAAACGGTAACTCTGAACGAATTCGCAATATACAATTATTCCTCTTCTTCTTCCTTGGAGAAAGTGAATATCTCATCCGATGAACCTCTTTTGTGCCTACAGCTCCACAATTATACAAACAAGGGGTTGTTCTATTATGTTCCCCCCCTTGACAATACGGCAATCACCTTTTCTTTTAGCACATCTCCTTCCGATCAAGGAGGTCTTTTCGCACACCAATCAAATACCACACTGCACCCTCAAATGTTTTTTTATCCTCCTCGGTGGAAAGCTTTTTTCTTGCAAATTCTTAACCCAGACTTAGTTCTTTTTACTGTTTTTTTTGCAGGGCTACTCATTCTTCTTTTCATCATTTTTATACTTCTAGTTTTCAAACATCGTAAGGAAGATATAGATTCACAGTTCACAGTTTCGTCCTCTCACCAGACGCTCCATACCCCTTCTACGAATTCTAACGAAGAACCGTTTTCTTTGCCAGAAAAAGAAAATTCTTTCTCTTCCATTGAAAAAATTCATAAAAAATCTCTTCCAACTGTAAAAAAACAAGAACCACCAAACGACGACGAAATGGAAGCCAAACCCCCTATAATGTCATTCTCTAAAGAAGCTGACATGCAAAGTAGTAACGAACCCATACCGGCCACGCAAGAATCGAATAAGAAAATTCGATTTGACCCAGCAACCACTCCTTCTTGGCTTTCAGAAGAGCATAAAGAAGGCACTCCTGGCAAAACAGAAATCGATGACGAAGAAATCCCACCTTTCTCTAGCACACAAAGACACCGAAAAGGGTTACGAATTACGGATCCCAACCTTGAAGACATTGATTTTCAAGAAGGGATTCCTTCTTTGGATATAGACGAAGAAGATATCTTTATCCAGATTAAAGGTAAACGTACTATCCCTAAAACTCAACAAAATGAATGCCAAAAACCATCTCATACTTCGTACTCATCCGAGAATGAATCCACACCTTCACCAAAACCCTTAGTGGACCCATTCTTAACAGAGAATTCGTCCCCTTCTACAAACCCCATACAACAAGAGGGCTTTCAAAATTCTTCACAAGAGCCTATGAAAACAAACCAAGCCAAAGAAAACTTAAAACAGACTCTGTCAAAATCCTGTTCCCCTCAAAATGATCAAAATTTTGAATCCAAGAATGCTAAAAATATGATTGAAAGAATCTATCAAGAACCTGTCTCTGAAAAGTTAACTAAAAATACAATGGTTCCTTCTCTTGAAAATCTTTTCTATACATCGGTTGTGTTTGATCCTGGTTCTGCCAATCGCTTATATATGGAAGGGTACCTTCAACATTTTTCCAAAGGATACATTGGTTCCACTTCCGCAAAAAAGATAAACTCCTCAATCGTTGCGCTCTTAAAATCGATAAAACTGAATCCCAACGATATCGCCAAAGCGTCCACTATGGCCGACGTTTGTGATACGTTTGAAGAAGCAGGGAAAGCGTTTGCTCTTTGTAAAAAGAAAAGAATCAAAGTATATATCACTTCGTATAAGCTTCCAAAATTCCTACAAGGCATCACAGTCTATTCTGTACACGATATTGTAAAGCGTTTTCATTCACAGGATGAATGATTTAAAAAAACCACAACGTACTATTGTTATTTTTGTTCTTTCACTAGTTATGTTTTTTGTTTCAGCCTGTAATCCAAATCGCTCCGATCCTTTCTATAATTGGACTGAACGTACTTTTTTCACAATGAATACGTTTCTTACAATTCAAGTGCCCACAGAACAATACTCCGATTCTATGATGGAAGAATTGATGTCGATGGTCAATCAAACGGATAAAAAACTCAATGTTTATACCATTGGGTCAGACCTATATCGACTTCAACAAAATGCAGGTTATGTTCCTATAGTAGTCGATCCTGAGACCTTCTTTATCATACAAAAAGGAATTTCTTTTAGCGATCAGTCAGGGGGTGTTTTTGATATTACTGTCGGACCCTTGATTTCATTATACTGCTTTCACGATCCACATCCGCATGTACCTACCCAAGAAGAATTGGACAGAATACTTCCTCTTGTGAGTTATAAGGACATTCAGATGAACGAAGAAGAAAGCACCGTATTTTTACCTATTCAGGGGATGTATATTGATCTCTCCGGAATTTTAAAAGGGTATATCCTAGATAAAATTTCTGATTTTTTTTTGAACCACGGAATGGATGATTATTATGTTAACTTCGGAGGCAATCTATCGATTTCTCGAGACGAACCACTGTACATTGGCATTGAAAACCCCTTTCAAAAAACCACACAAAAGGGATTTTTTCTGTCTCGGGGATTTGTATCTACATCCTCCTCTACCCATCAATATTTTGAGCAAAATGGAGTTCGATACTCCCATATTGTGCATCCACTGACAGGCTCTGCACAACCCGTTATTGCTTCATCAACAGTGGCTACATGGAGTGGAATTGAATCTGATTTTTTATCCACTTATTTTTTTTTAACAGGGACTCACCCAAACCATGAGGTTCGTAGTCTATATTTTGCACAATCGTCCATATTTTTATACCATCTTACGGAAGCCTTTGAGGTATATGCAGAAAATTACAGTTCGTAAAATCACAACCTTTTCTTTTTTGCTAGGCATTGGAATCATTCTCCATGTATTTGAGATCTATATTTCTGTTCCGATCGGCGGATATATGTTGAAACCAGGGATTTCAAACATTGTGGTGCTACTTTGTATGTATCTTTTAAGTTTTCACGATGCTGTATTTCTTGCTTTTTCCAGAGGTCTCCTTTCTGGATTGTTTGAACCCTCCCTTAATGGTATCACTATTTGTATCACGTTTGGCGGTATTGTTCTTAGTCTCATTGGAATGGGTTTTTTCCATATGCTTCGTTCACAACGCATTGTTACTATAAGTATAGCAGGTGCAATTGCTCACAATATTGGTCAATTAATTGTTGTTCTTTTTTTTATTCCTGATAAATATTTACTATACTATCTACCATTACTGATAATTTCTGGTTTTTTTGGAGGCTTAATCACAGGATGGATTGTTACGTTATCATTGCCAAAGATAAAACAACCTGTGACATAAATTTTATTAAATGGAGTGAATCATGATATTTGGTCATTTTGGTAAGGATATTGCTATTGATCTTGGAACTGCAAACACACTTGTATATATTGCTGGTAAGGGGATCATGTTAAGAGAACCATCCATTGTAGCTGTACAACGTGATACTGGAGAGATTATAGCCATTGGGAACGAAGCAAAACGTATGGCAGGTCGAGTTCCTGAAGCTATTCAGATTATTCGTCCTTTAAAAGATGGTGTTATTGCCAATTTTGAAGTCACTCAAAAACTAATTGAATACCTGATCCAAAAAGTGGGTGCACGGAAAGGACTCTTGGGAAAAATTCGCCCAAGGCTTGTCATAGGGATTCCATCTGGAATTACTGAAGTCGAAATGAGAGCCGTAATCGAAGCTGGCTATCAAGCAGGCGCAAAATATGTTGGCTTGGTACAAGAACCAATGGCGGCATCCTTAGGAGCAAACCTACCCGTCAATGAACCCACCGGAAATATGATTGTTGATATTGGTGGAGGTACGTGCGAAGTGGCTGTTGTTTCTCTCAACGGAATTGTTGCTAAAAACTCTATTCGTATTGCCGGTGATGAGATGAATGAAGCCATATTGCAATATTTAAAAAGACAATACAATCTTTTGGTAGGAATATATACCGCCGAGGAGATCAAAATTGAGATCGGTACTGCTTATCCCAGCGACGACATTACCTCCGCTGAAATTAAAGGAAGAGATTTAATCACAGGACTTCCTCGAACCGTCACAATCACCTCTGAAGAAACACGCATTGCACTCAATGATGTTCTAATCAGTATCATGGAAGCATTAAAGGCAACTCTTGAAATCACACCTCCCGATTTAGCAGCTGATATTATCGATCGAGGTATATTTTTGGCCGGTGGAGGATCTTTGATTCGCGGAATGGCACGATATATTTCGGAAGGAACAGGCATATTGGTTTCCAATGCTGAAAATCCTGTACTTTGCGTAGCCTTAGGTGCAGGGAAAATTGTTGAAAATCTTGAGAAACTTATGCCTTTGTTGCTTAAAGTTAAATATTATCGCTAATCAATGTCTACTACCAAAAAAAACTGGCTTTTCGTTTTCATAAGTTCTCTCCTTTTGCTTTTTTTTGGTTTCCTATGGGTTGGTAATTTTTCCCCTCCCATTGCTAAAGTAACTCATGCTATATCTAGAACAACACTTGTTTCTGTTGGTTCTGTTTTTTCAAAAGGAGCACAAAGCATACAATCCTTCTTTTCAAATATCCTCCAATATCCATCTCTCAACAGAGAATTGACCGAACTACGAGAAGAGAATAAAAGATTGCACAGTGAGATTTTGATTCGGGATGCAATCCAACAAGAAAACAAAAAACTCTCTTCATTATTACGAATCCCAGAAGAGCATAACAATCTGTTTCCATGCCACATTTTAATGCGAGATCCCATGAATCCTATGAATTTTACTATCAATGCGGGGTCCTATCAAAACCTTTCAGAAAACACGGCTATTGTATGTCCTGTTTACGTATCCTCCACAAAAACTCATTTTCAGCTTATTGGGAGAACTGCTCGAGTAGGATTCAATGAATCGGATATTTTGTCCTTGTACGACGAATCATCACATATTAGTATTCGAAACATTCGAAACAATGTCATAGGTACTTTATCCTTTGACAAAGATCAAAACATTCTTTTCGTGAAATTTTATCAAGAACAAGATTTTCAGGTAGGCGATGTTGTTGTTGTGAGTAACTATTCTTCTTTGCCCAATAATCTGATTGTAGGGATTGTCGATCAAATTGAACCCTCTTCTTCTATCCATTATACAGCCATTGTTAAACCATCTATCGATATGAAAACACTCACAGAAGTTTTTGCATTTCAATGATTTTAATTGTGTTTGGCATTTTGCAACTCGTTTGTGTAGTCACTGATCTTTTCTTTTTCCCCTTTCTTTTCCATACGTCCTTCTTTTGGATTGATTTATCTATTTTTGCATGCATTGGAGGGTTGTTCATTTTTGATAGCACCTCTCTTTTAATTTCTATTCCACTGCTTTTAATCAAGCTCAGTTATATTCCCACACCCTTGCTGTTTGTCTGTATTCTTTCTTATTTGGCCTTCATTTTTCTATTTTTTCTTCTAAAAAATTTATTGCAAATCAATCCTTCGTTATTGTTTGTATCAGAACTAGTTTTTTTATTTCCTTTTTATCTATTCTTTCTTTCTCAATTCTTTGACATTGCTTTTTTTAAAACGCTGGGGATCCAGTGGTTGCTATTCTTTACATTCTTGTATCCTCTTCTACAATTATTTCGGAAATCATACGAGTCGAGTATCAGCAAACATAGAGTTTCCCCATGAAAAAGATGCCTGGATATTCTTTTCAGAAAAACCTAGACAAAGATATCCACCCGATCAAAATAATTCTTTTTTTTGCATTTGTTCTGCTAGGATTTATATTCATTCTTTTTCGGATATTTCAGATTCAAGCTTTTCAACAAGAAAAATTTAGCAATCTGGCAATCAACAATTATAGTCGTACTGTAACCCAAGAATGTCCTAGGGGAACCATATACGACCGAAATGGTAACGTATTGGCCAAAGATGTTCCCACCTATCATCTTTATGCATCTCCTCAAGAAATCCCCAATATTGAGTATCTTGCATCACTTCTTGAGACGTTTATTGGACTGTCTACAGAAAAAACAATCCCTACCATTGAGGAACTATACTCTTACTCAGAAGTCTTGCTAAAGGAAAATTTGACCTATGAAGAAAAAACCCGTATAGAAGAGAATAAATATAAACTCAAAGGCATTTTCATTAAAGAAGGCTTTAAAAGATTTTACCCTTACAATGCATCTCTCTGTCATATTCTCGGATATACCGGTATGATCTCCAAAGAAGATTTGCAAAACCCCAAACTCGTTCGTTTCAAACCCAATGAAAGAATTGGTCAAACTGGAATTGAACGATACTATGAGGATTTTTTGCACGGATTCCCTGGTATTACGAAACAAACCATTAATGTGTTCGGATCTGTTCAAAAAGAAGATATTGAAAAAGAAGTTGTAAAGGGAGAAGATGTCTACTTAACAATTGATATCAAGCTGCAAAAAAAAGCCGAAGAAATCATATCTGATCATCGTGGATGTCTTATTTTAATGGATATTCCTACCGGGGAAATTCTTACCTGTGTTTCGAATCCAGGTTTCGATCCTAACTACTTTTCCGGACCTAGACCAGTGGAAAAATGGAATCAATGGATTGAAAATCGATCTTTTTTTAATATAGCTAGTATGGGTCAATATCCTCCTGGTTCGACATTGAAACCTCTCATTGCTTTGTATGGATTAACAGAAAATGTCATCACTCCCACGGAAAATCTGCTTTGCGAAGGCTCTCTCAACATTCCGGGACAAAAGGACAAATATCAATGCTGGGTATACCCATCATCTCATGGGTATATTTCCCTTTCAAAAGCGTTGCAAGTATCTTGTGATGTATATTTCTATAAGTTGGCAGATCGATTTAATATTGACCATTTTGTAGACTTTGCTGTTCAATATGGAGGACTTTCCAAAAAAACAGGGATTGACCTTACCTATGAAGAAAGCGGTTTTTTAGGGACACCCGAATGGAAAACAAAATTTAAAGGGATTCCATGGTATCGTGGAGATACTATGAATTTAGGAATCGGTCAGGGTTTTGTATCAGTAACACCTCTTCAGATGACAAAATTATACGCGAAAATGGCTTCTTATGGAAAAGATGTAACCCCTCATCTTTTAAAACAAACCTCATCCCAAAAAGGTTTTTTTGATCTACACCCACCTCCAGTCTCAAACAATTCGTATCAAGCCCAGATTTCTCCAAACTACTACAATATTGTTCTCGAGGGTTTGTACAAGACGACCGTATATCCTGGAACAGCAATAGGATTACGGATACCCTCTATGAATATAGCTGCAAAAACCGGTACTGCTCTTGTTGAAGGACAAAGAGAAACACAACAACATGTATGGATGGGAGCTATCTTTCCCTATGAGAATCCAAATCGAGTTGCCTTTCTAATGTTTGAAAATTCTTCTTTCGAATTTGCTAGTGAACTAGCTCCTTTTTTGAAAGATTTTATACTATACTATGATGAACTTTACACAACGGAGGTGAAATAATTGCCTGCAAAAAGAACACCGGACTCAGTTGTAAGTTTTAAAGGTTTTTCTGAAGGAATTCTTATGTCTTTGATGCTCCACGATTTTGAATTTGACAAGGTCATACGCAAAGCTGTTTCGATCTATAAAAAGAAGCAAGACTTTTTTGGTGCCAATGTGGATCTTTATGCAACAGGCTTTGATAGAGAGTTAACTGACGACGAAGGGGGTATGGTGCGGAAAATGTTTGCATATTTGATTCAAAAACCTGTTCATACCTATCGAGACAACACCCCTAACTCTCTACAAACATCATCTCTTACTCAACCAACTGACACGTCTTTCTCTTCTCTTAATGCTTCGTCCGATAATCCCGAGAAAGTCTCCTCTTTTTCAGATCCAAATGAATTTTTGGTCATTGGAAAAAATGTACGAGCAGGCGTGGTTGTTCAATCTCCCGGTAATATTATTGTGTTTGGTGATATCCACTCAGGTGCAAAAGTTATTGCAGGGAAATCTTTGTATGTTTTCGGTTCAATCAAAGGTGAAGCTGGTTTTGGACAACATCCTGAATGCAAACAGGCGATCCTTGCTTGTAAAGAAATCAAAGCGATGCGGATTATCGCAGCAAATCAATCTCTTGACAATACAATTACAACCCTTGGAGAAACTTCTATACCGGTATATATATATTTGAATGAAGGAGATGTGAGTATTGTAAAAATCACACACGATTAATATGGGACAAATCATTGTTTTCACCTCCGGTAAAGGGGGTGTTGGTAAATCCACTTTGGTCGCAAATATTGGTACAAGTATCGCTCTTGCAAAAAAAAGAGTTGTTGTTATTGACATGGATATTGGTTTGCGAAATCTAGACATGATTATTGGTCTCGAAAGAAAAGTCAAAGCCAACATTGTGGATCTTACAAAAAATTTATGCACATTGGACGATGCCTTGGTATATGACAAGCGAACCCAAAATTATTTAGCCCTCATCGCTGCATCTCAAAGTGATCTAAAAAAAGATATCAATCTTTTCAAGTTTCACAAAGTTCTCAACGATTTAGAAGAGATTTTTGACTATATCATTATTGATTCTCCTGCAGGCATTGAAGAAGGTTTTAACAAATCGGTCTTTTTCGCAAAAAAAGCCATTGTTGTAGTCAATCCAGAAATTTCCTCCATTCGAGATGCTGACAGAGTATTGGCTTTACTCGAAAACCACCGGATAAAAAAAGAAATCTTTTTACTCATTAACCGGTATCGTAAAGATTTAAGCCAGCGGAGCTACTATATTTCTGCAACTGAAATTATAGACCTTTTGCATGTTCCTTGTATTGGTATCATTTCTGAAGATGAACGAGTTTTGCGACAAAACAATTCGGGTGTACCCTTTGTATACCAAAGCAGCTTTTCGGTTTCAACGGAAGTTAAAGACGTAACCGATAAGATTGTCGGCAAAACGAAGTCTATTAAAAGAAATGCTCCCCCTTCCAAATCCATATGGGAAAAAATGAAAAAGAATTCTATATAAGGAGAACATATGCCTTCCAAGTTAACAGACCGCTTAAAAAGAATTTTAGATGAAGATAGAAAAGTTTTATCCCCACAAAGTGAAAGAGACCTTCGGAAAAAATTAGCTGCAGTGTTAAGCCAATATTTTCCGATTGATCAAAGAAAACTACACATTCGCGTCGTTAGAACCAATTATCAAACTTCCTACGAGTTAACGGCTGAAATGCCCATAAAAAAAAGTGAGTTAGACAAAGAAAAATGAAAATTCTTCAAACAGGTGATTTTTTCTTTGGTATTCAGAATATGGGGAAAAAAGAACCATACCCGTATGGTTTTTCTCAAATACACGATTATGTTCGTTATTTATCTTTTATCTGCCAATATGCAATCGATCACCAAATAGATGTAGTGCTACTTTCCGGCAATCTTTTCTTTTCTTCTTTACCCAACGACTTCCTCCAATCGGTTGTGCGAGAACGTATAAAAGACTTGGCCCAATCCAATATTCATTGCGTTGTATTGTCTGGAAAATATGATCAACCCTGCCAAGGTACTTCCTTTTTAGAGATGCTTCCTTCTCTATCTTTTCAGTATGTTCACACTATGCAGAAAGACGAATGTATTGTTTTAAAAAAAGACTCTGATGCTTTGCAAATTGCAGCACTCCCCTATAAAAAGATGAGCCCATCAGACGCAACTAGTCTTTCCTCTCGTTCAGAAATTGCAGAAAATCGGATTTCCAAACTGATTCCAAAGATCCAACCCGATCTATTTTCTGTCCTTTTTATGCAGGCCACTCTTTCATTCTTAGAACCCTTTTTTTTACTTCCCGATATACCTGCATTTCATGCCTCCTATTTACAAAGTCTTCCTTTTCAATATTTTGCCTTTGGTGGTCAACCCTTCAAAAAGATTGAGAAACTGTCGACATTGGAATCGTGGATTGGGTACCCAGGTTCTTTGGGTGAATTTGAGTATGCAGACTCCACCATTGAAAGAGGCTTTCTTGTGTACGATTCTCTTTCTATTTCTGAACCTCCTCACTTCATTCCAAACCCTGAGCAAAGATTAACTGCTCTTATCCGCATTTCTGCCAATTCAGAAAAAGAAATTATGGAAAAACTGAACGAGGAGTTTCTTTTAAATGATTACCGTGAACATATAACGCGAATTGTTTTACACACCGATGCAAATTTATCATTACCTTCAATTCATGGTAGTTTTGAAGAACATTGTTTTCATATTCACAGCATTGAACAACAGGGTAAACAATTGCGTTATGTTGGCGATGAAGAAATACTGCCCATTCGTAGATATGTCGATTTCTATCTTGAAGAAAAGCGTTTACCATTGCCGGAAATCTTGGAAGAAGAAGTGAATACTCATTGCTTATCCTACTTATATAACGAGTTGCCAGAATGATTCCACTCAAACTCACAATCCACAATTTTTTATCCTACAAAGGAACCCACCAACTGGATTTAGAAAACACCCGCTCTTTGATCATTACAGGTGATAATGGAGCTGGTAAAAGCAGTATCTTGGATGCAATTTTATTCGCACTCTTTGGGTATACAAGAATTTCTAACAACCAACAAAGTTCTGCCAATATTATTCACTTTGAAGAAACAATGGCGTTTTCAGAATTTACATTTTTACTTCATGATGCCTGTTTTAGAATCAAACGAAGTACAAACCCTATACATTCTTTAGAAATCAAGGAGAGAAAACGTACCAATTGGAAAAATATAACGAAAGAATCCGATCAAGAAACGCAAACCTTTATCGAAAAAGCACTTCATATTAATTTAAATAGTCTCTTCATGACCACCATAATGAGCTCTTCATTCTATCACCAAAAAGATTTCTTAGACTATTCAGAAGAAGAAAGATATCAACGATTGGCTGGTTTTTTAGGACTATCCCTATTTCAAAATGCCTACGATCACACCCAGAAAGATCTCTTTCAATATTCTGTACGAAAACAGGTTCTGGAAGAATACATCCATCAAAACAAAAATAAGTTCACGCAAAAAAAAGCTTTGCAAAAAATTTTGGATGAAGAAATCGAAAAAAAGAATCAGCTTGAAATCGACCTTACCAAAATAAAAGACTCCATTGAATGTTTAGAAATCGAAATTGTTACAATCCGTCAACAATTGGATAATAAATCCCATCTTATGGATCAAATTCATCAACTTCGAAACTTTCAAAACGATCAGCGAAAAGAAAAATCTAAAATTCTTGAGGCATTGAATCAACTACAACAATCTATCTCTTTACAACATGAAATTGAAAACGGTTACAAACAACTTTTAGACCTAATTCAACGAAACAAAATTCTCAATGAAAACCTGGAGCAAAGACAACGCATCGAACTGCAGATGAACGAGATTCAGAATTGCATTGAACAAGAAGAAATGGAATTAAAAGTCAAACGGAATGAACTTGAACAAAAAGAAATGGAGTATTCTCAAGAAAAAAGTTTGCTTCCCGATCTAAACTTTAAGATGCATGATATTCAATCAAAACTTAAAGAAATGGGAAAACAGAGATATCAGATTGAAAAATTAGAACAAGAAAAGAACGAGATACAAAACCAAATTTCTTCTTTAAACGAAAATACGGGGATGCTAAAACAGGAAAGAGTTGCAATACTAGAAACATACAGTACTATATCAAAACAGATTTCTGATCACGAACAAGTCATTCAGAAGGAACTTAGTACTAAAAAGAAACTGCAAACCATTCGAGAAAACAAAGAAAAAGTAAAACTCCTGCAAAGCAACATCGAAATTGAATACAATAAAAAAAAGAACCTAGAATCCCAAAATGAAAAGTTTAGTGAAATGGCCATTCAGTTAAAAGAAAAAATCCGTTTTTTGGAACTACCAAAAACAACGGAAAATCGTTGCCCACTTTGCGGTACACCTTTAAGCAAAGACAAAGAAGCGGATATTCTTCTAAATTACCGTAGAGACCTTGAAATGAGAGAAACAACCCTAGAAAAGAACGCAAACACAATTCAACGAATCACCACAAAAATTGAGTCGCTACAAAGCGAGATTCTTATTCTTTCTGCTGATTTTGACCAAGAGGAGGAATTACAGAACTTGTATATGAAAATTCAAGAATGTAAGTCCACGATAGGCAAAATTACAGAAAATCACTATCGAGCGAAGCTGCAAGAGTCCAAAATTGAAGAAGAAATGAACAAGGTAACCCACAAGATCGCCAACTTGAAAAGTCGATTTAAAACAATCGACAAGCAGTATGTTGAGGCTATGTTTGTTGTATCCAACCAATCGGTTCATGAAAACAGTTTGAGCGAACTACACTTACAGATTTCTAGTGCTCTTGAAGCAGATCAAAAGCTGCCGTCCGTCACGAAACAACTCATTGATATTAAACGAAGAATTGAAACAAAAAATTATGCCACCGACCAATGGAAGAAAGTAAACGATTTAAAGCTCAAGTTTTTTGCTATCCATTATAGTGCTCAAGAACACGAAAACATAAAAAATAAAATCAACCAGCTTAAGTATTTTGAAACCGAAAAGAGAATTATGGATGAAAAGCTAAATGAAAAAGGGAGAATCTTAAATCAACTGAATGACATTGAAGATAAACTTGAAGAATTAGATACTGATATTTCTATACTCGTCGAAAAAATAAAGAATATTGCGTATCAAAAAAACGATCTTGAGGAGGCGGAAACAAATGTAGAAAAATTCACACATCAAAAAGATTCTTGTACTCAAGAAAAAGAAGATGTAATGGTGTCGATTGCAAAACATGAAAGAGACATGGAAATTATTTTTGAAGTACAAAAGGAATTTGAAAAATCCCAAAAAGAATTGGATGATCTTCATACAAAAACTCAAATTGTCACTTTTTGTCAACAAGTTTTTTCTGATCAAAACCTTCCCACCTATATCCTGTACAGAGTTTTGCCTCTATTAGAAAGAGATGTCAATAGAATTCTGAGAAGTATTTCTAAAGAAACCTTAACCGTCTATATTTCTGTTAATAAAGATTCCATGTATGGCCAACAGAAGATTTCTGTTTCCATTTCCAACATTAACAATACGATTGATTTCCCTTACTTAAGTCAAGGAGAACGATTTTGTATCCATATAGCGTTTCGCCTTGCTTTGTCTCGTTTATTACAGCAAAGCAAAGTGATAGAATCTCCATTTTTATGTATTGATAATGACTTTGGATCTTTAGATTTTTCTAGCAAACATCAAATTATGTATACCCTGTTAAGAATTCAGGAACATTTCAATAAAGTCTTCTTGATATCTCATAATAACGAGTTTCAAAATTCATTTGATCAACACTTATTGGTTGAAAAAAAGCTAAAAGCATCAAATTTTTCATTTATTTAAATTGACAAAACCGGAATGTTTTTTTTAATGATGAACGTAATTAATGCTTTGAAAGCAGGTAAATATCTTGAAAAAAGTAAACGATGTTGTAATTAACGAGTTGCGTTGTAAGCGTTGCAGTATCTGTGTACAGATCTGCCCGAAAAAAGTTTTTGCGATCGATTCCACGGGATATGTCTTCGTCGAAGACTTACCATCGTGTATTGGATGTCTTTCCTGTCAAGAACATTGTCCGGATTTAGCTGTTGAGGTAATTTTCAATGAGTAAACAAAGAGAAATTTTACAAGGTGCCGAAGCATGCGTTAAGGGTGCTATTAAAGCAGGTATTGGCTTTTTTGCGGGATATCCCATTACGCCTTCTACAGAAATAGCAGAATTGTTATCCACGGAGTTAGCAAAAGAAGAAAAGATCTTCATTCAAATGGAAGATGAAATTGCAAGCATCACGGCAATTATTGGAGCTTCTTTAGCGGGAAAGAAATCCATGACAGCAACATCAGGCCCAGGCTTCTCATTAATGCAAGAAGGGCTTGGTTATGCAACCATCGCCGAAGTACCTATTGTTGTTGTGAATGTACAACGAGGTGGACCTTCCACAGGTTTACCAACAAAAGTATCTCAAGGAGATGTAATGCAATCAAAATGGGGCACGCATGGAGATCACCCCGTGATTGTATTAAGCCCCTGTTCTGTACAAGAGCTTTACGAAATGACTATTCAAGCATTTAACCTAGCTGAAAAATACCGTAACCCTGTCGTTATTTTAACTACAGAAACCATTGTCCACATGAGAGAAAAGGTTGAGATTGATCCCTTTGAAACCGTGGATATTTTTAATCGGATTCTTCCTTCGATTAACCCCGGAGACACATATCTACCCTACGGTAAATTTTCTGATGATGTTCCTATTATGGGTAACATCGGAGATGGTTACGGAACCAGTGTAACTGGATTGGTACATATGGAAAATGGATTCCAGAGTGCAGACTATGAGGTGGCAGATCGCCTTGTCCGTAGAATACATCGGAAAATCGAAAAGCATACCTCTGATCTCTTTGACATAGAAATCTTGAATCCCGATGCTGAAACGATGTTTATTTCCTACGGAGTAGCCAGCCGCACAGTAAAATCATTGATCTATACGAACCACCCTGAAATTGGCTTGGTTCGACCAAAAACCCTGTTCCCGATTGATCCAATAAAAATTCAACAAGCCACCAAAAATGCGAAACGTATTGTTGTTTCAGAGTTAAATCTTGGGCAATATTACTTTGAAATGCAACGAATCTTGCCTCATAAAAAAGTGCATCTTATAGAGAAAATTGGCGGAGAATTGATATCACCAAATGAAATGCTCAGAAGAATCGAGGAACTCCATGATTAAAGGCGAGAAATTTCTAAATCCTGATCGTCTTCCTACAATATGGTGCCCTGGATGTGGCAATGGTATTGTATTACACGCTGCTATGGAAACTCTTGAAGAGATGGGTTGTACAAAAAAAGATGTGATATGTATCTCTGGCATAGGATGTTCCTCCCGATCTGGCACATATACACAATTTGACCAAGTCCATACATTGCATGGTCGTGCCATTCCATTTGCTACTGCCATTAAACTTGCTAGGCCTGATAAAAAAGTGATCGTTTTCACAGGCGATGGAGATGCAAGTGCAATAGGAGGTAATCACCTAATTCATGCAGCAAGACGAAACATCGATATTACTGTCATTGTATTCAACAATAGCATATATGGCATGACGGGGGGTCAAGTGTCTCCCTTGACAGGTTCTTATAAAAAAGGAACCACAGCCCGTTTTGGAAATTATGAAAACCGATTTGATCTTGTACATCTTGCTATTGGTGCCGGAGCAACATATGTAGCAAGAACTGGCACTTACTACTACCGTCACATGAAGAAATACATGGAAAAAGGGTTTTCAAGAAAAGGGTTTTCCTTACTTGAAGTGGTAACACAATGTCCTGTTTACTATGGACGTTTAAATGGTACGCCTGATCCTTACAAAATGATGATGGAACAAAAAGACATGCTCGTTTTACAATCTAAGTATGACGCCCTATCGGTGGAGGATCAAGCATCCCACTTGCCCATGGGTGAATTTATTGAAGACAATCAGCAATTATCCTATATTGAAAAACGCGAGCAACTCTTAAAAAAGGTGAGAGAATCATGAGAAAAGAAATCCGATATTCAGGTTCTGGTGGCCAAGGCCTAATTACAGCTACTCGTGTTATTGCAAGAGCTGCACTTAGAGAAAACAAAAATGCTTTACAATCGCAGTCTTATGGAGCTGAAGCACGGGGTGGAGCAACAAAAAGTGAAGTCATTATTAGCGATAAAGAAATATTTTTCCCCGAAGTTGAAATTCCTGATATTCTATTGCTAATGACACAAGAAGCCTATACAAAATATGGGACTTCTATTAAGGAAAATGGGATTCGTATTTTGGATAGTTTTTTTATTCCTGACTACGAGCCTATTTCCAAGGCTGTTACTCACACCGAGCCATTTACTGCTATTTGCGAGGAAGAATTTGGGACACGTATCGTGGCTAACATGATGGCTACAGGGTATATGTTGGGCATAACAAAGGTAATCGAAATTTCAACATTTACACAAGCAATTGGGGATTTTTTCTCTGATAATAAGTTAACTCTCAATATAAAAGCAGCTAAATTTGGATATGAAATGACAAAAAAAGGAAAAGAAGAGGAAACAGATCAGGACTAAAAAACTGAATTGCCAGTATATCTTTCTTCTTCATTTTACAGCTTTTTTTGATCACATTTAAATGTCCGTAAACACAACATAACGGACATATCATCCTTCTCAATGGTTTATTTATGACCGTAAATTAGCTTTTGGCTTACACTTTGGATTTCTCTTCGAAGATTGTAATCATTTTGTATCATTTTATAAATGCACACAATATCAAATCGAGCATCATGGTACCCGATTGAGGAGCTCTGAAACAACTCTTTGCATGTTTTCAAAGCGTCTTCTTCGTCAATTTTTAAGAACTGCATAGTTTCCGATACTTTTGGCCATTTATAGTCATCATACAAGCCTGGTAAACGGATTATGTTTGTGTAATACTTCATTGTGCACCAATAAGGAATCGCTTTCTGTTGAAGAAAAAAATGTCTCATAAAGCGAATATCAAAACCTGCATTGTGAGCAATAGATAAAAGATACTTTGTAGAAAAATCGTGCTGAATTTCATGGACATAGAATGAGTAGGGCTTTGCTCCAAGTTGAATTAATTTTGCTTTCGTTAATCCGTGTATTTTTATTGCAGCTTCAGGAACTTCCTCTTGAACTTCAAAATAAAAATTTTTAGCGTTGGTAATTTGTAAATTCTGGTTGAGGAGAATATACGCCAATTGGATAGGTTTATCTTTTGGCGGATGCAAACCTGTTGTTTCGAAATCAAACAATGCATAATAAGAGGGTTCAAATAGTCCAATAACAGAATCATCCACCAAACGTTTATTTTTCACGACACCCCTCCCCGAAATACCAAGAATATCGCCATAAAAAAAACCCCTTCCATTCTCTAGAAGGGGTTTTTCTGAAGCTTGATTTAAATGATTTCAACCAACTCTTCTAGTGTTATTAATTGTACATTCTTTCTGTTTCCGACAATTCTTCGCAGATCAGGTGTAAATCCTTTTTTGCTGATAAAATAATAATGCTTTTGTCGAAGCTTGGACTTAAAAGGAACAACCTGAGTGCTTTCTACAAAGTTTCTGTACATTTGTTTTGTGTAGAGTGTTTCGTCTATAAAAATATCACCAAATATCGCCTTCTTATAGTCGGTACTCATAATATCAACACTATGTGTTTCATAGTCCCACCACGGAGAAGTTAATAATGGCACAAAGGGGTCTGTAAGACTAGATAACCACTGCTTTGATATTTCTACAACAATATGATCAATAAAGGTGTTGTAATCTTCTTTAAGATGTTTCACGATAATATCTGGGTTCAACATATGAAGTGCTTCTGGATCGAAATAGACGTAACGGAACCAGAAATACAAAAACATATCGCTAATCATGTACTTACTCTTTCGAGTGACTTTAGGATTTGTACTATTTCCCGGAACCACACGACCAATGAGTTTCATTTCGCGTAGACGGTCAACAAAGGATGTTAAATTATGGGTTTGTAGGTTGAGTTGATGGGAAAGATCGCCGATTTTAAGTTCATGATATGCCAATACTTGTAAAACAGAATAATAAGTGGATGGTTCGTGAAATTCGTAGCGTAATACGGAACAAGGATCATAATAGGGGAGTCTAGTTGGAGAAATAAAGTTCTCCTTTACGTTGTCAAACAAGTCAAGATTAGGGTCAATCCATTCCATATACCTAGCAACACCACCAGTAATACCATAAAGTTCAATCTGTCGCATAGGATCCATGTCTTTATAGTAATCGCGAAACTCTTTAAATGACAAGGGTTTTAATTCAATTTGATGAAAACGATCTTGGGTAAAACCTTCAAATCGGAAACTTATAAAATTGGCTTGAGGATAGGAGGAAGTAATAAAAATAGTAAAAGGTGCATTAACAGAATGCCTCTCCATAGGAATCAAAATGTCCTGAGTAATTTTGTATAAGAAATGAAAATCATCCCAAACAACAATGAAGTTTTCTTTTTTTGCTAAGCTGTAAAGATTGGTAAGAAAATCTTTCCAAGTAATATCGGATTCAAAGTCTGGATATTGTCTTCGCACAACACGGATGAAACGTCGTATTTGTACAGGAGGATGTTGGGATAAACATTTAAAATAGAAACCCTTCTTGTCTTTCAAGAAATTACGGACTAAGTAGGTTTTTCCACCACCTGCTGTACCGTGTAATAAGATCATCTTGTAATTATGATCTTCATACACCTTCTGAAGGTAATCGAACACTTTCTTGTGAATCATGATGATACTCCTTATTAATAATATGAGTTTTATTTTTTATGATTGTAAACAAAAATTGGAAAATTGGAAATCACAAACAAAAAAAATGAAACTTTTTTACATTTTAGCGTACTTATATGAACGGAGATTCTTTTTAACCTGCCTTGAATCTCCGTTCAATTCTATTGCAAGATCAGGTATAGAAACAACTTCCAGCTCATAACCATTCTCGCCGGATACCAAAAATAAAAGTGTATCCGATTTTGAGTTTACAAAAAAAACAAGAGAGGTTGCAAGATTCGGTTGTGAATCGGTAAGATAACCAGCATATTGAATGCCGAAAGAATCGGGTTGAAAAAATAACCAATAGGGAGTTTCCTGAATATTCATGCGAATAATAACATGTTTTTCGGTCGCATAAATCATAGAAATGGGAGCGTCTGGTATTTTAAATGTTGGCGGTAGGTTCCAGTTTTGCTGGGGTATACCGGTATCAAGGTTTAAAAATTCAATGTGAATCTCCTGGTTTTGGGATTCTAATAGTCGGATCTGAAAAGTGTCCTGCCATACGCTACTTATTTGTGAAAATTCAGATTGATGGAACCAAAGGATGGTACCCGTTTTTACCTCTACACAAAGAACGGTGGAATAGGATATTTCTATGAGTACTTTTTGGGGAGAGTTCTTGAAAGCAGTGTATTGACATTCAACACCGTATTGTTGCGCAAAATCTCCTAATACTTGATGAAAAGGTGTTTCCCACAGGATGCTACCGGTTTCTTTATCATACGCAATGAAGAAATACTCTGAACCTTTTCTATAACTACACAAAATGGAAGATGGTGTTTCGAAATACGAATTGTGAAAACGAACTTCTTGTAGAGAATTAAGACGGTACTCTGTAAGAATTTTCCCAGTCTCGGGTTCAATTCGGTACGCATAAGGTTCCCCATTCTCTTTCGTGGGGACAAAAATACTTGAATCGGAGAGGATTCGAAAATTACGGTAATACTCTTGTTGATAAGGTTCATCCGAAGTCTCAAGAACAGAATCATGTTGCCATATTTTTTCTCCCGTCGTAGGATGAATTCCTACAAGGGAGGTTCCTTTTGTAAATAGTAGCACATAGGGAGAAAACCCTAGAAAAGAATGAGACTTGTCTTGGAGAATCATGGACCAAAGAACATTTCCCGTTTTCGCATGAAGGCCTGTAATAGTAGCTTTTTGGAGAGAACTATCAAAAAGCATACGTGTTACATTTTCAGTATTAATGGCAAAATAATAATCATGACCGTAGGAGGCAATTTCATGTTTCCATAATTCCTCTGAAGTGGCCTTGGAAAGACAAAATACATGAGTCTTATCACGGCATAGAAAGTAATCCTCGGAAGCTTGTAAAAAGGCTCGATTGTATAGATATGACTGCTCTTTAACCATGTTTTCTTGAAGCAATGCAATTTTTGTAAACCCTGCATCACCTGTACTCACAAATATTTCATTCTCATTCCAAACGCTGTTATGTCCTGGTGGTCCCATTGTGGCTGGATAGGTACGAAGAGTATTTCGCAACAAGACAGGACCCTGCAGAGGGAAAAGAGCCGTACTCTTTGTTGTTTCTATTGTTACTTCTTTGTCTTTGAAGTCATTGTCTGCTGGTTTTTCCACCGGGTCATCAAGAGAAGTCCTTCTGTCATTATCTGTAGTTGAATCTATAGGGGAGGATTCAGTATGTGAGTTTTCTTTTTTGCACGAAACAAGTCCAAAAGAAGCAAAAAAGAATGCTACAACAAGAATAAAAACAAAAACTTGACGTTTTTCATGGAATATCATCCAATCTCCTATCAACACCCTTTCCTATTCTTCATTGGTAGGGGGAGTAAATGTACGAGAACTAAGCTCTCTATCGATCATTAACAATCCTTTTCCGTCATTTTCTATCATTTCAAGTTCTTGTACAATTTTACTGACGTTATCCTCTTCTTCGACTTGTTCATCAACAAACCAATTTAAAAAGGTTTTGCTGGGATAATCTTTTTCTTCCTCAGCAACAGATACTAAATTGTGAATGCAAGAAGTAATATGTTTCTCGTGTTCTAAGGAAGCTTTAAATGCATCCAGAGGATTTTTCCATTCAAACGCTGGTTCTTTTATGGCCGTCAAACGAATTCTTCCCCCTCTTTGAACAATGTGAGAAAAAAACTTTTCAGCATGAAACAATTCTTCTTCAGCTTGTACTTTCATCCAATTTGAAAATCCTGAAAGCCCTATGCTTTCGAAATACGCTCTAATTGCCTGGTATAAATAGGCAGAATAAAGCTCTTCGTTAATTTGTTGGTTGAGTACTTCTTCAATTCTTTTTTTCATATCGCAATCCTTTCAATAATCAAAATCTTAAGACGGATTTACATCCGTTTTCCAAAGTCCATGAATATTACAAAAGGCAAATACAACACCTTTTTGTGGGGGGATTTCAAAGGTTGCTTCTGCAACATCCTGATCAATAACTTCTTTCCGAATTACAAAATCATCTTTTCTTCGAAATTCAATCCACTCAATATGATGCTTTTCTTCCATAGGATGTGGTACTTCGCCAATTTTAACTACTATTTTGTCGGGATGAAACTCGACAACGGGTTTGTGTTTTTCGTTTCCTTTGTCTTCCGTTTGAGGGAATCTTTCAACCATAGGTTTACCACAACAAATCAGAGGTGCAATTCCACCTCGTAATGTCTCTACGACATTACCGCACACTTCACACTCATAAATACTGTCTTTAGTAGCCATATTAGCCTCCAATCATGATAGTAAATTCCGAATAAACAATTCTGCACGATGAATAACAAAACGATCATTCCCATGTTTTAAGTAATTTCGAGCTTCAGTTTCGGGCAACCACTTTGAATGATCATGTTCATTGCAGATAAAACGAACATTCTGCTCGTGTGTAGTACCAAGGAAAAAAACAACATCTTTTACACAATCGGGAAAAGGACAATAGCATATCGTTTCTCTAAAACCAGGTATAAAACGAATATCTTGAAAGCCAACTTCTTCATATATTTCGCGTCTAGCGGTTTGAATTTCACTTTCTTGGTTTTCAACATGTCCCTTAATCAAACCCCAATACCGAGAATGAAGCCGGTAACGCACAATCAAATATAATATTCGTTTATGCTCATGACGATAAATAATAGTGCCACAAGATTTTTCAAATCTCATAAATATATTGTATATTTAATTCCATAAAAATAAACCGATTGAGGTGAATGATGAAAGCGTATTTTTTTAAATATATAGTTTTGGTAATTGTAACATGCCTTTTTCTAGTTCCCTCTTATGCATATAGTTATTCTAATCATACCAACATAGAAGTGAGGAAATTTCAGAATTTTCCGTCTATTTCGAAATCATCATTTTCTTCTTCCAAACGTGTTCGTGTTATTGTTAAATGCAAACTTCCCTCCGTTGTTGAGAAAAATAGCCATCAACCTCAATTTCATATGCAATCCCATAATATTATTGAACAAGAGACTCTCTATAAGAATGTGTTGGTACAAAAACAAACACACATCCTACAATCTCTTCCCAGGACTGATTCTATCCAGATTCTTGGGCAATGGCAAATCGTATACAATGGAATAGCCATGTCTCTTCCAGAATACACACTACCTTTTCTAGCAAAACATCCCGAAGTAGCTTCAATTTATCTAGATAACACCCTGTTCTACCCAGTTCGAGATATGACCGTAGAAACGATTCATCGTAATGAAGTACCTGCATTAGAGAAGTATCAAAACACCATAATAGAGCCAAATCCTGACATTCGCATTGGCATTGTTGATTCTGGCATTGATTACAATCATCCTGACTTTTATCCTTCTGGTTTTTCGGAGGCTCAATCAAAAGTTGCAGGCGGGTGGGACTGTTATTATCCCGAAGAAGATTTAGAAAAAGAGAAACCAGGAGATCCCGACCCTATCGATGATTCTACATTTACGGGTGGGCATGGTACTCATGTAGCCGGGATTGCTGCTGGTAATAATTCTCAATCAACCTCTCTTCATGGAATCTGCCCAGATGCAACCTTATTTGCATACAAAGTGTTTCCTTCCCATAAAAACAGCGGTGCTCCCTCTTATACTCTTATAACTGCCTGTGAATACGCTGTTCAAGACCAATGCTCTGTTATCAACTTATCCTTAGGACATGGGGGTGAAAATCCATCGATCGTAGAAGACAATCCCTATTTTGAAGCATTCAGAATGACAAAAGAAAGCGGTGTCATGATCGTTGCTGCTGCAGGTAATGGCGGGAGTAGAACTCAGTATAACCAATGGCCCATCGATGCTCCTGGTGTTTTTGATTCCATATTGCAAGTAGCTGCATCCGATGATCGGTTATCGCAGCCTTTTACATTTCACACCCCCGTGTCTGAGAAGATGTTTTTAGGTCAAAATTCTCGTTTCTCTCCTCCCTTCAATGCTGAACTAGACGGTTTGGATATCGTATACTGCGGTTTTGGCTCGAAAGATGAGTGTAGCAAAACCGACTTGCAAGGTAAAATAGCATTCATACAAAGAGGCCCGAAAGAAAATGGTATTTCTTTCTTTGAGAAAAACTATAACGCAAAAGAAGCTGGTGCTACAGCTTGCATTATTTTTAATTACGACGAGAGAAGCTTCAGTCCTTCTTTGGTATCCGAGGGAATAGAAGATCCCTATAGCTACAATTTTATCCCTTGCATGATGGTTAGTGCTACCATGCAAAAACAACTCCAAGAAGTAGTCGATGGCTTTGGTTACCTTTCATTCCAATCCATTCAGCCTCTTATCGCGTCCTATAGTTCTGCAGGTCCATGTTATTCAGCAAATGATGGTTTTTTTAAACCAGAGATTACAGCCCCAGGAACTTCTCTTTATTCAGCAATCCCTACATTTGATCCTGTTGAATCCTCTCCCCAATGGGGGAAAAAACAAGGTACATCTATGGCTACACCTGTAATTACAGGTTGTGCTGCTATTCTTCGCCATACATATCCATTTTTACACATTGATGAAATATCCGCACTAATGATGAACACGGCCACCATTTTAAAAAATCCATTGACAGGAGATGCTTTTTCTTATTTCTATCAAGGTTCTGGCCAAATACATCTAAAAAACGCTATGATGTCGCCGTTGGTAGCTACACCTTCATCCATAGTACTACAAACAACCGATTTCGATAGTCCTATCGAAATCCAGCTGAGAAATATAACAAACCAAGTTGTATCAGGCACAGTATCTACAGAGATTGTCTCTCATCATGATTATGCCGATGCGTATATCGGGGTTTTTGACAAACCTTTTGTAACTATTGATCCACATTCTACCGAAACAGTAAAGTGCTGGTTATATCCTCAAAAAGCAGACATACCCGATATCATCGAGGGTGCCATTTGGATACAAGTTCTACCTGATGAAAAAAAACCGGAACAAGATGTTAAACTCCACATCCCTTTTGTTGTATCCAAAAAAAGCATGACTTCTATTCATCTTCCGATATCAGAAGCCTCTCTTTCCGTGGATACTTTCCACATGAACAAGGACAATTATGGATTTTTATCGTTTCGTTTAAACACCGGCACGATCTCTCGTTCAACATATATGACAGAAGAGGGTTCTATTCTTCGATCCATTGACAAAGTCCGGAATTATGCCGACCAAGTTTTTCTAACCATTCATGATGAGTATGGTAATGCGATTGAATCTATTTTCTTTGGCGATTCTATTCCCGTTGGGCGTTATGATTTTTTCTGGAGTGGTTATGATTCTTACAAACAACCATTTTTACCAGATGGTCGCTATTATTTCACTGTTTCCATACCTGGATATGAGGAGATCTACCTAACGACTGTACACGAAGACCAAAAAGAAACACATCGAAAGATTCGCGTGGACAACCACGCTTTTGAAAGCAATCCGATTCCTTTCGAAATCAAACATTCCAAACTTCCCCCGTTTCCTATAGTGGAAATATGTACACCTCAAAGAGTCCAGAGTGAGGATCATTTTGAGGTGGAAGTGAAATTACACAATGCATACCAAGGACTTTTTGATGTTACCATTGAGCTTGACCCAGCTTTTCAAATACTGTATATTTCTGAGAATAGTACAGGATCGTTGGAGATTCAAAAGAATACGAATAGAATTCGATGGATACATAAACAAACGGAGGAGTTTGTGCCTACAATCTCCTATATCCAATGTATCCTACGTTGCAGTCCTCCAAGTGAAAAGGAATATGTACCAACGTTTCAACTCTCAGGACTTGTTCCTTATTTCACCCCAATGGATATACCAAAAACCTTGATCCATCCAACAATAGTATCCAAAGAACGAATCTTGTTAGGAGATTTTAATGCGAATGAAAACATTGACGATGAGGATCTAGAACTGTTACAAAGAAATTTTGGAAGAACATCCAAAGACTCTACTTGGAATCCTATCTTTGATTGTTTTCAAGATGGCGTTATTAACATAAAAGATCTGTTTTTGATCGCAAAACAAAAAGATCTTTAGGGATGGGAGGATATTTTCTGGTTCTTTTCTCGAATTTCTCGCTTCTTTTGAATTCTTTGCTTGACGGACAAAGAACGTTGAAACAATTGGTGAATCTCTTTTTTCGAAATGGTACGATATTCCCCAGGTTTCAAGGAGTCTATTTTTAAAGTTCCTATTGCAACACGCTTCAATGTTAATACGGGGTGACTCATGTACAAAAACATGTTTCGTATTTGATGGTTTTTCCCCTCTTCCAAAACAACTTCATAAATAGACGATTGCCGGTTTTTGCTTAACATTCTTATATAGGCAGGTTTTGAACGATACCCATCCATAAAAATGCCTTTGCGCAATCTCTCAATCACCTTTAATTCAGGTGTACCCTTGACTCGAACTATATAGGTTTTAGGTATATGAAGTCTGGGGTGCGAAATTTTATTTGCTAACTCACCATCGTTTGTCATGATAACCAAACCTTCGGAATTGTAATCAAGCCTTCCAACAGGAAATAGGGGAAGATGCTTGGGGAAAAAATCCATAACTGTTCTTCTTTTTTCTGGGTCAGAGGTAGTAGTAACAGTTTTTAGAGGTTTGTAGAATAAAAAGTAATAGGATGTTGTATCTGGTTTAATAACATTTTCTTTGTAAGTGACTACGTCATTTTGAGAATCAATAAGGGTTTCCGGTTTACAAATAATATGGCCATTCACAAATATGTAGCCATTGCGGATATATTCTTCACAATTCCTTCTAGAGCCTATGTTACAGTTCATTACATAAGCATGCAATTTCATGGATGTACTCATATCGTTGAATCTCCTACTATTGAGGGAGCTGTTGCTCTAAACTAGGTAACGTCAATAGGAACGTTTGCTTAAGATATCTTTAATTTTCATTAACCTTATTGTAGTAGAGCGTTCATTTTCTTCAAGCTTTGAAGTTATATATTTTATCGTTTCTTCAAGTTCGGGAACTAAAACATACTCCAATGCATTCACTCGACGTTTTGTCATTTCCACAATTTTGGCAACTTCATAGATAGAGAATTCTAACTCAGCAAGTTTCAATAGGTCGTCTAAGATACTATCAAATTCGCGAAGAACTATATCAAAAGCAGGGTTTAAACCGCACTGATGAAACGCCGGCTTTGAAGGATGTGTGTGGTGAATATGAAATTCTGGAAGCACAATATTCATAATATTTTTTTGAGACATAGTAAGTTCAAATTCAGCGGGATAGTCCGATACAATATTACGCATTTCTTCATCTGTAACGGTAGTTCGTAGCACTAAAAATTGTTCCAATATTTGCGGTAGTCGATCTCCCACTTTTTGTTCTTGTTTTTCGAATTCCTTGGCGAGTTCAACAAGTTCTCTGGCAAGAGCTTCAAGTTTATCTTTTAATAGCTTATGACCTCGTTTCGCTGTTTTATGTCTTTTCCGAATCTCCAACAGCTTCATACGAGTAGGACTTACTCGTTGTGCCACTATCGACCACCTTTTCTATAATATCTTTCAATAAATTCGTCTCTTACTCTTGTCATCTCGGTCTCGGGTAGTATTTGCAACAATTCCCACCCAAGGTCTAGCGTTTCTGTAATCGTACGATCTTCACGTCTATTTTGCTTTACATAACGCTGTTCAAATTCGTCTGCAAATCGGATATACAATTGATCAATATCACTTAAGGCACTTTCTCCCAGTATTACGGCTAATTCTTGCACTTCTCTTCCGTGCGCATAGGCCGAAAAAAGTTGGTTCATAAGGTTTGGATGATCTTCTCTTGTTTTATCTTTACCGATCCCTTTGTCTTTGAGTCGAGAGAGTGAAGGCAATACATCAATGGCGGGGTAATATCCTTTTGCATATAAAGATCGAGAAACAAATATTTGCCCTTCTGTAATATATCCAGTCAAATCAGGGATAGGATGAGTTTTATCGTCATCTGGCATGGAAAGAATAGGCATCATGGTAATGGATCCGCTCTTGTTTTTAATCCGTCCACATCGTTCGTAAATGGTTGCCAGATCAGTATACATATAGCCTGGGTAGCCTCTTCTTCCAGGGATTTCTTTCCGAGCCGCAGAAACTTCTCTTAATGCCTCACAATAATTCGTCATGTCTGTCAATATAACCAACACATGATACCCTAAATCAAAGGCAAGATACTCTGCCGTAGTTAATGCATATTTGGGAACAGCTAAACGCTCAATAACAGGATCGTTTGCAAGATTGATAAATAGTACCGAACGTTCAATAGCTCCACTTTCTCGCAAGGAGCTAACAAATTCATTGGATTCATCGAAAGTAACACCCATTGCACCAAAAACAACAGCAAACTGATCGCTCTTTTTTAATACTTTGGCTTGACGGGCAATTTGAAGAGCTAGTTCGTTATGAGGAAGTCCTGCTCCTGAAAAAATAGGTAGCTTTTGACCCCTCACTAAGGTATTCAGACCATCAATTCCAGATATACCGGTTTGGATGAACTCCGAGGGATAATCTCTAGCATAGGGATTTATAGGATCACCCATTGTAGTTCGAATCTCTTGAGCAATAATCTCTTCTCCGTCATCGATTGGCTTTCCCAAACCACTAAAAACACGTCCAATAATATCAGGAGAAAGTTTGATTTCGGAGGGTTTTCCACTAAATCGAATACGGGTAGAATGAATGTTCAAATTTTCAGTTCCTTCAAACATCTGAACAAGTGCTTTGTGCTCTTCTGCTTTTAGTACTTCGCCATGACGAACCGAACCATCTGGAAGGAAAATTTCAACCAGTTCTCCGTAGCTGCAACCATCTAAACCATCTACAATAATAATTGGTCCGGCAACATCAGATAGGGTTTTGTACTCTTTAATCATTGGATTCCTCCAGCGTAGAAGTAAGTTTGTCTAAGGCTTCTTTAATGTGGGTAGTAAGATTACACTTTTCAATATTCTCTTCGGGTTGATATTTCACACGAGCAATCGAAGCACGGACAGGTAAATCCATGATATCACTGACTTTTAAAGTTTTATGAGCTCGTATTCTTAAAAGGGATTCGGTATACAAAGAAAGAATGTTTTGAATCATATAAAACTGTTTTCTTCCACTGGTAAAAGTATCTATATCATCAAATGCGTTTTGATGAAGAAAATCTTCTCGGATTGATTTGGATATTTCCATAACAAGCTTTTCGGATTCAGAAAGAGCGTCCGTCCCAACAAGTCGAACGATTTCATTGAGTTCGTTCTCTTTTTGAAGCAAACTCATAGCTTGTATACGGTATGTAGGCCAAAGAGTATCAATAGTATCTTTAAAATAGGCATCTGTAAGATTTGAGTAGAGAGAGTAGCTATTTAACCAATTGATAGCAGGAAAATGTCTGGCGTATGCCAAAGAGGCTTCCAAAGACCAAAACACTTTTACAACACGTAGTGTTGCTTGAACAACAGGTTCTGATAAATCACCCCCGGGGGGAGAAACGGCACCAATAACAGAAAGGCTCCCTTCACTTCCTCCTAAAGTTTGAACTTTACCCGAACGTTCATAGAATCCAGCAACCCGTGAGGACAGATAAGCTGGGTATCCTTCTTCACCAGGCATTTCTTCCAAACGTCCCGAAATTTCTCTCATGGCTTCTGCCCAACGAGAAGTGGAATCGGCCATAATGGCGACATTATAACCCATATCACGGAAATACTCTGCAATTGTAATTCCGCTATACACGGAGGCTTCTCTTGCGGCAACAGGCATATTGGAGGTATTGGCAATAAGAATTGTCCTCTCCATTAAAGATCTGCCAGTTTTTGGATCCTTTAAATGAGGAAATTCCATGAGTACATCTGTCATCTCATTTCCCCGCTCTCCACAACCCACGTAAACAATCATATCAGCCGATGCCCATTTCGCCAATTGATGTTGTATAACAGTTTTTCCAGAACCAAAAGGACCAGGAACACAAGCGGTCCCACCTTCAGCTACAGGGAAAAACATATCAATTACTCGTTGACCCGTAATTAAGGGTTGTGTGGGAACAATTCTCTTCGCAAACGGACGTTTGGTTCTAACAGGCCATATTTGTAGCATAGTAACGGGCTGTGAAATACCTTTTTCGGTTACCGTTGCAACAGGCTCTTTTACAGTAAAAGACCCCTCTTGAATAGACTCAATTGTACCAGATCGACCTGGGGGCATCATAATATAGTGCTTAATTGTGGGGGTTTCTTCGACCCATCCGATTTTTTCCCCTTCTTTCACGATATCCCCATCTTTCACGAGAGGATGAAAGTCCCATTTTTTAGAATAATCAAGGGGATCTACATCAATACCTCTAGCAATGTAATCTCCATGAGACTTATATATAGTGTCCAATGGTCGTTGTACACCATCGTATATGGCTCCAATAATGCCAGGACCCAATGTAACAGAAAGTGGAACGCCTGAAGAGGTAACAGTCTCACCAGGACGAAGTCCTGTTGTCTCTTCGTAACACTGTATATACACAAGATTCTTGTGAAGCTCAATGATTTCTCCAAAGAGTTTTTCGTTCCCAATTCGGACAACCTCCATCATGTGAGCTTGAGGTAAATCCTCAGCCACAATTAAAGGGCCAGATATACTGACAATTCGTCCTTGTTGTTTTTCATTACTCATAGGATTCTCCTTCAGTTTTAACAATATCAATACCAACAGCTCTTCGGATCATATTGGATAGTTTTTGAATGGCGGCTGCTCTAGATCCAGTATTCGTAGGGATCGATATGACAATCACGTGATTTTCTTGAATCAACAATTCGTTTTCCGGTGATATTTGTTGAATAAAAGTCTCAGTCACAATGAAAAAACGGTATTTCTTTGCATGAATTTCATTTCGTAATTCTTGGTTAAACTCTTTTTTGCTATGTACAGAGATGGTGTGAAAAGAAAAAGCTGAAAAAATACGGATAATATCTCTTTCTCCTATAACACAGCCTTTTATTTTATCCGATGGCATGAAGAATTATCTCCTTTAAATTTGTACATGGGAGCTGAAATCGTGTACAAATATACAGTTTTTTTATCATTTCAATCTCCAAAATAAAGTGTCCAAAATAGGATATAACATAGTCCGGACCGGTGTTATCATAAGAAGGTTCTTGAATCAGTTTCCAAATCAACTGCCACCAATATGTTTCAAATCGAAACATAAATGTAAAGTCATATTCTTTCACAGGACGTTCTTTTTCAATGTATGGTATCCACATAGTAGGAATCAATTGAATATCAACATATCCAAAGTGGCTTTGAAACAATCGGTTCATAGATACATCATCGGCATTACCGCCATCATAAAAGATAGGGGATGAAAAACTGGGTTCTATCATTCTTCGAATAGACTCAAAAATATTGAATCGATCAACAATGTAAGCAGCCAATTTAGCGGTATACTCAGTTCCATTTTTTGCAAGAGAAACAAAGCTCATGAGTCGCTTTTGAAAGTTCTCATTTTCTAGAAAAGGGAAAATCTCCTCTTGGGAGAAAATTACAGAATGGAGTCTTTCGAGAAAAACAAAAATATATTTTTCAGGTAAAACAGACTCTATTGTCTCCATTTCAGAAAAATAGAAACTCCACAATGCATTCTCAAAATCCTTAGGATCTAACGTAAAGGGAATTTTGGAGTATCGACTATGGGAAAGAGTAGTAAAAATCTCTTCCAATGTAACATTTCTGTATAGTGAATGTACAATCTCTGAAGAAAGAAAATGCTCTTCTCTCGATTTTAAAAACGCTACAAGATACCCATAATCGTAATCCGCTACATGTTGTTTAAGCGCAATTGCGTCAGTCATGAAACAAAACATCCCCAATTTCTTTTTGGTGTGAATCAATGTATTTTGTAACATCTTCTTCCAAAAGAAATATACACGTCACTTTCCCAGAAACAAAGGCAATTCCAGGTTTCAAAGAAGGGTCTACTCCTCGAAAACGATACTCCGATTCTGCAAGTCCTAAGTTTGTAAAGGTTTTTTGATGAATCGCTTCTTCCAGTTCTTTGCTACAATAAATGTCTGCAGAAGACGGAAAAGAAGGTGCAATTTTTCGTAAAAAAACAGATGCATTTGCTTTGACAGAACGAATGTATGCATTCAATAATTGGCTTTTTAAGTCTTGGAATACATCATGGCGGGTATGCAATATGTGCTTCTTAAAGGAAGAATCTTCATGAAATTGGACTTGATTAACAGAGGTATGGTAGGAGTTTTCAATATCTTTTAGTTTGCGTTCTCTTTCTTTGGATAAAGAATTCATGAATTGATGCAATTGTTCTTCAATGTCTTTCTTGGTAGCATCAATACGTTCTTGCGCTTCTTTGCTAGCTTGGTTAGTAACAACTTCTTTGAGTTTTTGAATATTCATCTTAAAATATGGAAGACCCTTGAATGAAGGTTAGAAGTAAAAAACCTCCGACAAAAGCTAAAAGCGCATATGTTTCAACAAGAGCAGGAAATAATAAAGCACTCCCTGATTTGCTGGGTTGTTTTACGGTTAAATTTATGGCAGCAGCCGCACTTTTTCCCTGATAAACAGCAGAAAAATACAATACTACACCGATGAAAATGAAAGCAAAGCACAAAGCAATACCAGCAGGAACAGATAGGGTTTTACCGGCACTTAAACCCATTTGTTGCATTCCTAAAAAACATAAAACGAATCCATACAGACCCTGTGTTGCAGGAAGAGCCATTAACACAAACAATCGGCCAAAGAGCTCTGGTTTTTCTGATAAAGCTCCTGCGGCTTGGTTTCCAGATATATATAAAGCTTTAGCTGAACCCATCCCACCTAACATCAAGCAAACAAATAAACCCACAATGTTCCAACCTTGGCCAGAACTAAAAAAATACGTTTCTAATAGTTGTGCAAACGTCATCGTTTTGCCTCCTTAACAACAAATACATTTGAAAATTTCTGGGAGTAACTATGATATTCCACTCCACCATCTTCATAAAACCGACCAAACATTTCATAGAATAATAAACGAACTGGATGGACAAAAGAGCCAATAATATTAAGAAGAAAATTGAAAACATTCAAGAAGAGTATCATGAAAATCATGATGAATACACCCACATAAGGAATGCTCTTAAACATACTAGCAATAAGATTGAACGACATAGCCATCGAAGAAGTGGCAATCATCAAAGCAGCCAAACGTAAATAGGACAAAACATCCCCTAGGAGCGTAGCCACACCATAGGAACTTTGAATCCCGTACATATTTAAGAAACCCTTTATGATCCCTTTAAAAATGTTATTTCTGCTCTGGATCATGCCTCCTGCAAATATCATTAGTAGAGAAAGAAGACACAGCCATTGAGAATATTGAACAAGAGGAACGGGGTAATACCCAGGAGATAGGAACTGGCCAGCAACAATCACAGCAGAAGGAATGAAAAGAATCCAAGAAAGATTATTAAAAAAAGCCTCTGCATATTGTTTTTCTTTCCATCGTTGTAAAAAAGACATCAGAATTGCGGTACATTGTAAAAAAGCACCGATATAGATAACGCCCACCATTAGTGCAATAAAGCTTTCAGAAGGATTCATAACCCCCACAAAACTCTTTAGGTTCACAAAGAAGGAATTGGCTGGTAAATAGGATATCGTAAACAAATCACCGGCCCAAGATTCAGTGAATGCACCGAATAAAAAGGCGAAAAAGCCAGCCCAAAAGAACATTTGAAAGAAAGATACCGTCCCTTTATCGTACCAATACTTTTTCATCGAATAAGCACACAAAAGCATCATAGATAAGCCATAAAGACCATCTGCAAATGCAACCCCAAAGAGAACAATGAATACAATTCCTACCAACGCAGTGGGATCAATGAGTCCAAAACGAGGAAGTCCATACATACGAACAAGAAACTCAAATGGTTGAATAAATCGATGGTTCTTGAGTTTCACGGGAGGGTTTGTAGGTTCATTTACAATGTCTATGTATATAGTTGGAAACTCTTCTTCGAGAGATTGAACAAGAACGTTACTTTGATCGCTGGGAATGTAACCTTCAATATAAGCAACATTGTTCGTTTGAGCAAATTTCTTCATGCCTTCAGCGCGGATCGCTTTGTTAATAGAAACATCTTTCCATAAAAGCATGTGGGGTAATTGCTTTCGATACTCTTCTAAAATATCTTCCCACTTTTGTATGTCCTCTGTAAGTTGATAAATCCTTTGCTGTAGAGTGTCCAATTCTTGATTTGGCGAATGGACGAAAGAATGAAAAGGATACTCTTTAAATCCTGCCCGATGTAGGTACACTCGAATTTTTTCTTGAAGACTAGTGGGATATATAACAATGAAACCGTGCAAAACTTCTTTTTTTTGATGGAGAGTTCTTACAGGAACGATGACAGCGTGGGTACGCAAAAACTCAAATTGTTCTAAATCCTCTAGTTTTCTTCCTTCTGCCTGTAAAAATACAACCTTTGTACGATGGTATTCCTTACAGTCTGAAAAAGAAAAGGAAAAGGATGAGAAAGGAAGCAATTGAGAATGTAATTGTTTCATTTTGACAAGATCGTCTTTTGCTTTTTTCAAATGATTCCAAAGAGAAACTACCTCACTATATGTCTCTTGAAACACTTGTTTTTCTCGTACTTTTTGTATTTCCTTTTGAGAAAAAATCGGTTTTTTCGGTATAAAATTCTCAACAAAAGTTTTTTTATCAGGATGAAAAGCTTCAAAAATGGAAAGAACTTCCGACGCTTTTCGTATATCCTCTTCAAGCCAAGAAATCTCATCCGGAGTTGGAAGGACAGGTTTGCTTAAGGAGGAAACGTTACGCAAATGAAGAAACCCTTTTTCGTACAAAGTGTTTCTAAAAAAATTCACTTCGTTTTTGGGAACAACAAATCGAAGCAAGTGAAATTTTTCAATCGCCATATGCTAGTACCCTACACTCTGTAAAAAATCTTTAATACGAGTGGGAAGTTGATTTTCATATTCATGGAGTGCTTTTTGTTGAATCTTTTTAAAAGATTCCTCGGATGTATTCTGCAATTGTACTTTAAGTTGTTCAATCTTCAATTGATTTTGTTTTTGAATAGTATCCAATTCTCTTTCTGCTTTCTCCTGAATGAGTTTCTTTTCATTTTCAAATTTGCTCTGTAGATTCTCACATTCCTGTTTCGCTGTAGATATCAGATCAAAAGATTCTTGTTCATATTTTTTTATTGTCTCAAATAAATCGGTACTCAATATTTGTTACCCTTTCTGTAAAAAATACTACCTGATTATAGTTTTAAGAGGTAATAACTTCCACCATTTCATTTTCGTCAATTCCTTGTACAACAGCTCCGTCCATTTTCATTTGAGTTAGCATTTCAATAGCGTTTTGGGTAATAATCTCACCAGGACAAACGTAAGGAATGCCAGGAGGATAGGGAGCAATAATCCGTTTTGATATTTGTCCATCTGCATTCTTGAAGGGAATTTGATCATAGTTTTCGCTAAATGCTTCGGCCGGAGTATATACTTGAAAAGGTATTTGTGGAATGCGGATAAACTCTTTCAAGTTTGTTTTGCCTTTGTTTTCTGACAACCACCTTGTCGCTTTCACAAAATGATCCACGTCTTCCTTGGTACTACCACCAGTAATGAAACACAGAATATTATTTAAAGCGGCCAATTCGATTTCAATATTAAACTGTTGATTTAAGAGATGTTCAACTTCAAAACCTGAATATTTCATTGAGTTTGTCAATACACTTAATTTCGTTGAATCCCACTCTACAATTCCATATTTCCCAATTACAGATTCATCAATGAGTTGCATTTCAGGAATTTTCATCAATTCTTCTCTTGCATAAGAAGCTGTATCCATAGCTTTTGTCCAGAGATCCATACCATATTGAGACATCATTTTTCTACTCGCCTCTATGGACATCATTAATAGATAATTGGGAGAAGAGGACTGGAGCATGGAAAGTACGGCAGTTAGTCGATCATAATCTATACGGTTCCCGTTTACGTGTAACAATGCCGTTTGAGTAAGGGCAGGTAATGACTTATGCGTAGACTGAGTGATCATATCAGCACCACGGTCTATGGAGGATGTTGGTAAATCGGGGTGAAAAGGAAAATGTGCACCATGTGCTTCATCAACAAGAACGATAATGTCGTTTTCATGTGCAATTCGAATAAGCTCCATCATGTTTTGAGCCATTCCGTAATAATTGGGAGATGTCAAAAGAACAGCTTTGGCATCCGGGTTTTCGTCAATTGTTTTCTGTAAGGTTTCAGGTAGTACTCCTGCTAAAATCTGATATTCAGGAATCATCTCAGGTTGTATCCATACAGGAATGATGTTTCCTAGGGTTATTCCCGCAATGGCACATCGGTGGGAATTTCTTTGAATAATTAGTTTTTCTCCTGGCTTTACACTGGACATAATCATTGACATGACTCCGACCGTACTTCCATTGACAAGATAAAAAACTTGTTCAGAACCAAAAGCAGCAGCAGTTAACTCTTGAGATACCTTTAAAACACCCTCTGCTTTGTGTAAGTAATCAACACCCTCAACTTCTGTTAAATCGTATCTAAATACATTTTTCCCAAGAAGAGCTTCGATTTGTTCGGGTATCAGGCGTGATCGTGCATGCCCAGGCATATGAAAAGCGGTTCTATTTTTATCTACGTAAGCCTTAACAGCATCAATAAAAGGTGTATCCAAATGAGAATATTTTGTCATTTTTTTAATGCCTCTCTTAAAATAGAATTTAAAATTTTGGGATTTCCTTTCCCTTTAGTCTCTTTCATACAGGAACCCATAAACATGCCAAACAGCTTTTCTTCTCCATTGTGATACCGTTCAAGCTCTTTAGGATGATCGAGAAGTACTTTGGTAACAATCTCTTTCAATAGTGCATCATCCGTAACTTGCAATAGTCCTTGTTCGTTCACAATATCACAGGGATTTTTTCCTGTATCCATGATTTTGGGAAGCAAATCCTTAGCAATTTTACCTGAAATCGTATCATTTTGTATTAATTTTAACAATTCTTGCAAATTTTTGGGAGAAATTCCTGTTTCAAATACAGAACAGTTTGTTTCATTCATAATTTTCAGCAATTCTGAAGAGATCCAATTAAAAATGAGTTTTGGATGGGGAAAGTCTTGAATACACTGATCAAAATATCGCAATAAATCAGGAGCTGAGGTAATCAACTGGGCTTCATATTCAGTCAGAGAAAAAGAGGTGATAAGTCGATGAAAAGCTTCTTGGGGTAGCTCTGGAATAGCTTTTTTCGCTTGGTCAACCATATCGTCGGATACCACAAGAGAGCGTAAATCTGGTTCTGGAAAATAACGATAATCAGACTTACTGTCTTTCACTCTCATCGTGATAGTCTTTGATTCTTCATCCGACCAAGTTCTTGTTTCTGCAATGATGGGCTGATTGGCATTCAAACAATCTTCTTGTCGTAGAATTTCATATTGAATTGATCGCATTACAGATCGAAAAGAGTTTAGGTTTTTTACTTCTACTTTTTGGCCTAGTACTGTATTGGATTTACTTAGAGAAACATTGACATCACAACGCAAAGCGCCTTCTTCCATTTTACCCGTCGAAATACCAAGATAAGAAATAATCTGTTTCAATTTTTCTAAGAAAATCCCTGCTTCCTCGTGTGAATGTAGGCAAGGAAGAGTAACGATTTCAAGAAGTGGTAGTCCCGCACGGTTAAAATCGATATAGGTTTCTTCGCTCCCAGTCTCATGAATCATTTTTGCGGAATCTTCTTCAATATGAATTCTTTCTAGTTCTATGATACGATTTTTGTTGATGGCAATAAAACCACCTTTGATGATGGGTATAGAATCTTGAGTGATCTGGTATCCCTTTGGTAAATCAGGATAAAAATAATTTTTGCGGGAAAAATCAGATACCATTTGAATGGATCCATTCAATGCAATTCCTAACATAAGTGCCATTTCAACAGCTCTTTTGTTGGGAACTGGTAAGGCTCCAGGATACCCCATACAAACGGGGCATATATTCGTATTAGGAGGATCTCCAAAGCTTGCCTTACAACGACAGAACATTTTTGTTTGGGTGAGAAGCTGTATATGAATTTCGAGTCCAATAGTGGGTTTTCTCATGATATCCCTTCCTCAATGTATTTGGCTATTCTCCATAGTAACTTTTCAGAGAATCTGGGTCCAATTACCTGGATTCCAGCTGAGAAACCTTTGTCATTCATTCCAATCGGAATCGAAACCGAGGGTACCCCTGCAATGGCAGAAGGTATGGTTAGGTAATCAGAATAATACATATCCAAAGGATCTTTTCTTTCACCGAACTTAAAGGGCATTTTTAGCGCCGTTGGCATAATCATGAAAGGACATTGTAAAAAAATGGATTCCATTTCTTGGGTGACCAAGTCTTTTGCATACAATGCTTGTTTGTAGTAGTTTCCTGCAAACTCATTGGATAGAATGTAAGTACCAAGGAGTATTCGTCTTTTCACTTCGGTACCAAATCCTTCTGTTCTAGCTCGAATATATGATTCTTCGGAAGAGGTTCCCATGCGTTGAAGACCAAATCGTATTCCGTCAAAACGGGATAGATTGGAAGATGCTTCAGAATCTGCAATCACATGATATGTAGCCATGGCACAATCTAACATATTCAGATCAAAGGTGGTGGGTTTATAAGAACTAGATAGGAAATGAACGACTTTGTCATACATTTTTTTTACAAAAGGGTCCATGTTTAATCTCTCGATACTAGCAAGAATTCCAAATGATTGGATGGGGGTGACATCAGGAAGATCTTCCCATTCCATTTTTTCAGAGGTAGAATCCTTCTCATCGTAACCACAAACACTCTTTAGTAATTGAAAGGCATCATTCACACAGGTTCCCATTGTCCCAATTTGATCCAATGTGGAACAAAAGGAAGTCATTCCATAACGAGAGACAAATCCATAGGTAGGTCGTATTCCAACTACACCACAAAAACTCGCGGGTTGCCGGACAGATCCCCCTGTATCAGAACCCAGAGAAACGGTACAAAAACCAGCTTTTACAGCTGCAGCAGAACCACCCGAGGAACCTCCCGGGGTATACGCGAGATCAATGGGGTTCCGAGTTGGGAAATAGGCAGAAAACTCCGTGGATGATCCCATGGCAAACTCGTCCATATTTGTTTTTCCAATAACATAAGCCCCTCTGTTTTTCATTCTCTCAATAACAGTAGCATCGTATACAGATTGATGGTTTTTCAAGATTCTCGAAGCGGCCGTTGTTTCGGTTCCTTGTACATTGATATTGTCTTTAACACCTACCGGAATCCCTAAAAGTGGGTATTGATCAAGCATTTCTTTTGTCACAGGAAGTGGATATTTTTTCGTAGTAAGCTTAGATTCTTGTTCACAAACATGAAGAAAAGCGTGAATGGATGAATCTTTTTGCTGAATGGATTGAAGAAGTTCATTGAAAAGAAAATCGGGCGTTTTTTCATTGGAAAGAAACTGTTGATGTATAGATGAAATGGTATTAGATGTCGTCATTCTTTTTTCCTTGAAATTTCATGACAGGACAAACAACAGAATGTTCTTTTTTGGTGGGAACATTTTGGAGTATTTCTTCCACAGCAGGAAATACTTGCGGAACATCTTCAGCTAAAATCGTTGATCTCCGGGCAAAAGACTCTTTCATGGTTGTATGAACGGAGATCTGATCAAACAATTCAGCAATGCTATTCAATTGCATCAACAATAGCTCTTCTTCATCCTGCGTTAGAGAAATGGAAGCCATATTACACAACAGATGTAAAGCGGATGGATCGATTTTTATTCTATTATTTTCCACAAAGCATCACCGCATCACGAGCTATCATGATTTCCTCATTGGTAAATATAATGTAGACTTTCACTTTAGAAGACTCGGTAGAAATTTCTCGCGTAACACGAGCATGGGGAAAATTCCGATCATCGTCCAATTCAATTCCAAATGCTTCCATATTCTTCATACTGATTTCACGTATCTCTTCTGTGTTTTCTCCAACACCTCCGCAGAACACGATGGCATCTAAACCATTCATTTCAGCGGCGTAAGCACCAACATATTTTTTGACTTGATACGAGATAATGTCTAATGATAAAAGGCATCGCATATGGTTTTCTTTAGCTTTTGCAGTAACATCTCGCAAATCAGATGACAAACCTGTCACTCCCAAAAATCCAGATTGTTTATTCATGACATCGTCTACTTCATCAAGTGTCATCGAATAGTTCTTCTGTAAATAGAGAGGGATAAAAGGATCAATATCTCCGCACCGAGTACCCATTTCAACACCCGCAAGAGGGGTAAAACCCATTGTGGTATCAAAGGATTTACCATTTTTCACAGCACATATGGAACTACCATTTCCTAGATGACAAGTAACAATCTTTAGATCCTTCAAAGGTCGGTTCATCAGCTTAGCACATTCATTGGCAACAAAACGATGCGACGTTCCATGAAAACCATATCGACGTATTTTTCCTTTCTCGTAGAACTCATAGGGCAACGGATAAATGTAGTTTTGTGGGGGTATCGTTTGATGAAACGCAGTATCAAATACGGCCACCTGGGGAGTATCGGGCATTTTCTCCATGCAAGCATGAATCCCTTGCAGGTTGGCAGGATTGTGAAGAGGCGCTAAAGGAATACAATTCTCGATTTCATCCAATACATTTTTGCGAATAATCACGGATGCTTCGAATTTTTCTCCACCATGCACAACTCTATGACCAACAGCATCAATTTCAGCAACGCTACGGATAACCCCGTATTCTTCATTGGAAAGGTACTGAAACAAGAGATCCAGTCCATCTGTGTGAGTTGGTATGGCTGGTGAAATCTTAATTTCTTGACCATCTGTGTTTTTGTATTTAAAACCACCCTCTTTCATCCCTATTCGCTCTACAATACCGCTTGCCAACTCTTGTTCCGTCTCCATCTCATAAAATTTATACTTGATGGAAGAACTACCGCAGTTTAAAACCAGTACCTTCATGAAAACCTCCAAATAAAAAAATAAAACACATAAAGTGTACATATTAAGATACAAAAATTTTATTTTTTTTGGTGTGCATAGGTTACTGTTTCGTTACATATTTCTATGATGCTCTTTCTCAGGTATAATAGAAGAAACCATTTTCATTCAAAGGAGGAAGAATCATGACCGCACTTGTACAAAAAATAGGTACTGGTATACATGCCCCCGATTTTCGTTTACCAAACCAGAATGAAGAAATCGTATCATTGAAGAATTTCAGTGGAAAATGGCTTGTTTTATTTTTTTATCCACGTGATAACACACCTTCTTGCGCTCGGTTTATAAAGCATTTCTCCGACCATATCGAAGAGTTTGAAAAGTTACAAGCCGCTGTTGTTGGTATCAGCAGAAATACAGTAAAAAGTCATGTCAATTTTATACAAAAGCATGATTTGCAATGTATGTTGCTGAGTGATACCGAACGAGACGCTATTAAAAAATACAATGCATGGGGTATTAAGCGAACAGACGATGCCAAATTTGTTGGCGTAAAAAGAACAACCTATATTATTGACCCCAACGGTATTATTCGCCATCGATTCACAGATGTTAAGATTGCAACACATGCCAACGAAGTGCTTGAACATTTGCAGAAACTTCAAAAAGAAGGTACTTCCAATCGTTAAACAATGAATAGACTGACCTTCCAATTCCCCGATTTTTTCTTCGAAACCTACGCAGGAGATGTATTCACCAACAAATCCCTTGAAGGATGTTTTTGTGTAGTCTTTATTCTGGTCACTCTTTTTTCCAAGAAAGATCAGCACCGCATTTGGTTGTTTAAAGATTTATACGATGACACTATTCGCAATACACCCGCTCTTCAAGAGAAACTCAAATTCATTGCCATCAGCTCAGATACTCCTTCTTCTATGAAAAAGTTAGAAGGAGATCTGTTTTCATTCTTCCCTATTCTCGCTATTCCTGATAAAAAAGTATTTGAAAAAGTAGATGCTCTAAACAAATTTTCCTTCTTTAACATAAAGGCATCTGAGCCCATCCGAAAAGCATTTTTATTGCATCCTGATCGCACCATCCTTTGGACCTGGGAAAAAGAGGTAATGCCTGCTATAGACAGGCTCACCAATTTACTTACAAGCAACCCATAATTATTGTTTTCTATTCTTTCTCAAAATTTCTTCAAAATTCATTTTTTTGCTTTTTTTTTCATTTCTTGATGAAAATTGGGAAAAATTTAATACGAGGAGAGAACTATGTTTCGAAAAAAGAAAACAAGCATCGATTTAGTAGAGAGCACAGGTTCATACATAGAGAATATTAATAACGATTATGCCGAACTTTTGATTCGGTATAAAGAAGCGATTGATGCAAATCAATCCTTAATGAGAGAGATCCAACATATTCGGTTTAGCACAGACCGAGATCGAGAGAACTCAAAATGTTCTTTAATCGCCAGTATTTCTGCTCATTTGCTCAATGCCTACGACAATCTTACAAGAATTTACAAAGCATCTGCATCATCGAGTAATATTGAATCCATTCACAAAGGCATAGAAATGATCTTGAAAGAAGTGAGTAAATCCATTCAAGACATGAATTTGGTTTCCATTTCCTGCATTGGCAAACCATTTGACCCGAATACGCAGGAAATTGGTGGAATGTTATCGATGGACTCCTTCGGGGATAACATTGTGATTGAAGAACTCCGAACTGGCTATGAATTTAATGGTAAAGTAATTCGCCCCTCATTGGTTATTGTAAACAAAAAACCACATTCTCATTCTTCGCAAAAAGAAGACAAGGATGGGAATAATAATGATATAGAAAACGACTCACAATAGGAGGATATTATATGTCAAAAATAATCGGTATTGATCTTGGAACTTCTAACTCTGCAGCGGCCGTCATGATTGGTGGTAAACCCACCATTATTCCAGCTGCTGAAGGAACTAGTGTGGGAGGCAAAACAACTCCCTCGTATGTTTCTTTTACTAAAGACGGTCAAATGCTTGTTGGTGAACCTGCCCGTAGACAAGCTGCACTAAATTCTGAAGGAACCATTACTAGTATCAAGCGCTTAATGGGAACCAAAGAAAAAGTGACAGTATACGGGAAAGAATATACTCCCCAACAAATTTCTGCCTTTATTTTGCAAAAAATTAAAAAAGATGCTGAAGCCTATCTAGGTGAAGCAATATCTCAAGCTGTTATAACAGTTCCTGCCTACTTCAATGACGACCAACGTCAAGCCACAAAAGATGCAGGATCTATTGCTGGACTTGAAGTGACAAGATTGGTTAATGAGCCCACAGCTGCAGCATTTGCCTATGGCTTAGAAAAAGCGGACGCCAATATGAAAATTATGGTAGTTGACCTTGGAGGTGGCACTCTTGATGTTACGATCATGGATTTTGGTGGTGGCGTCTTTGAAGTAGCTTCTACCTCTGGTGATACCAATCTTGGTGGAACCGATATGGACAAGGCTTTGTTCGATTTTGTTTGCGATCAATTTCAGAAAGATACTGGTATTGATCTACGTAAAGATAAGTCCAACCACTATCGCCTTTATGAAGCAGTGGAAAAGGCAAAGATAGAACTCTCTACCACTCTTGAAACCGAAATCAATCTGCCCTTCATTACCGTGGATGCTAGCAACACCCCTCAGCACCTAAACATCAAAATTACTCGTTCCAGATTGGAACAGCTGGTGAAGTCCATTGTTGATAAAATTAAAGGACCTATGGAGCAATCTCTTAAAGATGCCGACTTGACCCCCCAAAAAATTGATAAAATAATTCTTGTTGGCGGTCCAACAAGAATGCCCGTGGTTCAAAAAACGATCGAAGATTTCATGGGTAAAAAATTGGAACGCGGTGTTGACCCTATGGAGTGCGTTTCTATGGGAGCCGCAATTCAAGGCGGTATTATTACTGGCGACGTCAAGAATGTCGTTTTGGTTGATGTAACACCTCTTTCCCTAGGAATTGAAACTCTGGGTGGAATCTCGACAAAAATGATTGATCGGAATTCTTCTGTTCCCATATCAAAATCACAAATATTCTCAACTGCTGCCGACAATCAAAGTAGTGTCGAAGTTCATGTTTTGCAAGGAGAACGTTCAATGGCTACAGACAACGTATCTCTGGGTCGTTTTATCCTGGATGGTATCCCCCCAGCACCAAGAGGGCTACCCCAAATTGAAGTTACATTTTCGATTGACGCTAATGGCATCCTTACAGTAAAAGCAAAAGATAAAGCAACTAGCAAAGAACAGCATATTACTATTACAAATGCAAATAAACTCACCGATGATGATATAGAAAAAATGAAAAAAGAAGCCGAGCAATTTGCGGATCAAGATAAAAAGAGAGCAGAATCTATAGAAACTCGCAACAAAGCAGACTCTCTAGTATATTCAGCCCGTAAGAGCATGAAAGAATTGGAAGAAAAAGCCGACGCAACCGATTTAAAAGCAGCCAATGACAAAATTGATGAGCTTGAAAAAGCACTCAAAGAAGACAAAGATATAGAAGAGATCAAAAAGCTAATGGAAGAAGTATCCAATTTAATTGGCAAAGTAGGTGAAAAAATTTACCAACAAGAAGCTGCAAAATCTGCCTCCGAAGACGCAAATACAGAAGGCTCAAACACAACTGGTGAAGCTCCAAACGAGGAACCAAAAGATACTGCAGAAGGACAAGCAAAAGAAATCTAATAAAGAATTGTAGGTAAGAAACATTGGCAAACATAGATTTTTATGAAGTTTTAGGGGTGGATCGCAATGCCACCCCTGATGAAATAAAGAGTGCGTATCGTAGATTGGTCATGAAATATCATCCTGATGTTAATAAAGATGCTGATTCTACCCAAAGAATGACAGAGATAAACGAAGCATACGATGTACTTAGTGACCCAAAAAAAAAACAGAAATACGATATGTACGGCACAGCAGGACTCAACGAGACACCTGGATCAGGAGGGTATGGAGAAGGGTTTTCATCAAACATGAATGACTTTTTCCGACAATCCGGTTTTAGTAACTCGGGTAGTATTTTTGACGACATTTTTAGTGCCTTTAGCGGAGGAAATACTCGTCAACAATATCGAACAAAACCAATGGGTCGACCTGGTAGCAACATTCCTTTCACCACAGATGTTACTTTCAAAGAAGCGATCCAAGGTAAAAAAATCAAAATTAATCTGGATCGTTTTGTTGTTTGTGAATCATGTGGAGGATCGGGAGCCAAAAAAGGAACTACACCTGATACTTGCTCGACATGCAAAGGTGGAGGATATGTTCAGCAGCAACAACAGAGTTTTTTTGGAGTTGTAAATTCAATATCTGAATGCCCAACGTGTGGTGGTACTGGGAAGGTGATTAAAGATAAATGTCCAGATTGTAATGGTTTTGGGCGTATTCGAAAAGAATCCACCATTGAGCTCGACATTCCTCCCAGTATTCCAGAAGGAACCCGAATTCGTTATCCTGGATATGGCAATGCTGGCATTAATGGTGGAGCAGTTGGTGATTTAATTGTATCCGTTCGATTCAAACAAGATACTCGCTATATCAAGGATGGTTCCAAACTCATCTATAAATGTCATATCCCTTTTACCAAAGCAATTTTGGGTACCACGGTATCCATTCCAACCATTGAGGGATCTGAAAAAATGAAAATTCTCCCTGGAACACAATCGGGAGAAGAAGTTGTTTTAAAAGGAAAAGGTCTGCCCAATAAAAGAAATCGAAGAGACGACATGGTCGTTAGAATTGTGGTGGACATTCCTGCATCAAAATCTCTCAACAAGAATCAAAGAAAAGCACTGGAGGAATTGGACCAATCCTTGTCTTTGAATTAATACTACAAACGCTTCTCTAAACACAAAAAAACCTTGTCAAGCAAGGTTTTTTTGTGTTTACTAGGGTTCCACAATGGTATCTAGGTGAAAAGAAAACTCTTCATTAATCCGCTCAAAAAGCATCGTTGATACTTTTTTAGAACCTGGCGAAAAGTTCTCAAACAAACCCCCTATAAGATGATTATCGGCAGTAAAGAAAAGAAGCCATTGCAATGGCTCTTTCTGTTTCCAATCGCATTGAATCACAGTTTCAAATTCTTTACACTTCCAATATCGAAAGAGTGCATGAGAACTATCGATTTCATCTTTAGTAAAAGAGGTTACTTCATCTGGTGGTTCATTTACTATCATACTTGTCAAGTATTCTGTTGGAGGTTGTATTTTGTGAAGGGATGCTGATTTTTCATCGATTCTCATCCATCCCTCCTGGGCAGAGTGATGATAGTAAATATTGTCTTGCACATAGTATATTTCACGTTTGTCTATCGTACACCCCATCGAATCATCCTGTACATACTTAAACCGTAAATCCCCTTCGTGATTTTTCTCATAAAGAATGTATTCTGTTGTTTCCAAGACATCCCCGACATAGTGATAATAAGTGGATCGAAATGAATAGGACAAATAAGTTTCCAGATATCGTATTGTAGAACTATAAAAAAGCGGAAAGAGAAATGGTTTATCCATTACTTCGTCTAGCAAACTCTCATAGTTTTTGTATCTCACATCATCGGTAACGATGGGGTGATCTTGAATCCAAAGAATCAAGGCGGAAATATTCGTCACTTTCTTAAGTACCCATCTTGCGTTTTTTTCTTTTTCAAAAATCAAATGAAGATGCAAAACACATCGATGATTCTGGTCATAAAAAGGAAGATATGCAGTGGCAGAGTGGCGAGTCTGAGTTAGCTTTGTACAGGCTGTTTGCACGTCGAGATAAAGGCTATGAAGAGCTAAATATTGGCGAATAGTACCATGGGTAGAATTTGAATAGGGGAGAGAATAATCACCCTTCGTGACGAAATCATGGATAAGCCTTTCAAAAAAGAGTTGCAGGTCAGCGGTAGAGCGATCGTGATTTTGTACAACTTCATCGATGAAAGAGGGAATAAGAGCTTCTGATTGTGTATATATCATAAGTTCTTTCGAAAGGTGATGGGTTAGAGAATCAATATCACAAATTTTTAGAAATTTCGTAATACTTTGTTCCTGAAGAGCTCTATTCAATACATACAAGGAGTAATAAGGAGAATACATCCACCAGAATAAAGAAATAGAAAAAATACCAATCAAAATAATGGAAATCAACCACCCATTAAAACGAAATAAAGAAAGTTGTTTTCGTACTTTTTTATACCAATTCATTTTTTTTTCATAGTGCTTTCGTTTTTCACCATTATAAGTAAAATTTGAATATGTATATATATTTTAGCTATGGCATAGAAATGATCTCTCATTTTATGCGTAGTATTTGTCCAAGTGCTATATTTAACGGTGTCGGTGTGTGCCATCATTATCGTTTTCAAATTAATGAAAAGGGCTTAGCTGACATGCAGCCTTCTAACTATTCAAGCATATATGGGTTTGTTTGGAAACTGAATCAAAGTGATCACAACCACCTTTTGAAATGGGCTGATGGTTATTTTCCCAAATTAGTAAAGGAACCCTGTTTTCCTGAAATTCTTGTATCTGCTCAAAATGAAAATGTTTCCTTTTCCAAAAATCCCCAACATACCTCTTGCAAGGCATTTTTCTTTAGATCCCTGTCAACCCAATATGGACAAGCTTCTTTACAGTATATAAATACTCTCATTAACCAACTGCAAAACGTGGGAGTATCACAAGATTATATTTCGGAATTACGTCTTTGGATATCAATACAATAAAGGAGTAAACATGAAACCTGCAGTACAAAAATGGATGAATTTTTTTGCACTTTTGTTAACATTTATTTTCAATTGGCTAGCGTCAAGTGGGCTTATTAACGGGGTTGATATGACACAAGCGGCCGCTCGTTATGAAGTTTGGATTACACCCTCGGGTTTTACATTTGGAATATGGGGCATTATCTATCTATTCTTACTTCTATTTGCCATTTTCCAGTTGCAGACTCCTGTCAGCAAATCCAACCACATTAAATTGATTGGGAATTTATTTCTTTACACCTGTTTATTCAATATATTATGGCTGGTAACGTATCAATTTGACTGGATTTGGGTATCTGTTATTGTTATGATCGCGCTTCTAACCTCTCTTCTTCGTTTGTATGCAAACATTCGTAAAGATCGTAAATTTACGGTCGCGGAAAAATGGTTCATTAAAGTCCCTTTTAGTTTATATACTGCATGGATTACACTCGCTACTATTTTAAATATTGCGTCGTTTTTATCCAAAATGCAAATCAAATTTAACTGGTCTTTTCTAGGTGTTTTCTCCCCGGCAATTTGGACAATTATTCTTTTAATGGTTGCTTTAGTATTGGCGATTAAATACTTATGGAAACGATATGATCCTGTCGCTGTACTTGTATTTATCTGGGCTTTAGTTGGGGTAGCACATCGACACTATACATGGCCAAATGCCTGGTTCACACAAGGACAAATTACAATATTGGGGACCCATCATTTTCTACTCGTTATTTTTTCCCTTTCAGGTATTGCCATTCTTCTTGCATCCCTTACAAGATATTATCTTCTTATGAAAGAAAAGAAAAAAGAAGAGATCTATTAAATCGCCTGTCCAAAACAGTAGCGAGATAAAAGTGCATAAAAAAAGCCCGGGATAAACCCGGGCTTTTTTTATTTGTGGGAGCTATATAGCTCCATCTTCAGCCATTTTTCGATAGGCCTCATAACGTTCTTTAGCATCTTCTTCTGCTTTTTTGAATAACGCAGGAGCAACATCTGGGAAGGATTGCTCCAAGGAAGTATACCGTACTTCACTTCGTATAAAATCTTGGAAGGATGTAGTAGGTTCTTTAGAATCTAAAACAAAAGGATTCTTTCCTTCGTCTTTTAGCATTGGATTGTATCGGTAAAGATGCCAATATCCAGACTCAACAGCTCTTTTTTCTTGTTCTTGGGTTTTGCCCATTCCTAATTTTAAACCATGATTGATGCAGGGCGAATAAGCTATTATTAAAGAAGGTCCAGGATATGCTTCTGCTTCCGTAAAAGCTTTAATCAATTGGTTTTTATTAGCACCCATAGCTACTTGGGCAACATAAACATACCCATACGTCATCAGCATTCTACCTAAGTCTTTTTTCTTCGTTCGTTTGCCAGCTGCCGCAAACTTAGCAACAGCGGCTCCTGGAGTAGACTTTGACGATTGGCCACCAGTGTTGGAGTAGACTTCTGTATCAAATACTAAAACATTAATGTCACGTCCAGAAGCCAAAACATGATCAAGACCACCATAGCCTATATCATAAGCCCAACCGTCGCCACCCCAAGACCACACAGATCTCTTGATGAGAAAATCTTTACGTTGTTGGATTTCATTCACAATCTCTTGGATTCTTCCTGAATAAGGTTTTACAAAGAGAGACATAATTTTGGTGGTGGCTTTTTTGGATCCAGTTGCCTCATTTTTATTTTGAATCCATTCTTGAAGGATCGCTTGATCTTCTTTGTCAACACCCAACTGAATGGCTTCTTCCATTAAAGATTGAAGACGATTGCGTATTTGATCAATCGCTAAAAGCATTCCAAAACCATATTCGGCATTGTCTTCAAACAATGAATTTGCCCAAGCAGGACCTTTCCCTAGAGCGTTTTTGCAAAAGGGAATCGAAGGTGCACTAGCGCCCCAAATAGAAGAGCATCCTGTTGCATTGGCAATCAACATACGGTCTCCAAACAACTGGGTTGCTAACTTTGCATAGGGAGTTTCGCCACACCCTGCACAAGCCCCTGAAAATTCAAACAAAGGTGTAATGAATTGGGATCCTTTAATCGTATTAATATTGTCTATATCCTCCGTCTTTTCGGATACATTGGACACAGCCCAATCAAAATTTTTCTGCTCTTGTATTTGTGTATCAAGGGGCTTCATGGTCAAGGCTTTTATTTTAGAAGGACAGACGTCGGCACAATTACCACAACCTGTACAATCCAAAGGATCCACTTGGATACCAAAATTGTAAGACTCAAGTCCTTTCCCTTTTGCAGGAATAGTACGGAATTCTTGAGGAGCTTTTTGCTTTTCATTAAGACTTAACAAAAAGGGTCTTATAGCGGCATGAGGGCATACAAATGCACATTGATTGCATTGGATACAGTTATCTGGATCCCACCAAGGTACATTGATAGCAATTCCTCTTTTTTCGTAGGCACTAGTTCCACAAGGAAACTCACCGTTTTCTCGGTCGATAAAAGTACTGACAGGAAGATTGTCTCCTTTTTGATGATTCATGGGTCGCAATATTTCTCGAATAAAGGAGGGTTCATTCTTGTCTAGGATGGTCTCTTTGGGGGAAAGATTTTTCCAAGAAGAGGGTACAGAAATCTTTTCCAAGTCTTCAATCCCTTTATCTACTGCTTTGTTGTTCATGTTTACAATCGATTCACCTTTAGAACCATACGATTTTTGAATGGCATCTTTTAACAATGCAATAGCTTGATCCAATGGCAATACTTTGGAAAGCTTGAAAAATGCGGCTTGCATAATCATATTAATTCGATTACCCAATCCAATATCTTCGGCAATTTTTGTAGCATCAATGGTATAAAACTCGATGTCATTGTTCGCAATGTATAATTTAACATCATTGGGCAACTGCTCTTCTAGTTCTTTTTGATCCCATTTACAATTGAGAACAAAGGTTCCTTTTGGTTTTAACCCTTCTAAAACATCATACTGATGTATGTAGGATTGGTTGTGACATGCAATATAGTCAGCTTCATCAATTAAATATGTAGACTTAATGGGTTTTTTTCCAAATCGGAGATGAGAAACAGTAACCCCACCGGATTTTTTTGAATCATACGCAAAATAGCCTTGAGCATAAAGGTCTGTATTGTCACCAATGATTTTGATTGCATTTTTATTGGCTCCTACTGTACCATCAGACCCTAAACCCCAAAATTTACATCGAATCGTTTCTTTTGGAGCAGTTACAATTCGTTCTTTTCGTGGCAAGGACGTAAAAGTGACATCGTCTTCAATTCCAATAGTAAATTGATCTCTTGGAGTATCCAACAAAAGATTGTCAAAAACAGCTTTGATTTGGGATGGTGTCGTATCTTTCGAACCCAATCCATAACGTCCACCAACAATGATAGGGGCTGTTTCTTTTTGATAGAATACGTTTCGTATATCTAGATAAAGCGGTTCACCAACGGATCCTGGTTCTTTTGTTCGATCCAAAACAGCAATTTTTTTAACAGTGGGCGGAAGAGCTTTCAGAAAATGTTGGACACTGAAAGGTCTATAAAGACGTACTTTTAAAACACCGACTTTTTCGTCCCTTTGGTTGAGATAATCGGTTGTTTCTTCTATTGTTTCCGTCACGGAACCCATTGCAATAATAATCCGATCTGCATCGGGTGCTCCATAATAATCAAATAAATGGTATTGTCTTCCCGTGATTGCAGAAACCTTTTCCATATTCTTTTCAACCACTGAAGGAAGCTCATTGTAAAAACGATTTGCAGATTCTTTAGCTTGGAAAAAAATGTCAGGATTCTGTGCAGTACCCATGATTTTTGGATGATCAGGATTTAACGCTTGATCTCGGAATTTTTTCACAGCATCAAGATTCAGCATAGAGCGTAATTCGTCATCGGTATACACTTCAATCTTTTGGATTTCATGCGATGAGCGAAAGCCATCAAAAAAATGTACAAATGGCACTCTACCATCTATTGCCGATAAATGCGCAATGGCAGCTAAGTCCATTACTTCTTGAATGCCCCCAGAGGCCAAGAGCGCGAAACCGGTTTGTCTGGTTGCCATCACATCTGAGTGGTCTCCAAAAATGGACAATGCATGGGCGGCTACAGCTCTTGCTGAAACGTGAAAAACTCCGGGCAATAACTCACCTGCAATTTTGTACATATTTGGTATCATTAGCAAAAGTCCTTGAGAAGCTGTAAATGTAGAAGTTAAAGCTCCTGCAGCTAATGATCCATGAACTGCGCCAGAAGCTCCTGCTTCTGATTGCATTTCAACAACATCAACCGTTTGTCCAAACAAATTCTTTCTTCCAACGGCAGCCCAACTATCCATATACTCGGCCATTGTAGAAGAAGGTGTAATTGGAAAAATTGAAGCAACATCTGTAAAAGCATATGCAACATGAGCGGCTGCTGTATTGCCGTCCATGGACTTCATTTTTCTAGCCATAACTTACCCCACTTTTTCATAAGAGATTATAAGCATAATATACGCTGAAAAAAAGAATTCGCAACCTACAATGTACTGGTATAATGTGCTATTCTCTTTTTTTTGAGAGCTTTCTCGGTACATCCATTGTGAAGGTTGTACCCTCTCCAACTTTAGAATCTACCCAGATAGACCCCTGGAAAAGTTCAATAATCTCTTTACATATAGCCAATCCAAGGCCAGTGCTTCCCGTTTTTCGACTGCTAACGGTGGACGTTTGTGAAAACACTTTAAACAGCTTTGGCAATTCCTTTTTATCGATACCAACGCCCGTATCCTTAATTGTACATCGTATCGTGTCGGAGTTTTTATCATAGACTCGTATCTTCACACTACCTTTGTCGGTGTATTTAATAGCATTGTCTAAAAGATTTCCTATCACCTCATACAATTTGTCTTCATCAATCGATAAAAATGGATTCTTTGTGCGCACTTGGATGTCCAATTGGATATTCTTTTTATTCGCGACAACCATGTAGGATTCTTGTATGTCTTGAAAGAACTCCCGCAAATCAATGGATTGATATACGAGTTCTACTTTCTTTGCTTGTAATTTTTGGTAGTCTAGTACATCGTTGATAATCCTAGACAATCGATCGATGTTCTTTTTGCTAATATCTAAAACTTTCCTTTGTTGAGAAGTTAAAGCTTCCATTTCCAAAATCATATTTGCCTCTTTTACAACCGTAAGAGGGGTTCGCATTTCATGAGATACAGTATTGATAAATTCATTTTTTGCTTGGTCCATATTTTTTAAAAGTGTAATGTCGTAATCAGCTCCTCGAAAACCTACAATGGTATCATTCGTAACAATTGGCACGGCATTGGAAGAAACATACAATATGGTGCCATCTTTCTTTTTAAGCTCTGTAAATACATTTTTAAAGGATTCTCCTTGTTGTAGCTTCTTCTCAAACAGTTCTTTCATGGTGCTGCGTTCATTCTGGGTATGAAGATCATACCAGGATATCCATTGTATTAATTCCTCCGGCGCATACCCCAAGAGTTCTTTTACATACGAACTAATATAGGAAATCCGTCCGTCCGTATCGGTTTCCCAAATGATTGATTTTGATTGTTCAGTAACTTGCTCCAATCGGACCTTACTCGCCTTTTCTTCGGTTTCTAGCATGATTCTTTCTAAGACTAAAGAAGCTTTATAAACAAACGATTCGATGGTTTTGCTGTTTTGTAAGGGTGCATTGTCCAGTTGAATCACAATGACACTTCCCATTTGACCTTTATTACCGGTTAAGCCAATCATATACATCTTTTTCATTCCAAGAACATTTTGGAAAAGCTGTGATATCGTTCTTGAAAAAAAACCCATCGATTGTACCCAAAGACTTTTTGGTATTTCAAACAGTGTTTGTGTAGAAAAAATTGGCTGATAATCTTCCGTTATCGGGATATCATACCGAGACAAATGAGGAACAAGCCATTTGGCGATTGTCTGTTTGACAGTTTTTGAGGACGTTGAGAAGTCTTTAATATGAAGTATTTTTTTATCGGTTGACGCTTGTAGAACCAATATCAGGCTTTGTGGTATTTTTTTAGATAAAGTGGCGGCTATATACTGGAATAAGCTCTCTGCAGTTATTTTTGTTAGAAGTTCCTGATGGCCCGTTACCAACCACTCCAATTCATCTTTTTGGGCTTTTGCTTCTAACTGAGCTTTTTTCACATGTGTTATTTCGGTGATCGTACCATTCATTTGGATAGGTTTGCCGTCAGAATCAAAATCCGTAAATTTCCCTCGTTTGGTAACCCAAATCCATGAACCATTGCGATGTTTCATCTGAACATCAACTCCATGATAAGGTTTCAATCCTAAGAAATGCTTCTGAATATCACCTTCATCTTTATCAAGATCTTTTGGATGAACAATTTGATTCCAACGAGTAATCGACTGTTCTTTAAAAGCGTCTTCAGTATACCCTAGAATTCTCATAAACCGTGTGTCAAAAAGTAGAGTATTGGTGTCCATCCGCCAATCCCATGAGCCAATATTAGAAGCATCAAGAGCCATTTCAAGTTTTTCTTCAGACGCTTTTAAATTTTGTTCAGCAACATATCGTCTTTCTTCGTTTAAAATGAATTGCAAACGAGGATAAAAAAGAGGGCTCATTCTTTTTGCAATTGTTTGGGCTATATTGAAATCATTCGAAGTATACTTTTCAGAAACGTCTCCTACGATAAAAAAACCAACCATAACATCGTTGTAGTGAATTGGGATAACAATAGACTGAAGAAGACTTTTGCAACCTTCTAGAGGTGTAATTTTATAAACTCCCAGAGGTTTTTCTTCGCCATTAATGAGTAGTTTTCCCCACAATGTTCTCTTCCAATCTTCATACGGAAGACGAATCGGAAACGGATAGACATCTCCCTCCCATAGATTTTCGGACATTGCGGCAATACAACAGGTTTGGTCTTCCTCAAAATACCCAATCACTCCCTTTGTATTTCCCGTTATACCAAGAATAACACGTAACACTTCTGAAAATACGGAATACCCTGGATACTCCACAAAAGCGCTAGAAATGGAATTTCGAATTTCCAAGTCTTGATAAATATCATGTTGATACGAAATATCTTGAATTGTGCCACTCATTCTAGAAGGTTTTCCCAATGCACTCGTTTGGGTAATCTTCCCACGATCTTCAATCCATATCCAAGTACCATTTTTATGAAGCACTCGATACTCACAACGATAATAGTCTGTTTTTTTAGAAAGATGATTCTTTAATTCAGATTTGTAAAACGCAGCGTCCTTTGGATGAATTCGGCTTCCCCAAAAATCCATTTTCGAAGCATATCCAAGGGTAGCAATTTGGTGTTCCTGAAAACCAAAAATCTCGAGCCATCGATTGTTTACATATAATTGATCGATGTCGATGTACCAATCCCATGAACCGGCTCTTGAACCTTCTAGTGCGTATTCAAATTGCTTTTTTATCAACTCCACGTTTTGCTTTGCTGTTTCGATTTCCGTCAGGTTTTCAGCAAGAGACATCCCGTAAAGAATACCTTCACTTTCTTCTTTAATATAACTAAC
>JAQVSG010000011.1 GCA_028700655.1 Caldisericia bacterium
TTTTCTGTATCGGGTTTTTTCTGAAATTCTTCCAATTGTTTTTCACTTTCCATAAATTGTTGAATTTCTTCTTCAGTAAGAGATTTTTTAAACTGCTCCATTTGTTGCGTAAAGGCTTTTTGTTTTTCTTCATTCATTCCTGGTTTTGGTTCTAATATGATGAGGGAAGAATGCGGATTGGAAAGGATGTGATCTCGGATAAAGTCTTCTAAATAGGAAGAGCTCATTGCTTTTTTAATTTCTTTCAGTGTCTCTTCGTAATGAAGACTTATAAAAGGATCGTGGTCATATAGCCAGCTAGGGAGAACATAATAAATGCTATATACCAAACCCTTGGGGAATCCTCCAAAGTCAGCTTCTCGAACGGCAAACTCCTTCGAATTAATAGCTGCTTGAATGAGTTCTTTGTCAATGCCGTTTTTAACAAGGTTCTGAAGAGTGGTCTGTATAACATTTTGAAAGGCTTCTTTTTGATCTATGTTGGCATGTTTTGCAAAAATGGAGAAAACGGGTTGTTGAATATCCGTTTCTGCAGACCCAAAAATATCTTTTCCTATCCCAGCATCAAGAAGTGCTTTTTTAAGAATAGCTGCTTCCGAGTCTACCAAGATGTAGTTGAGAATATCAAGAGTGAGGTTTGTAAGAGGGTCGGACGATTCCCCAATGGCATAGTTTTGAGAAAAATAGGTTTTGTTTTCGATGGAGTCATCTGCTGAGATGGGATAAGAATGAGTTTTCTCAACAGGAGCAGAGAACGGTTTTTGCATCGCAATAGTAGACGTAGGTGCTAGATAGTCAAAGTCTTGCAGATATTCGTTGTGAAGGAAGTGTAGATGCTCTTCGATATCGCCATCTCCATAGAGAAGGATGTAGCTGTTGGAAGGATGATAGTATTGCTTGTGGAAAGCAAGAAAGTCTTCTTGGGTCAGGTCAGGGATAAAGTCTGGGATTCCGCCTGATTCATTTTTGTAAGAGGTATCAGGGAACATAGTGTGCAAAATTTCTCGAAAGAGAATCGATTCAGGTGAAGAGAATGCCCCCTTCATTTCATTGTACACTACTCCGCTTATGGTGGGCGTTGACTCTTTGGATTCGAATTGATAATGCCATCCTTCTTGTTGTAAAATTTCTGGATATTCATAAATGCGAGGGTAAAGAACGGCATCCATATAGACATTCATTAGATTAAGAAAATCTTTTTGATTTCGACTCGCGACAGGGTATATTGTTTTGTCAGGGAAAGTCATGGCGTTGATAAAAGTTTGCAGAGAGCTCTTTACCAATTCCATAAAAGGATCTTTGATAGGGAATTTACGGCTTCCACACAAGACAGAATGCTCCAGAATATGAGGAACACCGGTATTGTTAGAAGCAGGGGTACGGAAACCAACAAGAAACACTTTGTTGTCGTCATTGTTGCTTAAATAGATAACCTTTGCCTTTGTTTTCGTGTGTTCAAAAAGGTACCCTGTTGTTTTGATTTCATCGATATATTCTTTTTTTACAAATGTATAATTCTCTATGTTCATACATACTCCTTAAAAAAAATGTTCGATTACTATTGTAATGCTTCTTTCTTGAATTGCAGTTACGAATGAGGTAAACTTTGCAAATTTGACCAAAATCTTAGGTATACTTTTACTATGAAACATCGTTTTTTATTTGCTGATGCTGATATGTTTTTTGTTTCTGTGGAATTGGCGATGCAGCCTACCATGAGAGGATTGCCAGTGGTTGTTGGTGGCTCCAGTGGAAGAGGAGTGATCACTGCTGCTTCGTATGAGGCCAGAAAATTTGGCATTCATGCTGGAATGTCTGGGTATAGGGCTCATCAACTTTGTCCGAATGGGATATTTTTAAAGGGTAATTACCGAGCCTATTCTAGCTATTCTGATCGAATGTTTGCTATTTTTCGACAGTTTTCTCCTGATGTGCACGTACGCTCCATAGACGAAGGTTTCGCTGAAATCTCTTCCTGTCTGAGCCTTTTTGGAGGAGAAGAACAATTGGCACTGCAGTTAAAGGATAGCATTTTTGAACAACTAGGGATTACGGTTTCTATTGGCATTGCAAGCACGATCACGTTGGCAAAAATCTGTTTAGAAGATGGAAAACCGGACGGCTTAACCATCGTTCCCGAGGGAGGTCAAAGAGACTATTTAAAAGAACTTCCCATTGGGCGTATCCCTGGAATTGGTCCAAAAACAAAACTGTATTTTACTAAAAAAGGCATTCTTCACATCGGAGATTTGTATCGGTATACAACAAAAGAAGAACTGACTCGCCAAGTAGGCAGTTATGGGCATTCCCTTTGGAATCTTCTGCAAGGAGTATCCACATACAATGAGGCTAGCGTCCATGAACGTAAATCAATCAGCAACGAAAATACTTTTTATGAAGCCTTAACCGATCGAAATGCAATTGAGAAAGAGGTTATGCGATTGTCAGAAAAAGTAGGATTTCGACTTCGAAAACAAGGATTGAAAGCAAAAACCATTGCTGTGAAAATTCGTTATCAAAATTTTACAACGATTACGAGAAGGACAACTGTGCAAAAGTATGTAGAAATGGACAAAGAGATCTTTCAAGAAGCATGGCGACTTCTTCAAAAGGAATTGCGTTCCCCTGTTCGATTGATTGGTATCGGGCTTTCCTCTTTCATGGACAATGAGGATTTGTTTTCTTCCCTCTATGAAAAAGATCGGAAACTCCATAAAGCAGTTGATTTTGTACGAGAAAAATATGGAAGAAAGACGATCTTTCATGCTCGATAGTCTACGTACCGTTTGTTCTCCACAAATTTCTTGGAATACTAGGAGAGAGATATGAAAAAAATTATTTGTGTTGTATGCATTTTTTGTTTGTTTTTTGTTTCTTGCACAAACGAACAAAAACAGGATTCCGAAGCCTGGGCACCTTCGACTGGTTCTACCATTGCGCAACAATTGCATGCCTTCCTTGGCAAGCAGATATCTGAACAACAATTACCAGGCGCTTCCATTTGCATGATTGATCAAGACAAAACAATGCTATTAAAGGGTTATGGGAAAACTCGAACAGAGGGTGACTCCATTACTAAGAATACACTTTTCCAAATTGGGACTGCTTCCCGATTGTTTACTTCTGCCCTTGCTGGGCTCATGGTGGAATACCGTCAATTTGAATGGGATTCTTCCGTACGTGAGTATCTAGGAGATTTTTCCCTGCAGAATCCTTGGGTCACGCAATCCTTTTCTTTTGATGACATTGTATTAGAACGATCTGGATGGACTCCTCAGGCGGGACAGTTTTTACCTATTTTGGGATTTGATGAAAACTATATCATGCAACATACAAAAGACTTTACAGTACATTCTTCCTTCCGAGATTCCTATTCCCCTCAAAATAGCATGCGACTATTCTTAACCAAAACAATTTCGGACACTACTGGGAAAAACTGGGAAGAACTACTAAAAACAGAAATAACAAGCAAGAATAATATGGATATTGTTATTGGTGCATCGGAGTATTATCAGAAAGAGTTGTTTGCCTATCCTCACTATATTGACTCTGAGGGTACCGTACACTTATTTCCTGTAGGCAGTCATGCAATGATGGAAATACCAGAAACCATGAAAGCAGCCTTGGGTATCTCCATGGATATAGACGATGCTGTTCAATGGCTTCAGTTGTTTTTACAGCAGTGGGCTCAACCCTCAAATAGCGATAACCTGTATGGCCAAAATGTCTTTGCAGAGCTTATGCAGCCAGTCTATAGAAGAGGTACAGGGCTCTTTTCTGAGCATTCATTTTGCACACGAAGTGGGTGGGTGTATGAGAGAGTACAAACTGAAGATGTCTATTGGTGTGTGGGAACGGGTTATGGATTTTCCTCTTTGTTTCTGATGATCCCATCTCACCATGCAGGACTTGTACTCTTAACCAATGCAAGCAATCACAATCTTCATCATGAGGTGGCTTCTATTTTTGGAAAGGGTTATTTTGATCCTGCAGGCATATACACTCCTTCTATTGAAGAGCTTGAATCGTCAGGTCAAGTTCCATTAAAGCTCATTGTTGATCCCTTGAAGCCAGAAGCCTACCAAGGTGTTTATAGGCACCCGATATATGGAGATATTGAAGTGGTAAACAATCTTGACAATCTTGGAATATTGCTGGGCCAAACAAAGGAGTTTCGTGAGTTAACCCATTACAGTGGAGATGTATATTATTTTGAAGATTTGAAGATACTTCCTCATAAAATATATGTTTCTTTTCAACAAGAAGACTCTGAAACTATTGTTTCTTGTACCATTGATTATATGAAAGATACAAACGATCCCTTTTTTATGAAAGAGAACGATTAGATGTCCATAGATCTAAACGAACCTGTTGTTATTTCTATTTCGATTCGAGAATTTGTAGAGTCTATTTTTAGGCAGGGGGATTTGTGTTATACAAATTCCTTGCAAAACGTAATGCAAGAAGGTATTCAAGTCCATAAAAACTGGCAAAGTATTCAGAAAAAGCAAGATGGTACCTATTCTTCTGAAATTCCCTTGTACTACGAATACCACCATGATGATATTGTATTTCAGTTCACTGGTAGAATGGACGGACTGGTTGTTCGAGAAAACCAATATTATGTGGAAGAAATTAAAAGTACGGTTCTCCCTCTGGATTCTATTTCTGAAGAGTCGTTTCCAACCCATTGGGCGCAAGCTAAATGCTATGCATTTATGTACGCGCATGAAAAAAAGTATTCCAAAATGAATGTCATCGTTACCTATTATCAAAAAGAAACAGGAGATATTCGGCAGTTTACCAAGGCTTATCTATATGAAACTCTGCATACGTTTTTTCATTCCTTGGTGCAGGTATATGAAAAATGTGTTATGCAGGATCTGCAATGGGAATGGAGCCGAAATGCTTCTATTGAGCAACTTGCATTTCCATTTTCTTCGTATCGAAAAGGCCAAGAAGAGTTGATTGAATCGGTGCAAGATGCCACTTCTAATGGAGATGTCCTTTTTGCACAAGCTCCCACAGGAATCGGCAAAACCATGGCTGTGTTGTATGCAACCTTGAAAAATGTTCCGTCCGTGGGGATTGCCAAGATTTTCTATTTGACAGCTCGAACACCGACTAGGAAAGTGGCCGAAAAAGCAGTCCAATTGTTACATCAGAAGGGGTTGCAGTATCGGAGCATTTCGTTAACTGCCAAAGAAAAAGTGTGCCTTATGGGAGTAACCCATTGTATTGGTGATGAATGTCCCTATGCAAAAGGGTATTATGACCGGGTGACTGAGGCCGTGGATACTCTTCTGAAGCAAACTCATTTTTATTCGACCGAAGAAATTGTGTATACCGCACAGAAGTTTACGATTTGTCCTTTTGAACTTTCGCTGGATCTGTCCCTTAAGTGCGATTGTATTATATGCGACTACAATTATGTATTTGATCCAAAAGTGTCTTTGAAGCGGTACTTTTTTGGACATACCGGCAATGGAAAGTTTGCCTTTTTAATAGATGAAGCTCATAATATGGTGAAGAGAGCACAGGAAATGTTTTCGTCCGAAATTGCTCAGTACAAGATACAGAAGGTAATGCAAGAAGCAAGATCGATGGAAGATCTAACCGAGCCACTGAACAAACTTATGGATGCGTTTCAATTGATAAAAAACAAAATGGATGCCGAGGAAACGATGAACTACTATTATGCAACGACCGTTCCCGAAGAATTCTTGATAGAAATTGAAACGTCGTATGAAACTTTAAAATCTGTTTTGGAAGAAAAACATTTCAAGGATGTGCCCTATTCATTGGTAGTGTTGTTCTATGATTTAAAACATTTTATGAAAATCCATGATTTGTTTGATTCCCATTATTGCTTTTTAAGCACTGTTGAAAAGAATGGGATTCGATGCAAGTTGTTTTGTATGGATCCTTCGAGTATCTTGCAGAATGTTCTTCAAAGAAGCTATACATCGGTTTTCTTTTCAGCGACACTCTCCCCTATTCAATACTTTGTTCGTATGCTTGGAGGAGGAAGAGAGTCGGTACAGTTTCGAACGGACTCTCCATTTCCTAAAGAAAACTTACAGGTGATGATTGAAAACGAAATTTCTACGAAATACAAAGAACGTCAACAATCTTATGAAAAAATTTCTTTATACATTCAATCGATGGTAGAGTCCAAAATAGGAAATTATCTTGTTTTCTTTCCTTCTTATGATTACATGAACAAAGTTTACGATACCTTTCAAATGGTGAAAGGGAAAACCTCTTGTATTCTACAAAAACCCTTTATGAACGAAAAAGAACGCTCTTCCTTTTTAGCTTCTTTTTCCTACCAACATGGTAGATCTTTGGCCGGATTTGCTGTAATGGGGGGCATTTTTGGGGAAGGCATTGACTTGGTGGGAGATCAGCTTTCGGGAGCCATAATTGTGGGTGTGGGTCTACCTAGTATCAATTTAGAAAATATGATTTTGAAAAAATATTTTGATGAGAACGAAGAATCTGGCTTTGGATATGCTTTTGTGTACCCTGGTATCAATCGAGTATTACAAGCGGTGGGAAGAGTGATTCGAACAGAAGAAGATCGAGGAGTTGTATTGCTCATTGACAGCCGATTTGATCACCCAAACTATCGAAAACTGCTCCCCGAAGAATGGGGCTATGTTCCAGGTATCCACAATCCCAATCTTTATGCAAGCTTACTGAAAGAATTCTGGAAAGGGTAACCTTTTTCTTTTTAGGGTTTTACTCCCTCTATTTGAATGAAGTTGGAGGGGGAGCTGTAAAGGCGCTCTTTCTTGGAAGATGACTTTGAGACTGTGATATAGGAACAAACAAAAAATAGGTGGTCGCTGGCAGAATCATGTTCTTCCAGGATAATGGTATAGATGTTTTCATTCTCTGGATCAAAGTCTTCAAAAGAAATACTCTGCAATGGTCTCTTTTCACCATTGTCCCATTCAAACAAGGTAAACCCTTCTGCTTTGTAGGAATATGAGAAGAAGAATCGCAAAGAATTCTCTTCTTTTTCATACTGGACGTTTTCGGGAGCAAGGGGTGGGTAGGATGGAATCGTGGCCCGTACTGCATACGATCGAATAGTCCCCCCTAGTCCCTGTATGGCTATTTGATACCAATATGTTTCCCCGATGGTTACATTGGGATCTGTCCATACTGAGACATCTCTAAGGTCTGTCTGGTGGATGATTTCATAGTCTTTTTTTAATGTTTTCCGATAGATCAACAATGCGCCAGGTTCGGTTGTATTGTCTTTCCATGCAATTTGAACCCCATTCTCGGAGACATTTTCGACAGAAACCATGGTGGGAATTAAGGGACATTCACATAATTGGCGAATGGAATTGAATATGACAGGGTAAAATTTCTCAAAATTGGAGTATACATTTCTGTGATTCTCGTACATTCGTAACCATTCTCCAATATAGTCAATGTACACATAGAAACTTTGAATATCTTGGTTTCTCTGGTTAATATGTTCTTCAGGCCCATATTCTTGAAGAGTAAAGCTTTGTGAGACTCCTCTTACGATATGCTCTGTTAAACAGCTTTGCCAATCTACAATTTTCTGATATCTCATTTGCGTTGAAATTGGTTTAAAAAGCTTTGCAGTAGTGAGAATATCGGTTTTGCGATCGAACAATAATGGATTTATATACGCATAGCTGAAGCTTTTGAGAAGCTGTTTGTGTAGGTCGTCAGGACCAGCCCAATACGGGTTTTTATCCCCTTTCTTTTCTTCTACATCATAGGGTCCAACGAGGGCGAAGTAATTTTTATCTACATGGGTTCCATAGCCAATTTCACTAAACAAGGGTACTAAAATCATACCATGCGATCGATCCGAAAACCCAAAATAGTCCTCTAACATGGGAATTGTATTCTTGGTTCCTAGTTTCTTTTCAACCTGCTCAACACACTCTTGATAAAAACCTTGATGCTGGTGATAAAAACCAATGAAATTGGTTTGTTTGGCAAAATCACGAAGAAGGACTAAAAAATCATTTAGATTTCTGTCACCTCCTCCTTTATCAGTAATTTCTTTTGTAAAAGGAGTGAGAATTTTGAGCTCCGGGGGGTTGGAAAGATGTAGCATAAAGGTGGATGGAATTTCTTGCGAAAAGCCATAGTTGTACCACATAAAACTAAACATTTCGATGGCGGGGTGACCGTAATATTGGAAAAAAGTACCTTGGACATCGTGTAAATAATCAAATTCCAACTCTGTCATAGGCCAAGCACCAATCATCATTTGCATAATGGAGATTAATTCAATACGAGGATCCGACGAAATGGAAACTTGTTTTTTTGTTGTGTAAGAATAATCCAGAGATTGGTGAGTGGATGTTGTTGCATAGGTAGAGTGGAACTGAAATCCAGAAACGAGGATACAAGCCACGCAAAACATCACTATGAAAAGGTTTTTACTCTTTCGATGCATGTTCACCTCTACTGAGAAATTTACCTATAATATCGAATGACAGGGAAAAAGTTCATGGGTTTTCTCTATTTTCTATTTTTCTAGCTTCTTCTATACGCTTTTCAATTTTTTGTTGTAACAGTTCTTTTGCATACACAGGATCTTCGTCAGCAGCTAAAAAGAGATCTCTCCATATTTCGATGTGCTGATGTTTTCCTTTGATGTAGATAGAACTACAAAGATCCTCTTCCATGACAGAAAATTCTTGTTTAATGGGGGTGTTTTCGGCATAATTGGTCATAATGCTGTGATAAATGATGATTCCTTCTTCAGCTTCCTGTGCATAGGTCGTATTTAACAATTCAATAATGGAGTTTTGTAGAAATGTGCATGTATCACATTTGTCTTCATGATGAAATTGAACGATTTCTAGATGGTAGTCGGGGAAATTGTCCGTTTCCCATTTTTCAGGGTAATACGTCTGGGTTTTGTAGCTTGTGGATTGCTTTGAGGAATTCTGGGAGCAATTGGCTACAAAGAGTGAAAGCGTTATCAAAATCATACTACATATCATGGTTGCAGACTTGTTTCTTTTTTTCATACAAACCTCCAAAAAAATTATATCACATCCTTTTTTTGAAAGGTTACGAAGTGTTCGTTTCATTGAATTTTTCAAGTAGGATCATACAATTGAGGTAGAATCTAAAGAACCATGGGGGGACCACTATGAATGTTGGTATTAATGGCTTTGGTCGAGTTGGAAAACAGATATGTAAAGTATTGCTTACGGAGTATCCAGAAGTAAATGTAGTTCAAATCAACGAACTAGCGCCTTTGGAAACCTCTGCTTTTTTACTGAAACATGATTCTGTGTATGGATCGTATCCTGAAAATGTGGCATTCGACAAAGAGTTTTTAATCGTGGGGGAAAAACGGATCAAAATGACGCACGAGAAGGACATTGGGAGTCTTTCCTGGGACCCTTCTATCGAATTGATCATAGAAGCAACGGGAGTATTTACAAAGAGAGAAATGGCTTCAAAACACCTGCGGGGAAATATCCGACAAGTTGTTATTACAGCGCCTTCTTCGAATGCTGATTTAATGATTGTCATGGGTGTTAATGAAACCGATTTTGATTTCTCGAAACATCAGGTTATATCTAACGCATCTTGTACCACTAACAGTTTAGCTCCTATTGCAAAAGTACTCCATTCCCATTTTCAAATTCAGTATGGTTTTATGACCACAGTGCATTCGTATACAGCAGATCAAAAGTTGGTAGATGCACCTCATAAAGATCTTCGCAGAGCGAGAGCAGCGGCAGAAAGTATTATCCCTACAACCACAGGGGCTGCTGCAGCCGTAGGAATTGTGATTCCTGCATTGAAGGGAAAGCTTACGGGAATTTCTTTACGTGTACCAACTCCCACCGTATCTATTACCGATTTAGTCTGCCAAGTAGAAAAACCCGTTACAAAAGAACAAGTAAATCGTGCTTTGAAAGAAGCTTCAGAGAATGATTTGAAAGGGATATTAGGATATTCTGAAGAACCTCTTGTTTCGAAAGATTATGTACAAAATCCCTATTCGGGTATTGTTGACAGTCTTTCGACAGATGTCATCGGAGAACATTTGGTAAAAATACTAAGCTGGTATGACAATGAATGGGGTTATTCTTCAAGAATTGCTCAATTGGTTGATTATGTACGTCTACAGATGAACAAATGAAATCTATCCGAGACCATTATTTTTCAAACACAACAGTACTTGTTCGCGTCGATATGAATGTACCCTTGGATAAACAAGGAAACATTACCTCAGAGTCCAGGATTTTAGCAGCCGTTCCTACTCTTAATTTCTTACTTTCTCAAAAAGCAAAACTTGTTTTAATCACTCATTTAGGACGCCCTAAAGATCACGAAGCTATTTTTCAGACTGAGAAATTGGCTCTTCGAGTGGGTCAAATTTTAGGACCGGAAGTAATTGTGAAAAGCACCCAGGACATTGTGGGTCCAAGTGTAAAAAAACAACTTCAAGAAATCCCTTATGGGGGCATTTTGATGTTGGAAAACATCCGTTTCCACCCAGGAGAAGTTAAGGGAGATATAGAATTGGCAAGGGCTTTATCTGAGCTTGGGGATACCTACGTAAACGATGCATTCAGTTGTTGTCACAGGGATCATGCTTCCGTTACAGGAATCCCTGATTTTCTTCCCTCTTATGCTGGATTTCAATTGGAGAAAGAGATAGCAGAATTAACACATTTGAATACAGACCCGCAAAGTCCGTTTGTTCTTCTACAAGGAGGAGCAAAAGTTTCATCCAAACTAGGATTGTTAAAAGCACTACTTGGTAAACTAGACAAATTGATTATTGGAGGAGGAATGGCATTTACTTTTTTAAAAGCCATGGGCTATTCTGTAGGGCAATCCTTAGTGGAAGAAGATAAAATTGACGTAGCAGAGGGCATTTTGCAACTCGCCAAAAAAACAAACACAAAAGTTGTTTTACCTACAGACTTTGTTGTTACCGATGATGCACATCAACCAACCTACACGGCGACAGTACCTTTGGGAGAAATACCCAACGATCTGATGGGGGTAGATATTGGCCCAAAAACCGTACAGCTCTTTGTTGAAGAGCTATCTCCTGCCGCTACAATTCTTTTTAATGGACCTATGGGAATCTTTGAAGTGCCTGCTTTCAACAAAGGAACCAAAGAATTGTATGCACTTGCTGGCACTCTCAAAAATGCATATAAAGTGGCTGCTGGTGGAGATACGGCGGCAGCGATCGAAACCTTTGGATATGTGAATTATTTTACTTATATATCGATGGGTGGAGGAGCTACCCTAGCTTATATAGAGGGAAAACAATTGCCAGGTATACTTACATTGATGGACTAGGAGTTCAACTATGAATACAAATGAAATTCGAAAAGCGTTTCTACAATTTTTTAAAGAAAAGGATCATAGGATTCTAGATCCTTCTCCCTTGCCCATTGATGACCCAACTCTTCTCTTTACAGTGGCAGGAATGGTTCCATTAAAGAAGTATTACTTGGGGGAATCTTCTCCTATTTCACCTCGAATGACATCTTCTCAGCCCTGTCTTCGCACGAACGATATAGAGAATGTTGGTAAAACACCTAGACATCATACTTTTTTTGAAATGCTTGGCAACTTTTCCATTGGGGATTACTTTAAGAAAGAAGCCATCGAATTAAGCTGGGATTTGCTTACAAATGTGTATAAAATTGACCCTGCTTTGATTTGGGTCACAGTCTTTCCGGACGATACGGAATCCAAAGAGATTTGGAAAACTCTGCTACCGGCTGTGAAAATTATTGAATCCAAAGATAATTTCTGGCAAATGGCCGCCGTAGGCCCTTGTGGGTTTGATTCCGAAATACATATTGACTTGGGTTCTTCGATTGGATGTAAAAAGGAGAATTGTAATCCTTTGTGCGATTGTGGCCGTTTCTTAGAAGTATGGAATTTGGTTTTTATGGAATTCACAATGGATGAAAAAGGAGAGAGATTGCCTCTCCCCAAAAAGAATATTGATACCGGTATGGGCTTGGAACGGATTTCTTGTGTGCTCAATCATGTGCAGTCCAACTATGATACCGATCTATTCCTTCCCGTGATTCAATCGATTGAAAAAATATCGGGTATAAGCAAAGAAGAAAAACGATTTCGTTTTAATATAATAGCGGACCATGTTCGGGCCATTCCTTTTCTAATTTCCGATGGAGTATTTCCTGAGAATAGCAAACACGGGTATGTGTTAAGGAGGTTGATTCGAAGAGCGAAATTGTCTGGACATTTACTCGGCATTGAAGAAACCTTTTTGGCCCCGCTTTGCGAACAAGTGATTCAGCAGATGGCAGAAAGGTACCCAAAGCTTCTAGCCCATACGGATAATGTGAAAACTGTTGTAACAAACGAAGAAGAGCAGTTTAGTCAAACGTTGAAAGATGGATATAAAATATTTCAAGAAGCAGCTTCAAAAGTTGCTTCCATGTTTCCTGGAGATATTGCTTTTAAGCTCCACGATACCTATGGTTTTCCCGTTGAACTAACCAAAGAGCTGCTGGAGGAAAGAGGGTTATGTCTAGATGAGAAGCAATTTTATTCTCTTTTGGATGAACAGAAACAAAGAGCGAAAACTGTTCATGCATTTTCGGACACTATTTCTGAAACGGATTACTGGGTGGATCTACGAAATGAAATTGGCAATACTCTTTTTTTGGGGTATGAGCGAGATGCTTCTAGTGCCATCATACGAACCATTTTGCACAAGGGCAAGCCAGTAACGGTAGCGAATCAGACCCAAGAAACCTATACAATTCTAGTAAATCAAACCCCGCTATATCCCGAAAAAGGCGGCCCCATTGGAGACCAGGGTATGATCCAATCCAATGGAGGTGTTTTTAAGATAACGCGAACATTTTCTCCTGTCGAAAACCTAATTATTCATGAAGCTGTTCTTGAGAATGGTCAATTCCATCCAGGAGACACCGTTCAGATCACCGTTGATGTGGAATTTCGTAGAGGTATTCGAAGAGCCCATACAGCAACGCATTTACTTCATGGTGCTTTAAAGCGCATTATTGGGGAGTATGTGAATCAATCTGGTTCGTATGTGGAGCCTGATTCTCTACGATTTGATTTTAATGCTTTTGAAGCCTTGTCGGTAGACCAAATACATCAAATTGAAGACGATGTAAATCATTGGATTGCTCGGTCAGAATATGTCAGAACTGAAGTAAAATCTTTGCAGCAAGCTGTACAAGAAGGTGCAACTGCTTTGTTTAAAGAAAAGTATGGAGAAGAAGTTCGGATTGTGGAGATTTGTGATATATCAAAAGAACTGTGTGGTGGACTCCACGTTTCTAACACTTCAGAACTACGGTTGTTTAGTATTATCAAAGAATATAGCATTGGGTCTAACCTTCGAAGAATTGAAGCTGTGGTTGGTATGAAAGCAATTGAAAGGTGTCGAGAAGAATCAAAGTTGGTGAAAGAAGCCAAAAGAATCATTGACAAGCCTGGTATTGATCTTATTCCTGCGATCCAATCTTTACAGATTGAGCTGAAAGAAAAAGACAAAGAGATACGTTCTTTACGATCCTCCTTACAGTCTTCTTCCGCCTGTGATGTTATTCAACAAGCACAAGATATTGGAGGGTATTCATTGCTAGTGCATTCATTGGATAACAGCGACATGAATATGTTAAGAGGGTATGCAGATCAACTCCGGTCTCGGACCAAAAAGCCTATTTTAACGTTCATCACATCCAGCTTCGAAGAACAGTACATTGGGGTTCTTGCAAGTTCAGGAGAGATCAATTGCAAAGATGTATTAAAACACATTCAATCGAAATTCTCCATCCGAGGCGGAGGGAATCCAAAATTAGTCTCTCTTGGTGCGATTCATAAAGAAGACATCCCTCCTATTTCTCAAGCTTTGCAAGATTTTTTGAAAAACCGTGAATAAGGTATTGCTTGGATCTACACAGATCCTTGTATCTGAAATGGCATTTGGGACACTCGTAATAAGTCCTTTGCAAGCCAATATACCGGCTCGTGAAAGTCAATTCTTACTTGAGTATGCGTTTGATCAAGGTGTGAATTTCTTTGATACTGCTCATTTGTATCAAACCTATTCTTTTTTTACCCATATTCCCTCTCACAAAAAAAACCAAATGGTTCTTTCTTCGAAATCCTATCAACCTGATTACAAAGGGATGATGGAAGAAATTGATTATGGATTGCAGCAAATACAGCGAGAGTATTTTGATATTTTTATGTTGCATGAGCAAGAGAGTATATATACATTGAAGGGACATCGAGAGGCATTAAGAGCCGTTATGGATGCAAAAAAGCAAGGCAAGGTACGAGCTGTTGGAATCTCTACACACTCTGTACAGCTTACAAAACAACTTCTTCTTCACCCTGAATTTGAGGTAGTCCACCCCATTTTCAATCAGGTGGGTCATGGGCTTATTCATGGGAATCTAGAAGACCAAAAAGAGAACATTAAGCAATTGTATGAAGCAGGCAAAGGGCTCTTTGTTATGAAACCCTTAGGAGGAGGTCGATTGTACAAAGATTTTTACCCTTCCATCACCTGGGTACGAGATTTTCCCTATAAGCACTCAGTGGCTATTGGAGTAAAGAATAAACAAGAATTGGACGTCGACATTGCTATTTTTGAAAATACGTATAAAGAGGACATGAAAGAAAAGTTACATTTGGAAGAAAAAAAATTGTTTTATAATCGTTCCCTTTGTAGTTTGTGTTTAGCGTGTACGAAAACCTGTCAGTTTAATGCACTGCAATACAATGAGAAAAAAAACTGCATTGAGATCCATTATGACCAATGCGTTACATGCGGTTATTGCGTAGCACATTGTCCGTCTTTGGCGTTACGTATTCTGTAACTATGGTATACTACTTACATGATAATAGCATTTGATTATGGCACAAAGAATATTGGTATTGCGGCAACCGATGAAAATGAAATTTTTTCGTTTGCAAAGTGTTCTATTCCGACATCGGAATACCAAGCAAATCCTGCTATAATTGTTCAGCGCGTTCCCCAAATACGGGAAGCAGATCTTCTTATTGTGGGGCACCCGAAAAATCTTAAAAACCTGTCTACACCTTCCACTATAAATGCAGAATTGTTTTCAGAAGAACTTAAAAAGTTGTTTCCTGCTAAGACTATTCTTTTGTATGATGAGCGATTTACTTCTAAAATTGCGCTCCAATGTTCGCAAAGTTCCCGACCCAAATCCAAAAAGAAAACCCTGCAAGAAAGAGCAAATAAAGACATGATTGAAGCTCAGATTTTGTTACAGGAATACTTAAAGAGAAGAGATAATGAGATATAAAAATACAATTGACATCCATTCAAAAAAAAGCCGTTTCAAACGAAATGTTCTTTTAACAATCACTATAGCAGGGTTGCTATTCTTTACTGGGTGGATGGGGTTTCAATGGTTCCAAGAAGGGATTCATGTAGCCTATCATGGACCTGTGTCCTTTTCCATTGAACAGGGAGAATCGTTGGAGACCATTGCAAACAAGCTCCATGAGTTAGATTTGATTGGAAATCCAGATATATTCATACTGTACCTTCGATTCCATCAGGTGGATGCGAAAGTAAGAAGTGGTGATTATGAGATTGAAGAAGGTATCCAAACAATTCAAGAACTAGTGAGCTGGCTTCTTCAAGGACAGGAAAAGGTGTATACATATACGATTCCAGAAGGGTGGACGATCAATCAAATTGCCATGATGTTGTATCAAGAAGAAATGATTGAAGATCCCTTGGAATTTATTGAACTTGCGAAATTCAATGGAGGTTGGTTCCCATTTCGATTTCAAGAGGAGGTTCTGGAATCTGATTCTCTAGAAGGATATCTATATCCAGAAACGTATTATATCTCTAAACTCAGTTCTATAAAACTGATTGAACAAATGCTTCAACAATATGATAGCTTAATTGAAGAAAATCATCTCCTACGAGCTCAAGAGTTGGGAATGACTTGGACTGAAATCATGACGCTCGCCTCCATTATTGAAAAGGAATCGGTGGGTTCTGGAGAAATGAGTCTAGTATCCTCTGTTTTTCATAATAGGTTACGGGATTCATGGCCTTTGCAATCCTGTGCTACCTTGGAGTATGCCATACCCAGAGAAGGGTATGTTTTTACAGAAGAAGAATTGAAAACAGACACTCCTTACAATTCCTATATGTACCCTGGTCTCCCACCGACGCCTATTTGCAATCCTAGTCTGGACGCAATAAAGGCAGCATTATGGCCAGCCGATACCGAGTATTATTTTTTTGTATCAAAAGGGGATGGAACCCACGCTTTTAGCAAATCTTTAGAGGAGCATAACCGGAATGTCAGGAAATATATCCCCTAGTTGGAAAGAAAAAGAGTATCAAGTACAACTGCCCAAAGAAGATATTTGGTATGTCCAACATTTACTGCATACAAGCGAAGGAGTTGCTCTGGTAACCCTAGCTTCTATGAAGGACGAAGTAGGAGAATTTGTTGTTATTACCAACACAGACCAAGAAGCTTTTTTCATTGCCTTGATGAAGGAAATACAAAGCCAATTGCCCACTGTACTTTTTCAACCAAAGAATGAATAAAATGCTCCGCATTCCAATGAAACCAGATAAAATTGCAGAAAGTCTCGAATCCATTCCTTTGTCTATGTTGGAAACATGGGGCATCGAAGGGATCATATTGGATGTTGATAATACCATTCTTCCAAGAACTTCTGATACAATAGCCCAAAGTGTTGAGAACTGGATTCTGGAAGCAAAAAAACAGTTTCAAATCATCATTGTGTCCAACAATTCTAGGAAAAAAATAAAAAGAGCTTCTCAGCCACTTCAATTGGCTTACATCCCATGGGCGCTAAAGCCGATTCGATATTATTTCCTTAAAGCATCTCGGAGGATTCACGTTGAACCTTCCAAGATTTGTGTCATTGGAGATCAGCTGTTTACGGATGTTAAAGGTGCGAAGGCATGTAAAATGAAGGCGATTTGGGTACAACCATTAGAACCGGGAAAAGATATGATTTGGACAAAAAAAAGAAGAAAGAAGGAACAGTTTTGGATACAAAAATGGAGTTGCGATTTTTCTCTAAAGATTTGATTCCTCACCATTACCGAAAAAAATACCAAATCCATACCGTGGATTGGGATGGTACATCTCTTCATTTCGACTCAATGATTCCTGTCCCCATCGAAGTACAGAATGATATTTTACAAGAACTTGGCTTGGAGATTCCCTACAAAAAAGGGGAGCATACCACTTTACAAGGTGATGAAACATTGGAATGCTTTTTTTCATATGCATTTCAGCGGCGTACAACGGATATCCATTTTGAACCGCAGGAAAAAATGGTAAGTATTCGATATCGAATTGATGGTCTTTTGCATCCTGTTGATTCGATCTCCCATGAAGAGTACCAGAAAATGACGCGCGTTATCAAATTGAAAGGGGGTATGGATATTACGGAAAATAGGCTTCCTCAAGAAGGTGGTTTTCGTCATGAGAGTTGTCAATTTGATATTCGAGCGTCCATTGTACCTTCTCTATATGGAGAAAAAGCAGTATTACGAATTCTTCCTGTTTGCAATCAATTGCAAAAGTTAGAGTTGTTAGGAATGACAGAATTCCAAATGAAATTCGTTCAAAATGCTGTTCGTAAAAGAAGTGGGTCAATTATTGTCAATGGTCCTACGGGGTCGGGTAAATCCACAACCCTTCATGCAATTCTCCAAGAACTTGATTGTACGTCTAAGTCTGTTTTGTCCATAGAAGATCCCATAGAAATTGTAGATCCCATTATAAGTCAATTTCAGGTTGATGAAGCTCTTGGATTGACTTATGCTGAGTACTTAAAGCGTGTTTTAAGACAAGATCCCGATGTTATTCTATTGGGAGAAATACGAGATAAAGAAACAGCTCGATTGGCTTGTGAGGCATCACTAACGGGTCATTATGTACTCTCAACCATTCATACAAAAACAACCGCTGATGTTGTTTTGCGCCTTCTTGAAATGCAATTGGAACCTTTTTTAATTGCAGATGCTCTCCAACTTATTATTAATCAACGACTGATTCGCAAATCTTGTCCCTATTGTTCTGTAGAAGAAAAGATTTCACCTATGTACCAAAAAGTTTTCCATGTGGAAACCCAAAAAAAAGGACGGGGATGTCATTATTGTAACAATACTGGTTATTTGGGAAGAGTGGGGTTGTTTGAGATCAACCAAATTAGCGAAAAGGCCCGTGATTTTGTTTTTTCTTTCTTATCACATGCCAATGTGAATCAGTGTATGCAGCTTTTAAATGAGGGCATTGCTTTTACGATGAAAGATCACGCGACAGATCTCATTAAGAGAGGATTGACAACTTACCAGGAAGTGCTTCCATGTTTATGAAAAAGAAACCATCCTCCAAAGTAATTGTTCTTTCAGCTTCAGAAAAACTACAGTTTCTTTTTCAAGTGAGCCTAATGCTGTGTCAAAGAATTTCTGTTGCTAAAACTCTTGAAATTCTTGTACAAACACAAAAATCAAGAAAAATCAAAAAAGTATGTCAAACCATTCTTGAAGAAATATCTCATGGAAATTCTATTGCTGTATCGGTGGACGCCATTTTACAACCCCCTGCCTTTTTTCTTGCAATCATTCGTAGTGGAGAAAAAACAGGGCACTTGGGTACATATCTACTCAAAGCGTATACATTTTCAAAAAAACAGTACGACGCAAAGAAAGATCGTAGATCCCAAGCTTTTTATCCTTTGTTTGTGTTTGTGTCCACTTTTTTTCTTTCTTGTGGGATAGTTGCGTTTGCGATTCCTAATATGGTTTCCATGGCAGAATCATTGCAACTAGTGTTGCCCGGTACCATTCTGTCACTACTTTCTTTTTTTACTTGGGTAGAAATGAATTGGGGATATTTGGTGTTTGGTTTTTTACTTCTGATCGCGTTGTTTTGGTGGTTTTTACGAAGAAATCGATATTGGATTGACTGGCTTTTGTTACGATTGCCCTTTTATAATTCGTATATTCGGAAAAAGGAGTTATTGTCATTGTTTACTCTTTTATCGATGCTCCTAAAAGATCAAATACCACTGGAGAAGGCTTTGGAATTATCTTTGGAAACAATCCAAAAGGAACCCTTACGCGATGAACTGTCCTTTATATTTCAGCAGATATATACCGGCAATATGGATTTGACAAAATTTGCTTCGGCATTTGGAAAACAGGGTTCTTTTATTGCCTTTTTAAAATCTAGCGTAAACAAAGAACAGTTTATTGAAAATACCGATTTTCTGATATCGGTTATTTCACAAGAAATAGACGACAGCAAGAAAAAAGTAACAAAATTGATTGAACCAGTATCCTTGGGATTCATTGGATTGATGGTATTGTTTGTTATTACAAAAGTCTATTTGCCCATGTTCGAAATGTTTAGTTCTATGGAATGGATGAGTGGATTCTAAGAGAAATATTGATAGACTGATATACAACGATCTTCAATCTTTTCATCATGGAGGATACCGTGAAACAAGTAGAAACGCCTTATGAAACTACAGATATCGAGGATTTAGATATATCTGAATCAGGATCATGGAGACCGAGACCGAAAACAAAAAAATCCACCAGTACTAAATTCGTCTCTATTGTAGTTGTTTGTATTATTGTTCTAGGACTTCTTTCTTACTATGTTTACTCCCAAACGAACTTCTTTTCTTCCATTGCACCCGATAATCCATCTCAACAAACAGAGGAAGAAGGAATGGTAGAAGAATCCCAACCCATTGTCGTGGGGGAGTACTCTGATTCCGCAGAGTTAACTGCTTTAAAAGAAGAAGCATTTACTCTTTTTGGGGAACAAATTCAGGCTTATTTTTACCAAGATCCAGAGGTTGAAACAAAAATTAATGAATTTGAGGAAAAGCTCAATGAAATTGTACAAAAAACATATGATTACTACGTTGCGGAAAACAATGGAGGATGGAGTAATGCTGAGAACAGCTTTATTGACTTTTTACAGAATCTTGACTATGAGGGTGTCCGTTTAAAACAGTCTTCTGTTCCCTATTATCTTGAACGATTGCAAGCATTAGAAGGTACGAATGAAGAATAAACTTATCTCCTATATAGAACTTGCAAAGTCATATCATGTGCAATATGCCGATATTCGGTTTGAAGAAATCCACTCCCATGATCTTCGCGTACGCAATGAATCTGTGGATTCCAGCCGTACTTCTGTCCAAATTGGATATGGGATTCGTGTTTTAAAAAATGGATCTTGGGGCTTTGCCTCTACCAACGATACCCATTGGAAAAGTATAGAAGAAGCTATACGGCAAGCAGTTCAATTGGCTGAAATCGCGGCACAAGTATCGTCTCAAAACATTCAACTGGCAGTTATACCTGTTGTAGACGATTGTGTACAATCCGTGGCGGTTATTGACCCCTTTAGGGTATCTTTACAAGAAAAAATTGAATATCTAAAAGAAGCTTCTTCCGCCATGAAGATTCCCTCTATTTTTTTACGGGAAGCGTCCATGTCGTTTCGGAAACTGCATCGTTTTTTTCTCTCTACAGAAGGCTCTTTTATCGAACAAACCAGACATGAGTCAGGGTGTGGAATCACTGCTTTTGCGAGAAACGAAAAAGGGGAAATGCAAAGTCGAAGCTACCCCAATGCGTTTGGTGGAGATTATTCAACCTTTGGGTATGAGTTTGTTCAAAAAACAGACTTGACTGGACATGCTTTACAATGCGCGCAAGAGGCTGTAGCGTTGGCAAATGCCCCTCTGTGTCCATCGGGAACAAAGGATATCATTATCATGGGCAATCAAATGGCATTGCAGATTCATGAATCGATTGGACATCCAGCAGAATTGGATCGGGTGATGGGAAGCGAAGCTGCGTATGCGGGCACATCGTACATGACTCAAGATAAAGTGAGAATTGCTCAGTTGGCATCTACAATTGTTGATATTACAGCAGACGCAACAGTTCCTGGGGCTTTTGGTTTCTTTGCCTATGATGATGAAGGTGTCAAGGCACAGAAAGTCTATCTCATCAAAAACGGTCTACTGGAAGGGTATTTGAATTCTCGTGAAACTGCCTTTAAGACCGGCGAAAGGCCTATGGGGGCAATGCGAGCGGATGGATATTGGAATTATCCTTTAATCCGTATGACATCCATTAACTTATTACCAGGGAATCAAACTCTTGAACAAATGATTCGCGATATTGATGACGGACTTCTATTCGACGGTATCAAAAGTTGGTCGATTGATGACCGAAGAATGAATTTCCAATTTGGGTCCCAATATGGCCGAGTGATTCGAAAAGGGAGATTGGAAGAAGTCGTTAAAAATCCAACTTATATGGGAGAGTCACCTTCGTTTTGGAATGCCTGCGATGCAATCGGAGACGAATCTCAATATCATATCTATGGAGTCCCGAATTGTGGCAAAGGAGAGCCGGGTCAGATGATGAAGCTTTCTCACGGTACTTCTCCCGCACGATTCCGAAATCAAAAAGTAGGAGTGATCCAATGAAGATAATGGACTCAGAACTTGCACAACAAACCGTACAATATTTAGAAGAAAACTTTTCTGGTTGGGAATATCAAGTATCCTTTCACCAGAAAGAATCCACGATGCTCCGATTTGCACAATCCAATGTTCATCAAAATAACCGATCCATTCAAACTTCAACGGACATAGAGTTAGCGCAAGGTAAACGTGTGGCAAAAACAAGTCTTGATACTAGGAATATTGACGAAGTGATCCGCTCTATACAGTCTTTACAAGGTATTTGCGAAACCATAGCCGAGAACAATGAGTTTTCTGGGTACCCACTACCGCCCTTACAGATAGACTCCGGTAAGGAAAACCCTGTGGTTGATGCAAAGGAATTTTATGAAAAAAGTCTGTCCTTCTTTCCGTCGTATTTTCAAAAAATTAAGAATGCCTCATTAGAAGCGTACGGAAGTTTTTTATATGAGAACTTTGGGACTGCTTGTGTCAATTCCAATGGACTCCAAAATGAATCTCATTCTTCTTTTGTCCAGTTTCAGTCTCAAATTATGAAGGATCGAGTATCGGGGTATTCTCAAACAACAGCCAAAACCATACAGGATCTTTCGATTGATAGAGTGATAGAGGAATCATTGGAAACGTGTTTAAAAGGCACTTCTCCTTCTATCATAGAGCCTGGATATTATCCTGTTTTTCTGAAACCGGAAGCTGTTTCGGACATTCTTCGAATGATGGCTTTTATCTCGATGGGGACAAAATCTATTGACGAAAAAAGGTCGTATCTTTCTGAAAAACTCAATACCCAAGTGCTAGATTCTTGTTTGGATATAACAGAAAACCCTCTTCATCCGGAGCAAATATCCATGTATATGGATCATCAGGGGTACCCCCATATTCATCCAGTGCAGTTGATTCAAAAGGGAGTATTCCGAGACATGGTGTTTGATGATAAATTTGCAAAAAAATACCACAAACCAAATACAGGGAACGCTTTGCCTGGTAATATGGGACCGATACCCACAAATCTTGTATTGGAGTCTGCGACTACACAAGACCCTGGAGCAATGATATCGCAAGTTGAAAAAGGTATATACGTTACTCGATTTTGGTATGCAAACCCCGTTAGTCCTATTGACGGAGAAGTAACTGCGCTGACGAGGGACGGTACTTTTTTGATTGAGAAGGGTCAATTGAAACCGATTAAGAATCTTCGATACTCCGACAATATCTTTGAAGTTCTATCAAATATTGTTGCTGTTGGTAGTGACTCTCGATTTAATGGTTCTTTTTATGGCGGTACTGTAGCACCTTCTTTACTATGTAAAAAAATGCGATTTACAGAAGTATTGCCCGAATAGATTGTGGCAAGTTTTTACATATTACAAGCTCTCAATGAATTTGTTCATGGGAGCTTGTTTACATTTTGAATGTATTGGTAAAGGGAGGAAAAATCCTTGTCTTCCATGTTTTCGTTGCATAGAATTGTATACAGATTTTTTGCAGCTGTAGCTGTAAACAATGTGTGATTTAGTTCTTGGGATAATTGTGTAACCAAATTTAAATCTTTTTTCATACAAGCATTTGAAAATTGAGCTTCAAAATTCCCTTTTTCGATACTTTCCGCCTTGGCTCTTAATACCAAGGAATCGCCTCCACCATTCCCCAAAATTTCAAGAACTTTCGACAAGGGCAATCCTATGGATTCCCCCAAATGAATAGATTCGGCTAAAGTAGCCATGAAGGAACCTAAGCATAGATTGTTAATGATTTTCATTTTTGAAGCAAGGCCCGGTTCGGCAAGATAATAGATATGCCTAGAAAGAATAGAAAGAAGGGGTCGAATCGTTTCATATGCATCCTCGTTACCACTTACTAAAGTCGTTAGCATCCCTTTAGAAGCAGGTATGACACTCCCAAGCACAGGAGATTCTAGATAGTCTACTTTTCTTTCTTTACACATCGCAAAGAAAGGAAGCACTTCTGTAAAGTGATTGGTGGTTGTGTCAATGATGATGTGGCCTTGTTTGCAAGCGGGTAAGAGCTCTTGCAAGATGTCCCTTACAGCCGAACTGTCAAATACATTAATAAATATGTGTTGGCATTGTTTTCCTAGAGCGGATAATTTGTTTGTGTAAGGTAAAGAACTGTTTTCTAAAGCATCTATTGAACGATTCCATAGTAGAAGAGGTGTTTTCTTTTCTGAAAGCCTCTGGATCATCGCTTTCCCTAAGTTGCCATATCCAATAAAACCAACTTGATTGTTCATATATCCTCCTAGATCATTTTAAAAAAGGGTTCAAGCTTTTTCTAACGTTGCTTCCCCCATTTGAAACAATGCATATTTTGCAAGCAGGGGTCCAACAATCTGGCTATAAATTACATTTGCTATAACAATTGTAAGAATAAAATCAAATTCTGGGAAGATACTTTTGACAGTTAAGGCAAACCCTATGGGTACCCCTGCTTGTGGTAACATTGCATAACCAAGGTATTTGCTAATTTTGGGGGGTATTTTGGCTATTTTACCTGCCCATTGAGGACTCCATATCTTTCCGATAGAACGAAGAATAATAGTAGCAAGGCCGATCCATCCAACCGATGGAAGAGTAGTAATATCAAGATTTGCTCCCGAAACAATGAAAAACATAAGCATAATGGGGGGGGAAAAGTTTTCGATAGCAGAAAATACTTCTGATGATTTTTGAGAGAAATTAGACATTGCTCCACCAAGGGCCATACAACATAAGAGGTAGGACAATTTGAATGTCAAACAAAGACCCGTTGCGAATAAGAGCATTACCAATGTGAACAAGAGATAGCTAGAATTTCCATGAATGCGCTGGCATGCATATGCCAAGAGAAGCCCTAAAATGAGACCCAAGCTAACCGATACAACAATGTCAATCAGAGGATAAAGGATGGAGAAGCCAATGTTAACCGGGGTGCCTCCCAACATGAATCCGCTCACTACGATTATGGTGTTGAATAAGATGATACCCACTACATCATCGATAGAAACAGCAGCTAATAATAAATTTGTGAAAGGTCCTTTCGCTCTGTATTCACGGATTACCATAAAGGTACTAGCTGGACCAGTAGCGGCTGCAATAGTGCCTAGTATAAGGATGGCAGGAATGGGCAAACGAAACCAAGGATTGAGAAGAAGCAATCCGGCTGCAACAATCACGGCTGTAAACACAGATTGCAGGATAGACAGAATAGCTCCTGGTTTACCAACTAGTTTTAAGTTTTTTGCGGAGAATGTTTCGCCAATAGAAAACGCAATGAAAGAAAGACCAATTTGTGCAATAATCGAGTCGTAGGACATAAGAGTTGGGCTTATAAGATTTAACAGGGATGGACTAACGATCATCCCAAGTACGATATATACTAAAACGGCTGGGTAGTTGTATTTCTTTAAAAGCATCGATCCAGCTAATGCAATGCTACCGATGATGCCAATGTTTAAAAAAATATTGGAGGATATTATTTCCATAGCAGGGTTTTCAATTTTCTAAAGAGGCTTCCCCGGTTTGGAACAGTGCATATTTAGCGAGAAGAGGACCGACAATTTGGCTATACACAACATTTGCTACCACAATGGTGGTAATAAACTCAAATTCTGGAAATGCAGTTTTTACCGACAATGCAAAACCGATTGCTACTCCTGCCTGTGGTAACATGGCATAACCAAGATATTTACTGAATTTGGGGGGGAGTTTAGCGATTTTCCCAGCAAGTTCTGTTCCCCATAGCTTTCCAATTGTTCGAAGAACAATGGTTGCCAAACCGATCCATCCAACGCTTGGGAGAATTGTGACATCAAGGTTAGCTCCCGAAACAATGAAGAACATTAACATGATAGGCGGGGAAAAATTTTCAACAATAGAAAATACTTCTGTGGACTTGTTAGAGAAATTTGAAAATGCACCCCCCAATGCCATACAACACAGAAGAGGAGAGAGATGAAACGAGGTGCAGAGTCCAGTAGCAAAAAGAATCATACCAAGAGTAAAGATGAGATAGGAGGAACTGCCATGAATTCTTTGTGTAGAATAGGCTAAAAGAAGACCTAAAACAACCCCCAACCCCAATGAAAGTACAATGTCAATTACAGGCACTAGAATGGAAAAACCTATGTTGACCATACTTTTCCCTAACATGAGCTTACTAACAACAATCATGATATCAAACAACAAGATACCCACAGCGTCGTCGATGGAAACAGCCGCTAACAAGAAATTGGTAAAAGGCCCCTTGGCTTTATACTCACGAATGACCATAAAAGTGCTTGCTGGAGCTGTAGCTGCTGCAATTGTACCTAGAAGAAGAATCGAAGGAATTGAGAGCTTGAGCCATGTATTGAAAAGAAGAAGACCTCCTGCTACAACTATGGTTGTAAAAACTGCTTGTAGTATGGAAAGAATAGCACCAGGCTTTCCAACAAACTTAAGGTTCTTGATTAGAAACGTTTCTCCAATAGAGAAGGCGATTATTGAAAGGGTTACTTGGGTGATGATAGAGTCATACGATAGCAGTGTGGGGTTGATTAAGTTTAACACAGATGGACTGATAAGCATTCCAATAACGATGTATACCAGAACCGCAGGAAAGCTATACTTTTTTAACACAACAGCACCGAGTAGTGAAATAACAGTAATAAGACCAAGATTTAACAATACATTTGATGTTATCAATTCCATAGGTGTCCCTTGATATGGTTTTTCATATGTTCTTGCGAAATCATGACGGGTTTTCTTCTTTTTTCAATGGATTTGCAAGCCCATGAATCTGCAAGACAGGAAGAACAAACATGATGCCAGAACCTTCCTGGTTTAGGTTTAACTCATTCTGTATCTCTTTGATGGCCCTATTCAGTGTTTCTTCTGTTCGGATTACAGACATAATCATATGGTTTTCCTGGGTGTGATCGGCTCCTGAAATGAAACGTCTAAGGGGATAAAACATGGGCATATCGTCGCTTAGCAATTGTCCCATTCCGTGAGAGTTAATAACAGTAGCACCTCGAACATCAATTTCTAGAAATTTGGACAATACTAAATTTACGTTTCCACGGCTGTTTAATACAATTACTAAAAGAAACATTTGACCCTCTTTTCTTATAAAGTTACATAGGAAATAGATATGTGTTTAAAAGTAGGATTCCATTCTACAGTTGTGCGAAATACTTCAGAAAGGAACCGCAAAGGAACTAGAGTACGGGAATTCATAATCATCGGGGGAGCGTCAAGGGTAACTGTAGTGGAAATACCATTCTGTTCGACAATGGCTTCTTTTTTACCGATGTATAGAATGACCTTACTATCACCTTGATAAAGTGTAATTTTACGTGTTTTTGCATCCCAATCAATACTAACTTTCAGTGAATCTGCTAAGAATCGCAAGGGAACCATTGTTCGATTGTTGTAGATAATAGGAGGACTTTCTAGAGACATTGCTTCGTCGTTGATAAAAGCCCAGTAATTGTCAATCCAAAGATGAACTTCTGTAATGTTAGTAAATGTGATAAAACTTCGAATTTGTGCAAATTGATTGTCTTTTTGGACAAGCCAGGCTAGGTTGTTGTTTCTACGATGGGATGAAAAATGACTGATGAAGCTATTCTTGCCAGTTTTGTCCAGAAGAATTTCTTTCTGGTCTTCTATGAACCATATTTTATTTCCATTGGTTTGCCCTTGGCTAAAGTATGATCTTTTGGTAGTTTTTTCGTACAAAGGGATGTCCGGTCGGATATATAGGCCTAGATCTGATATTGTGATTCGACTATTGTTGGTTTCAAGAGAATAAGAATTTTGATGTGGGTTCATATATATTGCCTTGTTGAGGTAGAGTGTTGAAAACCCATTTTTTAACGTTTTGAAAGTGACAGAAGCAAGAACTCCTGTTCCATTCATACCTATTCGCTTACGCTCTCGAGAAATAGTAATGGAGAGAACGTTGTCTTGCAAAGATGTTCGTATTTTGGGTATAACACCATCTTGAGAGAAGAACGAACCATATTGGTACTGATTTGGCTGTATTTCCAAAAAGGTTGGATCAAAAAGCAATTCTAGAAAAACAGAATCGGCATTAAGAAGGTTTTTCCCAATAACATCCACCGTAAAATGGGTATTTTTTTGCAAATGCCATTGAGAAAAATTCAAAAAAGCTTTTTGGTTTTCTCCATACGGTAAAATCGTAAATCTAGGACAAAGAAAAACAGATTTAAAAGGACTCATTAAATGAAATGAAATAGTATACGTGCTTGGGTATATGGAAGGTTTTGGCGTGATTTTAACAATGAATTCACCAGGAGTGGGTATTGTTTCAGGATATACAGATACTTGAAACAAATCTGTGTTGTAGTTACCAGGGTAGAGAGAAACTGAATCGGCAAAGCCAGCACTTTCCACAGAAATTGTAAAGTAGATATTTTCACCAAGGATCGCTGTTTTGTAGGGCTCATCCAAGGATGCTGAAAAGTTTCTACCAAAAGAAGAATTAAGCCTAGATGCTGGATCACCGTATAAATTGAAGGAATAGAAGTTTGCATAATCAAAACTACCCAGCTGTGAATACTTTTTCCAACATTCTTCAATAGCATTGTACAAAGCATCTCCGTAGCTTTGATTGCGAAGTGTGATATTACGCACAATTAAATATAGTAATGTTTGATTTCCCCCATTTTGTAAAGACCGCCAGTCTATAGAATACCAGTTTACAGAAGTACCCCCAATGAAGCAACTAAAGCCATTTAATAAGGCCATTTTTCCCAAATTGGAGTCATGGGGGTATAAGTTTGAACAACACCCAGAAATAAACAAGCCATGATCTTGCGATATGGTATTGAATGAATTGATATCAAGGACGGTTTCTTCAACCAGCTCTTTTCTTTCGACTTTCCGATTGCTGTTCTTATCTTTGTCCCAAATTTTGGATATCAACTCTGTATGGGATCCGTGTCCTTCCCACAGAACCATATCAAAAGAGTTCTTTTCCAATAGAAATTCAAAATTTTTTTTCTTCAACGCATATTCTGCAGGGTATGTGGAGGGTTGTAGACCTCCTTTTTCTCCCATTCGATATGTGTTGTAATTAAGGGGTTTTAAGAGATCTTGAACAATGGATTCCGTCAAAGATGCCCCATCTGTTCTTTGGTCAATGAAATCCATTTGTTCTGTTTCTTCCATTGCATAGTTCAATATGGTAGAGCTTAACAAAGCTTTTTTCTGAGGGGGCTTGTTTTCAGTACGAATCATTCGATTGATAATGGTGGACACTTCTTGAGGAGTTTGAAATGGGATTCTCCCAACGCGAACTTCCGCATGAAAAGATATATTTTTATCTCCGATAAATTCTCCGGTGTAACCGTTTTGATTAACATCAAGATCGGAGTCTAGAGAGCAAAAGAAAAAATCGCTTTGAATGGTGTTGTATTTATATACACCTGAGTCTCTTGGATAGAAGGGATAGAAGGTTTCATAAGGAATGGTTTTTTCATCTCCTACAAGTACAACATAGCGGAGATTCCACGATTCGAATTTACTGATTAAAAAATTGCGTATCTGATCTTGTTTTGTGGTACCTACATATTGATTAAAAATCTCTCCCGTTTCATAGTAGGCTGTTAGCAACCCTTGCTTTTGGCGGTGCTTGATGAGGGGGTGTAAAACGGTTGTTAATCCAGGAGGGGCAATGATTAAATAATCAACTTGTTCTTTTATGGCTCCTTTTGTTGGGGGGATAAGAAAAAACACATGGGCAACAAGAAGTCCACAAAGACATAATAATAGAAATTTATTTTTCATGAATAGTATTATCCATTGGATTTAGCTGGATACAATAAAGACTTCAAGAACTCGCTTATATTGCTCGCCGTATAATCTGAATCCTGTGTTTACAAAAATGTTATCGAATTGGACATAGGGTAATTTCGCTTTGGAAACAGTTTTAGCAACCCACTCCGAAGCTTTTACAGGGTCGCTCTCTGTGCGGAAAAGGGTGGAAGCAAAGCTTAGATAATTGGAGGAAAGTTTGTCAAACGAATAGTCTTGAGGTAATGTTTGGGATTTCGTAGCGTCTGTTTGAAAGATTACCCGATAGACTTCATGAGGGTTTTTTAAGTACAAACGACAGGTCAGCTCAGATTGAGTGTCATCATCAAACATCCGACCATCGATCACCCAGTTTCCGGTGGAAACCATTTTGGGTTCTTCAAAGGTAAGATAGTAGGATTCACGTAACTGATTCTGGAATTCCTGTACCTCTATTCCAGGAAGGGTGCTTGAGTGAGTAATTTTCATTTGGTCAATCATGTTCTGGGCTTTGGGAGTCAGGACAAGCATTTTTTCAAAATCTCGCATTGCTTTTTCAAACTCATTGTTTTGGAAGAAGTATTCTCCCCGTTCAAAATAAGCTTCGTTGAGAATTGTATCAATTTCAGGGGTAGGATTTAACTGTTTTGCTTGTAGAAGAATTTGAATTCCCTCGGTTAAATGGTTTTCTTCAATTAACAGTAGTCCCTCTTTATACAGATTTTCAAACTCTGAAAGATGGTTGCTTGTTTCACTATGGATGGGTTGTGAAGGTGGTTTTGAGAATAGTACTCTCCCAACCACAATGATTGCAATGATCAGCAACAAAGAAAGGACAATTGTAAAAATGGGATTTCTTTGGACTCTTTTTTTCCGTTGAAGTTGTTTTGGACAAGCAGATACGATGGTGGAAATAGTGGGTATTGATAGCAACCATCGGTGAAGAGAAGTTACATCAGAAGGATGTACAGGCAAAGAAAGAAACTCTTTTTGTGTTCCTTCAAAATGAATCGTGATCGTTCTATGGTTTTCTCGTAGAATTTCTGAAAAGAAGATAGCCTGTGTTTCTTGTAAAGGGATGGAGTATTGTTTTTTTCCAATCCATGCAATGAGTGTTTCAGCCGTGGCCAACTGCAATCTACATTTTCTTTTCTGCGATCGAAAGGTAAACGTTTTCATAGGTATTCTCTTTCATGGTATTGAAACATCTTCATTATACTCTAACATAGAGGTGTGCAAAATAAAAGTCCATGAATACTTGAGAGGTATATTATGAAAGGCATTGTACTAGCTGGCGGGATAGGATCAAGACTTTTTCCTTTAACAAAGGCAACAAACAAGACATTATTACCGATTGGTAGATTTCCAATGATCTATTATCCTATTATGAATATGAAGCAATGTGGTATTACAGAAATCATGATCGTGACAAATCAACTGCATATAGGTGATTTTGCTTCTGTTTTTGGCTCTGGTTCTGAGTATGGAGTTCATATTGTATACGCGGTTCAGGAGAAAGCATTGGGAATTGTGGATGCACTCAAGGAAGCAAGAGATTTTTCTTATGGAGACTCCATGATGCTTTTTCTGGGAGACTGTATATTTGAAAAACCTATTCATTATTTCCATACGGCGTATGTACAAAAGCAGAATGGAAAAGGGGCTCGAGTACTATTATACGAAGTGCCCGATCCAGAAAGATTCGGGGTTGCAACCATAGAGGGTGATTTAATCACTGAGATTGAAGAGAAGCCAAAGTATCCAAAAAGTAATTTTGCAGTTGTGGGGGCTTACTTATATGATCAGACCGCATGGGATAAGATTCCCCACATCACTCCTTCTGCACGCGGAGAATATGAGATTACTAGCTTGAACAATATGTACATCCAAGAGCGATCCATGCAATACGATGTAGTTCAGGGGAAATGGTTTGATGCCGGTACATTTCAAACTTTACTAGATGCAGGGAGCGTTATGATGGAAGTTTATGACAATTCGCAAAAGGACCTTTGATTCAATATACTCATCGCCGAAAAGTTGTGTGGAATGCAGAGAAACGACACATTACGATGGATTATTGAACAGCATGTTGAATCCAATTAAAAACACCTTCAATGCGCATAAATGGCAGGCCACTTTTTTTATTGTTGCCTTTGTATTGTTCCTTGTTCTGGTAACCTATGCTTCTTCTGGTCCTTATATTGATGATCACTACTGGTATTTAGCAGACATTGAATCCATTCTTCAAGGGCGAGGTGTGCAATCCAACAATATATTTCCCATTGAAGCAATACAAGGCAAAGTAATCAACAACCCTCCTTTTGTGCACAATTCTCCATTTATCTATATAGCGGCTGTTTTAGGGATCTTTTTTGGGGCTTACAGTGGTTGGATCCTCTTGTCAATTCTTTGCAGTCTTCTTGCTGCATGGTTGATATACAAAACCGTTTCATTGGTTGCCAATACTTCCAAAGCGCTGCTTGCAGGTGGTTTCTATTTGCTTTTACCAAGCACTATTTGGGTTTCTTCTGAGCTTATCGTAGAGGCTATGATAGCGCCCTTTATGGTTTGGATTGTGTATTTGTATCTATCTTCAAAAGATCGTTTTTTGCCTTGGATTTGGATGATTCTGATGGCTGTTTTTGTTTCGATCACCAAGGCCAATTTTGTTTTGCTTCTAGCTATTATTCCTGGCGCCTACCTTGTTCATCACTGGCGTAAGAAGTTCTATATATTGCGAACATTTGCTCTTGTTTTTGTCGCGATTATCACTTTTTTCGTTATAACCCCTTTGTTTCCCAACAATGCTGCTTCTTCGGAGAATGCCTTACAATCTTATTTGAACATCATTCATGTGGGCGTACCCGGTAAAACAAGCAATATGGAATCGTATTTCAACATACATCCAACCAATTATAGCTTTGATGAATATGTAGAGAATTTGGTTCTGAAAACAAAAAAGAGCCTGCGCCTTCAATTATTGAATGTCAATCTGGACGGTATTGCCTTTTATATTCCCTTCAATATATTGTATTTATTGTGTATCACAGGACTTTTTTTTTCAATCCGACGAAAGAAAAAGCTTGAAAAGAAATTGTATGGAGCAGCCATCGTCCTTTTTTTTGTTTATTTACTTACGATCTGTCTCATGCAAAATCAGTTTCGATACATGCAAATGTTCTATCCCATCCCCCTAATTGGTGCTTTTGGTTATGCTTATCATAGGCATAAAGAGTTTCCAAAACATCAAAAGAAACAGTTATTCAATACAGTTCTCTTTTCCATTGTAACTCTGTTTCTTGTTTATATCAGCTTCACTCTTATTCAGCAACAACGCGCATATGGGATTTCGGCAGCAGAACGATATCAGACATTTTCTGAATCGATACATTCTGTGCCTGCAACGGATGCTATTATGGTAGAGGGTATTAAGTACTATACTTTGTATGGCTATGTGCTACAACCCAGGCGTGTTTTATATGTTATCGATTCGTATACCCAAAAGGACCTTGAAACGATAATGCGAAACGGAAGTGCTACGTGGCTTTTGTGCGAAGACTCTTCTCCCATTATTGATACATTGCATCTTCTTGGTACACCAAGGACACGACTACTTTCTCCTTTGGAAAATCTTGTACTAGTCAAACTTGAATAGGATTTATGGAGTGGATAGATAGAAAAACACCCATCCTTCCTCTTTTCCTGCATGATTAAAATAGCGGAAGTCATGCACAATTTCTACATGAACTGTTTGGTTGCCAAGTAATGGTGAGTAGTGATTGGTGAAGTGTTTTTCAAAATTGTTTTTAAAATGAGAAAACGATCCCTTTGGATGCACAAAAAAGAAACAAACATACTCTTTGTTGTTAACCATTTTCAAGCACAATTCCCGACCGTTTTGTATTCCAAGCGAATGTAAGTGTTCATAGTAGTAAGGAGAATGTACCATCCAACCCTCGGGAAGAAGATGCAAATGGGGGAAGAAACTTGTTCTTGTCCAAGGAGAAACTGCTATATTCAATGTGGGAATTTGAGCAAAGTTTGTGTTAGCAGGGAAATGGTATATCATTGTGTTGGCAATTCTCTGATTGTATTGGGCTATTCTTTGTGTTTTATTGGTTTGAACAACACTTAAGTAACATATTCCCCCCAGCATGAAAACAATAATGATCACTGGGAAAGATTTGGGAATCCATGTAACCGATTGTTTTTTTTGAGGAAACAAAGAAAAAGAGAAAATCACGATGTAGAGAAAAGTTAATAAGGGATAGAAAACCCTTATTTGGTAGCGGATAAAAAGTAATCCTAAAGTGCAAAACAAGATATAAAGAACAAACATGGAGATAACAAAAGACTCATGTTTTGTTGAAGAACTCACAAGTATATTATTGTTCCGTTTTTCAGGCACACTGGAAGTAGTTTGAAAAAGAAAAAAGAGAAGAAGAATGAAAATCCAATGAAACAATGTAAATGGGAACTCTTTCCATCCATTTTCCCAATTCCAGAGTTTGAAAATGTCAAAATGTTGCTTGATGAAGCTGCTCATTGTTGAATGATTATAGATTGTCTCATCGTGAGTCCACCAAGAGCCTAAAATATACATATCTTCTTCTGGAAATGACTGGACAACAGTACTCTTTGGTATGTTTTTAAGGAAAGGTGTGTCAATAAGAAGACTTCTGTCTTTTTGTATTTTTTGATATTTGGTGGAAACTTCGTTATAAAAAGGTTCTGTGAATCCAATACAGAAAGAGAATGCAAGCAAGGGAATCATAACAAAAAGCAGCTTTTTTTTTGCTACGGTGGAACTTTTGAGAATAAAAAATACGATACCGGGCAGACTGATGATGAATGCAATCGGAAAAATGCTAGGCCTTGCAAGGATACTGGTTGCTAGGAGGAGTCCTATGAACTGAAAAGAAACCACATTCGTATTGGGATGAAAAGAATTCCACACTAAGGAAGTGACTCCAATAAACCACAAAAAAAGGCTTAAGGAGGTGAAGCTTATCTGGAAAAAGAAAAAATTACAAATGACAATAAAACCTGATATGGAAATGATTCTTGATGCATTGTTACGAGACATACAATAGAGAATTTTTATGCCTACAAATAGACCTATCGACTGAAACACTAGAATGAATGAAAAAAGCCATGGGAAAGAAGGTATTTTTTGATAAAGGAAATAGAGAATGCTACTGAGAAGTGGCGATAAGAAAATACTATTTGGATGAGATATCCCATCAAATCCTCCCCGAAGGATTTCAACAATAGCTGCATCATCAGAGAAGAAGTATAAAAATGAATGGAAACATAGAAGAAGGCATAGGATAAAGATCGCAGTAATTAGAAAAGGAACTGTGTTCTCTTTGACGAGAAGTAGCTTTCTTTTCATGAAGGATTGAAAAACATCTTGATATGGGAGCAAATATACAGAATTTCTGTTTTAGTAAGGCCATAAAACATGGGAAGTCTCAGCAATCGAGAACTTTCTTTGGATGTGAAGTGGTCTTGTCCATGAAATCGTCCATATTTTTTTCCCGCGGGAGAAGAATGCAGCGGGATGTAATGAAAAACGGAATGGATTCCTTGTTTTTTTAGATAGTCCATGAGGGAGTTGCGTGTGTTTTCGTCCTTTGTTTTGACATAGAACATGTGGGCATTGTGCCGACATTCTTTAGGTACCGATGGTAAGGTCAGAAAACCTTTTTCTTGCAGCAACATTAGTTGGCTGTAATACAGATTCCAAGAATTCATGCGATCCGTAAGAATGGTTTTTTCTTCCATAAATTGACCAAAAAGATAGGCTGCACTCATCTCATTCAATAGATACGAGGAACCAAGATCGATCCATGTATATTTGTCAACTTCTCCACGAAAGAATTTTTCTCGATTGGTGCCTTTTTCGCGAATAATCTCAGCCTTCTCAATAAGAATGGGGTTGTTAAGTAGTATAGCTCCTCCTTCCCCGCAAGAATAGTTTTTGGTTTCATGAAAACTAAAACAACCGATGCTTCCTACAGTGCCTACATAGTTTCCATTGTAGGAAGATCCTACTCCTTGTGCAGCATCTTCAATGATGGGAATGTTGTATTTGTCACCGATTCGTATTATTTCATCCATATGGCAGGATACACCTGCATAATGCACCACAACAATTGCTTTGGTTTTATCGGTGATAGCCGATTCAATGCATTGTTCGTTGATGTTCATTGTGTCTGGCCGAATATCAACAAAAACCAACCGAACTCCCCACAGGGCAAAAGCATTCGCTGTGGAGGTGAAAGTGTAGGATGGAAGAACAACCTCGTCTCCTGGTTTTAGCTGAAGAATCAAGGAAGCCATTTCCAATGCATGCGTACCCGAAGGAGTGAGAAATGCTTTTTTGCATTGATACCGATCTTCGATCCATTGACAACATTTTTTGTTAAAGGGTCCATCACCAGAAAACTTTTGGTTTTGAAATACGACCTCTATGTATTTTTTTTCTTTTCCTGTTATGCAAGGTTTGTTGAATGGAATGTTCATAGAATCCGTCCAATCTATTTTTAAAGCGTGAAAATAAAAATTCCTATTACAATGACAATAGTTCCCAAAAGGGTTTTTTTTGAGACTCTTTCTTTAAGAATAACAGTGCTTAAAAACAATACAATGATATATCCCAGTGACTGAATAACCGGTCCTTCTTTAAGGGGAATACTTTTGTACGCAAGGATGGTTAGAAAGGAAGATAAAAAAAGGAAAATATAGGCTACCATCACAAGTGGATTAACATATTCTTTGAATTTGGATGCATGATGTTTGTTGGCACTCATTTTTAGCAATATCTGGCAATGAGCAGCAATAATGACGGCACATGTGAAAAGAATATATGGATTAATCATGGTTTTGAAACACTATATAGATGCCTATGCTTATAACCACAGCACCTACGATATTATAGAGGGAGATTGTTTCATCAAAAAGGAAAAGGGAACCCATAAATGTCCATAAAAAAATAGCTCCTCTATTGGCATAAGCTATAGAAAGATCCATTTTTTTCAAGACTTGTTGCCACAGCACTGCATATACAATGAGAAGTACAAATTCAATACCGTACAAGAGATAGAAATGAAAGGAAGAAAGGGAATGATTTGATGCCAGTTTTGCAAATATACCAGAAAGAGAAAATAGAAAAAGAGAAAAATGCAGGAAGAAAAAATCGTGAGAAAACCTTTTAACTGAAAATTTGTGATGCCTTATCATGATAGATTGTGAAAGTGGTAAAGGTCGAATACATGGAAGGGTTGAAAATGAAGTTTTTGCCATACTTTTTGGACAGACAGGTTATGAATTTGTGTGGATACTGTCACAACAGAAACAGACTTTTGGAAAGAATCATGCAATACATGTTTGCACAACACCTCATATATACCTCTTTGGCGGAAATGAGGAGAAACTGCATTTAACACAATGTCTGTAGAAGAAAGTGAATCCACGGTTGCAATAAAACCTGTTACAGTAGAAGAATCCATGTGCGTGTAAATAGCACTGTTGTCTGCCCGGGATAAGGTATCAATCCATTCGATGTATACTTCAGCCGAGAGAGGCCGTAGTAAAGGAGATAGAGAGTAGTGGCTTTCATAGTTCTGAAAGGATTCTTCGGTTATTTTTCGTAACATTGTTTTCGTAGCAGGAGTACTATTGTTTTTTGATACATTCTTTTGAGGAAGATGCGAAGCCTGGGGAATGATGCCGTAACATATGGTTGAATCCATGTAAGTATATTCAGGCCCTTTTTCTATAAGGGCACTTTTGATGAAAGGAAATTCCTTGGGAACTCGCAATATGTAATATCCTTTTTGGTTTTTTGCTAGGGTTTGAATGTAGGCGATGGCATCTTGATAAAAAGGATATAGAGACTCGTCAAAAGGATCCACATGATCAAAACAAAAGCTGATTCCAAAAATAGGAAATTGGTAAAGAATGGAAAGATTTTCAATGTTGTACCACCGTACCCCAATTTTATGAGTATTGGAAGATGTTAGAAAATGGTAGGAAGAGCTCTTCTTTTCAATTTCTTGAGAAACGATGGAAGGTGAATGTAAAAAAATGTTTTCTGCAAGGCGGTTTTTTTGATCTATATAGGATCGTTTCACTTGGAATCATCTTTTTTAAGGGAGGTATATTTTTTTTTAACGATAGTGAAGGGGCGATCTTTTGTTTCTGTAAAAACCTTGGAAAGATATATTCCGATCACTCCTACAAACAATATTATAATGCCCCCTAAGAGCCATACAGAGGCAATGAGAGATGTCCATCCTTCCACGCTACGTCCAAAAAGAAAATAATTGAATACAAGTAAGGCTACGTATAAAAAAGAAAAAAAGGTAATGAATAAGCCTGTGTTAAAAATGAAAAGAAGGGGTCTACTGCTGAACGATGTAATAGAATTAATGGCCAGCTGGAGTTTTTTCTTCAAGGAGTACGTAGAGCTTCCTTTTGAGTGCTTCTGTGCAAGAAAGGGAGTTTGCTTATACCCGGTATAATAAAAAACGTTGTCAAGAGAAAGTTCTTGTTCCCGGAATTGTAGAAGTCCTTCAACGTAGTCTCTTTTCATTAATCGGGCAATAAAAATATTTTCTGGAATTCTTTCTTGAATGATGTAATTTCGAAAGTTGTAAAAAAATTGTCCGGAACATCTCTCAAAGTAGTTTCCTTTTCTTTTCTTTTGAACACCATAGACAACATCACTGTCTGTTTCTAGCATTTTGGTATAAAAAGGAAATAGAAGTTCTGGTTCTTCTTCTAAATCGCAATCGATTAAAAAAACCAAATCGCCTGAGGATTCCTTTAAACCTGTCATGATAGCTTTGTGATGCCCAAAGTTGCGAGATAAATCTAACACAATAATAGAAGGATCTTGTTGCATCAAAGTTTTTGCAACTGCAAGAGAGGAATCTGGCGAACCATCGTTTACAAAAACAATTTCATAGTCATTCGTTATCTGACAGATTTGAGGGTGGATTCGAGAATAAAATTCTTGCATGTAGCTACTGGAATAATAAAGAGTTGTTACTACAGATAATTTCATAATTCACCATGAAAGGAGGACCATTTGGAGTATTTTTGAAGGTACCATTTGATAGTAGCCATAAGGCCTTTTTCAAACGATGTCTCTGAGCGCCATAACAAGTCTTTTTCCATTTTGCTTGCATCAATGGAGTATCTTGTGTCATGGCCTGGGCGATCAGGAACGAACTGTATATGAGTGCTTTCTTGAAAAGAAAAGCGTTTTTCTGGGTCGAACGAATCGACGAGACGACATATGGAGCGAACCATTTCGAGATTGGTTTTTTCGTTTCGACCACCTATGAGATACGAATGACCCAGCTGCCCTTTGTGAAAGGCTACATCGATACCCTTGCAGTGGTCTATTACATAAAGCCAATCCCGGATGTTGTTTCCAGCTCCATAAATAGGGATTGGTTTTCTGTCAAGATAATGCCGGATGATGGTGGGAATAAGTTTTTCATCATGTTGCTTCGGACCATAGTTGTTGGAGCAATTGGTGATAATGATAGGCAAACCATAGGTTTTGTAATAACTTCTTACAATCATGTCCGCACTAGCTTTGGAAGCACTATAGGGGTTGTTAGGTTTGTACGGAGAGTTTTCTGTGAAATAGCCTTCGGGCCCCAAACTACCAAATACTTCATCGGTTGAAATGTGATGAAATCGACAAGATGTATACTGCGTGCGAAGCTGAAAAGGCGCTTGTAACCAAAACCTTCTTGCTACTTCTAGCAAGGCATGAGTTCCGTTGATGTTGGTACCAATAAACGAGCTAGAATCGTCAATAGATCTATCAACATGAGACTCTGCTGCAAAGTGAATAACATATTGAATTTGAAATTTTTCGAAAAGGGATTTTACCAACGAAACATCTTGAATATCTCCTTGAAAGAATCGATAGCGAGGGTGATTGTGGACTTCTTTTAAATTCTCTTGGTTTGCTGCATAGGTTAGTAAGTCAAGATTTACCACTGTATAAAAAGGATATTTATCAAGGAAGTACGGAATAAAGTTGGAGCCAATAAAACCGCATCCCCCTGTAACTAGAACCGTAGAAGGTTTCTTCATAACAGGAAGGACTCTTCGGTAGTAGGCATAGGATGAAAAGATGAAGATTTTGGGGTGGTAGCGGTAGCTACTAAATATTCTCCATAGGAGCTGTTTTTCATGGAGTTGGCAATATCCAATAAAGAGGCTTTATCTATATAGTTCATGTAGTAAGCAATTTCTTCAAGGCAGGCAATTTTAAATCCTTGGCGCTTTTGTATGGTTTCAACAAATAAAGAAGCCTGCAAAAGAGAATCAAAAGTGCCTGTATCTAACCACGCAAAACCACGTCCTAAAACCTTCACTTGTAGTTGATTACGGGAAAGATAAATACGGTTGATGTCGGTAATCTCTAGCTCTCCCCTTAGAGAAGGCTTGAGTGATTTCGCCAAGGATACCACCTGAGGGTCATAAAAATACAAGCCAGTGATAGCAAGGTTGGATTTTGGTACCGATGGTTTTTCTTCAATAGAAATAGGCTGGTGAGAACTATTTAGTGCAACAATCCCAAATTGAGAAGGATTTCCCACCTGATACGCAAAAACCAGTGCTCCCGTATGCAATTGAGAAGCTTTTTGGAGGATTGGAGTAAAGGATTGACCATAAAAAAGATTGTCTCCTAAAATCAAGCATACTGTGTCATTGCCTATAAAGTCCTCAGCTATCAAAAAGGCCTGAGCGATGCCTTTTGCAGATTCTTGCATTGCATAAGAAAGGCGGATTCCCCATTTTTCTCCGCTTCCGAGTAATTGTTGGAATTGAGGGGTGTCTTGTGGAGTGGAAATAATTAAAATGTCTCGAATACCTGCAAGCATAAGTACAGAGAGGGGATAGTAAACCATGGGCTTGTCGTATATGGGAAGCAGTTGCTTTGATACTGCCGGAGTAATCGGTTGTAATCTTGTCCCACTTCCTCCTGCAAGAACAATGCCTTTCATGCGAATGCTCCTTAAATATAGGAATAAAGAATCAGGAACTATCATAGGAATAATTGTGCTTTCGTAAAGGAAAAAAAGGAAACAACGATACAGAAAAAAAATTGTTTAACGTTTGGAAAATTCTTGACATTTTCATAATTGATACTACAGTGAAAATAACGTAGATTTTATATATTTCCGAAGGAGGCCTTTTATGAATTTTTTTAAAGATGAATCTGGACAGACGATTTTAGAGTATGCATTGATTATTGCGGTACTAGTGTTAGTTATTATTGCGGCTGTTCCTAGTCTCAGAAATTCTGTGACAGGTGTATTTTCCAAGACACAAAGCGGATTGGATAGTGCACCAACGATTCCTACTACCTAAATTCTTCTTCTTATAAGCATTTGATATTAATACAAATGCAGTTTCCGGGGAGGTTTCGATCTCCCCGGTTTTTTTATGAAAAACAGGGGTTTGTATGCGTATTTTTTCATGGAATGTGAATGGTATTCGTGCGGTTATAAAAAAGGGATTTTTCCAGTGGATGGACAAAGAAAACCCTGATATTGTCTGTTTGCAAGAAATCAAAATACATGGTGATCAGGTAACTCCCGAAATTAAAGACAAAGAAGGGTATCAATCCTATTTCTTCTCTGCCCAAAGAAAAGGGTATAGCGGAGTGGCTGTGTACTCGAAAGTACCTCCCCAGGAAGTTCACTATGGATTTGGAGAGCCTGCTTTTGACGAAGAAGGACGCGTTTTGCACTTACAATACCCCGATTTTCACCTTGTCAATGTATATTTCCCCAATGGCAAAAGAGATGATATACGACTGCAATACAAATATGATTTTTATCAGTCATTGCTCGACTATTTACGTCCGTTTCTACAAAACAATGAAAAAATGATTGTTTGTGGAGATTACAATACAGCTCACCAAGAAATTGACCTGGCGAGACCAAAGGAAAATAAAAACATCTCTGGGTTTTTACCCGAAGAACGAAAATGGCTTGATCGGTATTTATCCGAAGGCTTTATTGATACATTCCGATCGCTGCATCCAACAAAAATTCAATATTCATGGTGGAGTCATTTTGCACGGGCAAGAGATCGAAATATTGGGTGGAGAATTGATTATCATTTCGCCTCCTTGGCTTTACAGAAAAAGATAAAAAAAGCGGAAATTCATGACATGGTGCAAGGGTCAGATCACTGCCCTATTTTGCTGGAGATCTGAACAAAGGAGCTTG
>JAQVSG010000134.1 GCA_028700655.1 Caldisericia bacterium
GCCCTGTTTTTCCAGAAGAACGCTTGCTTATTGAAATTATATTAGGGAAACCCCTTACCTTTTTAGAAGATTCTGTCTGGGCTTCAAAAAACCGTTATTATGTTGACGGTAAATCAATATTAATCTCTACTAAACAATTCTCTCAACTACCTCCAGCCCAAATACGTGACCGTCTACATCGCTATAAAGACCAGAACAATTATACTTTTTTTGATATGACTATTAAAAAGTTTGTTCAGGCTAACAGTGAAAGACTCAACACCATTATTAATGAAGCACATACCTTTATGAAGGATACTGCAGACAGCTACCCGCGCGAAAACATTGTAGTTTCCTTTTCTGGAGGCAAAGATTCCACTGTTACTGCGGACCTTGCCATGAAAGCGCTTTCGGATCCATCCTTAGTGCACATTTTTGGTGATACAACACTTGAATTCCCATCAACCTTAAGTTATGTCGAGAGATATAGAAGAGAAAACTGCAAAGCTATATTTAAAACAGCCAAAAATACGGAAATGGATTTTCTTAAAGTTTGTGAAGATATAGGACCACCAGCAAGATTGTTACGATGGTGTTGTTCAATGTTTAAAACCGGGCCCATAACTCGTGTGCTGAATAGTATGTATAATGAATCATCCATACTCACATTTTATGGTATTAGAAAATGTGAATCTGTTAGTCGCAGTAAATATAATCGTATAGAAGATAGTGCTGATGCAGTAAAAATACAAAAGCAAAAAGTTGCATCACCCATATTCCTGTGGAAAGATATTGATGTGTGGTTGTATATACTCGGACAGAAGATTGATTTTAACGAAGCTTACAGACTAGGCTATGATAGGGTAGGTTGCTGGTGTTGTCCGAACAATAGTGAAAGAGCTCAGTTCCTTACGCAGATATATATGCCAGAACTCTATACTCAATGGCATGACTTCCTTGTGAGTTTTGCAAAAAGAATTGGTAAACCAGATCCCGAAGAATACATTAATACAGGTAAATGGAAAGCCCGACAAGGTGGTAATGGGTTAGTGTCAGCGCATGATGTTAAATTGCATTTTGTTGGTTGCACAACTGAGAATAATGCAAAAGTGTACCAGCTTAACAAACCAATTTCTGAGAATTTTATTGAGCTATTTATCCCATTTGGCCGAATTGCCCCTGAACTAGGAAGAAAAATGATTAGCGAAACGATCATAGTGGACTTAAAAACCAATACTCCCATAATTTCCATTCAACCTTTTGAACAGGAGAGATACGATTATTCCGTTAAGGTTAAGACTATGAATGTTCTTAAGCACAATGATTTACATCGAATGATTGGATATCAAATTCGAAAATATAATGCCTGCCGATGTTGCTTGAAGTGTGAATCACTATGTAAATATGGAGCAATTAGTATATCCAATGGTACTTACCACATAGATGCCTCTAAATGTACACGTTGTAAAAAATGCGTAACTGCTAAATATCTTAGAGAAGGTTGTCTCATGGGTAAGTATCTTAGGACGAAGGAGTAATGAAATGAAGTTTCGCTCTCATGATACTTTTTTTATTCGAAAAGGTTGGCTTAGCAAAGGCATGCGTAATGTTTTCGTTGATTCAGAAGTTTTTATTAGTCACAAAAATAACCCAATGGATGTTTTAGGCATAGGAGCTAATATGGTTAAGGCCTTACGCTATTGGCTCGTAGCATTGAATTTAACATTTGAACCGTCAAGCGGTAAGCGGGAGCAGAAACCAACCTCCTTTGGTCGATTGATTTATCATCATGATCCATACTTTGAAGAACTAGGAACTCTATGGTTGTTACATTATCAGCTTGTAAAATCTAAAGAAAGCCAGGATACAGACGCAACTGCTTGGTGGTATTTTTTTAATGAGTTTCATTGGAGCCAATTTAGCAAAGATGATTTCGTAACACAAATTAACAAATTTCTTCGGAATAGTGATGAAGGAGAAAAGCCAATCCGTACGCTAGAAGATGACTATACCTGTATAATCAATACTTATATCCCAAGAATAAAAATTTATCCCAAGAAGGCTAAGCCCGAGAATAATATAGACTGTCCTTTCGGGGAGTTAGGTTTACTTGATATCCCTAACAAAAAAGCAAGAATTTTCAAAAAAAGTATCCCAAAAAAGGACTCCTTACACCCTCTTGTTGTACTTGCCGTCATGATTGATAAGGCTGAAGGTTCAAATGAAATTCGTATTTCTTCTCTTCAAAAAGATAACGGTAACATTGGCAAAACATTCAACCTTGATGTTATCAGCTTATTTTCTCTGCTCTATAAAATTGAATTGTTAGGTCTTATTACCGTTGTCCGTACGGCAGGGCTTGATGTTGTGAAACTTAAAGTGAATTGGGATTTTAATCAATGTGTAGAAGAATACTATAAGGCTATTAATGGATGAGGTTGAAGGAGTAAACGATGAATAAAATGTTAAAAATAGCCAAAGGCTTCCAGACCTCAGTTAACATAGCTTATGATCTTCATGATGACGAAAAGATCCGTAGCTTTATTCCAACACAGTCCAGCCTTGACGTTATCGAAGATGTCCTTCATGCAATTTCACCAACGTCAACACAGAGATCAAGAGTTTTGATAGGTTCTTACGGTAGAGGTAAATCTCATATTGTTTTGGTTCTTTTGTCTTTGTTGTTCAAAAAAGACAAAAACTTGTTTACAAATCTCTTAGAAAAGATCAAAAAAACTAACCCGACCTTCTATGAACTAACTCTTGAATACCTAAG
>JAQVSG010000043.1 GCA_028700655.1 Caldisericia bacterium
CACTGACAAATCCATCGGGGGTATACGACCACGTGTCACTTCCCCCACCAATGTAATCGATGCCTGTTTTTCGTCCGAGGAGATCATAGCTATAGGTTCCTTTTTCATCGGCTAAAACATCGCCTCGAATGGAATGGGAATACTGGATTGTACCCATAATGGGATGGTCCAAAACTGTGATTTGTCCAATATCGTTGTATTGCCAACTGGTAGTACCTTCTTTTGTATCGGTTAAGGTGACGGGAAGATTGTTGTTATTGTAGGTAATGGTGGTACTGCTATCGGGGTATTGAATGGAATTTTTGTTGCCATAGGCATCGTAAGAATACTGAATTGTGTTGCCAATATAGTCTGTTTTGGAGGCTTCATATCCGTTGTTCAAATAGGTGTAGGTTGTTTGATGGTCTAGCGTATCTGTGGCGGTATAGGGATTGGGAGAATAGGTAGGAACTGTAGTGCTGGGTAAGGATTGAAACCCCATACTTAATAGTCCGTAGGGATAGGAATAGAGAGAAGCGGGAAGAGCCTTTATATCTTTGCTGGACATAGGAACCAAGGAACCACCGATGATGTGGGTATAGGTATACGATTGTGTACATCCAGATTGGTTTGTCCACGAATAGGTTTCTCCATTAAATCCATAGTTCTTTGAAGACTGCTCAGTGGTAATGGCATCCGCAGTCCCTATAAGAAGGTTGGTAGAGTCATAGGAATAACTTGTGGAGGAAACCGGAGTCCCCGTTTGAGAATTTCCTTCAAACATTTGCAATTGGCTGATATAGCCGTTGTGATTGTATTGTAGGGAAGATTCGTTATTGTCAGGATACGTAACGAGAGATAAAAAACCGCTGGTTGGATGATAGCTGTATGTTGTAGTGGCTGTACCATTAACTGTTGGGCTTGTTGTAGAAACAAGTTGACCGGCTATATTGAAGTCGTAGGTTGTGGTTTCCCCCAGAGAATTGGTTCGACTAGAAGCCCGATAAGGTGCATCTACATCGTTGTATTGGTAGATGGTTTCATTCCAAATTGTGGGAGTGGCTTTTTCTTTAAACGAAGTTAAATTTCCTTCAATACTGTTTGCGGGTATATATGTGTTGACGATTTCGTACGATTCGCTACCAGAGGAAGAAGGTGCATTTTTTTGATAGGTTAAATGTCCTACATCGTCATAATCAAATTCTGTTGTTACATTGTTGGAGTCTCGGATGTATTGAATCCAGCCTTCTGGTGTGTAGGCAATGGATTGTTTAGATTCCATACTATTGGACACCTGCGAAATCTTTTCTAAATGCCCGCTACTGGAACCGAAATAGTAGTGTACGGTTTTGTTTTCAGCATCCGCCACTTCTGTTTTTTTGGCATATGGCGTGGAGGCTGTTAAAAATTGAAAGGTTGTTGTATCGTTGGCGGGAGTTTCCCAATTGGCAATGGGAAAGGGGCTTGTTGCGTTGTATTCAATTGTATAGTTGAATCCGGCGAAATCTTGGTGACCGGTTAACAAAGAGTTTGGATCGTAAGAAAATGCACAAGAAGTAGTTGAGTCGGGTTTCTGAAGAGAGGTGAATTGTTCTTCCGAAGTATTGTAAGATAGATTCCATGTTTGGTTCATACCATCTGTGATAGACTGCAAGATTCCATGGGTGTTCCAAGAAAGGGTATAGGAAATGGATGGGTTGATATCATCGACAACTTCTGTAGGAAGTCCTCCGGAATAGGTAATAGTATATCCTATTCCTTGCGGGGATTTTACATTCGTTAGTTGTCCTGATGCATTGAACTCAAAGGTATTTTTGTCAAGCATGGTAAGGGTGAAAGAGTCATCGGGATTTTTTTCAAGGATTCCTTTGAAACCAAAGGGGTTTGAATACGATTGCGTAGAAGCTTCATAGGAGAATACAAGAATGGCACCGGAGGAGTGAATGTATCGAACATCCTGCGTTTGAGAATCTTCTTGTAAACAACTTTGAAGGTTTAGAATCCATCCATCCCCAACTCCAACATTGGCCCCTGCATTGAATGAATTGTATGTAATTTCTAAGGGGATATCCAGTGCGATTCCATGGAGAACAGGAAGTTGAATGTGGAAAAGAACGTTTCCGGACTTCAGATCGGCAGCAAGAGATGTCCATTGGGAGGTTGGATGAAATATATACTCTGCGTCAGATCCATATCTTCCTGCTTGTATATTCCCATAGCCTTGCGTTATGGCCGTGGGGTATATAGGGTTGGGAAAAGGCTGTTTCACCATTGCATTGGTATGTACAATGGAGAAGGGTTGTAAACATAAACTTAATACAGTAACGATGCAAACAATAAGGCGTCTCTTGGAAGTGACAATTCCTTTGCTCATAAAGATCTCCTTTAAAAATTGAAGAATATCTACATCTACATCATTATAAACCCAAATGCTAAATATGAAAATACAAAAGCACATAAAAACCCCACTTTTGTATAAAAAAATATTCTATTTTCAATTTTTCCCAAGAGATCTGGAAAAGAAAAAGGTTTCTATAAAATAGTTTTCAAAAACTTTCTTTTTGTCCATAATAAAAGTATATTTTCGTATGATATCTTTTACAAGGAGGGAGAGATGATACGTAAGAGTTTGTGTTTCCTTTGTATTGCTACCATTCTTTTTATGCCGTTCTCATCAAACGTTACCGCCGTAGACCATACATCCCCTTCTTTTTATACCCTATACTGGCTGGTTCCTTCTTCCATGAAAGTAAGTCGGCTCTATGAAGAGTTCACCTTTCAAGAACAAAAACAATTGGAAGTTGCTGCCAGAAGTTTGAATCCACAACAAGGAGACTACTCTCATTCTGTGTTTTCTCCTTGTGGGGGTGCTATTCATCTTCATCCTGTAGAGTCTATAAAGAACATGTACAAGTTTTATCCTACTCTTCGCTGTACATCGTACTACAGAGAATCAAACGGAGAAATAAAGAAATCCCTTGTTTTCCTAACATCCGTAAAGAATCAAGAAGGAGATTGGTTATTTTTCCATTTTGATGTGTACAAAACCCTTTCTTTAAAAGCCCTTTTATTGAATTCAGATGCGACTGTCCAATGGAAACATATCAGTGTTGCCCGTGTAGAAAAAAGTATAGATGGCTTCATGAAAATGTATCAAACGGTTTGGGATATGTTTGAAGAAAAGCAATGGTCAGAAGCTCAAGAATTGGTATCCATTTGCTTCTCTGGAAAATTATGGGAAGATATTCTGTTCTCGTGTAAAACAATGGATGAAAATGCAAATCCTTCCCGTGAACCTTTGTCAGATTTTGTGAAAGCCAATTCCCCCAAGGAGCTATTGGATTGGTATGCGAAGGACTTTGAAAAAACGAGAGTACGAGATTATCGTTTTCAAACTGAGGACCGAGATGCACTGGCAAACTTTTTGAATCATACAAGAGAAAAAAATGATTTTTCTTTTACTTGTTTCAATGTAGTTGCATATACCGATGATTGTTATCACTTGGAAGACGAATCCCATCGCCGAATCTTGTATGTGGGCGAAGTGACATATTGCCCCATTCCAGAATGTTTTAGGAATTGTTGCTTGAAAGCACTGAAAGATGCGAACAAGGAGTGGTCGTTTTCATACACAACAAATACGATGATCAAGAACGAAGTGTTTCTGAAAACGTACGGAGTTTCTCCGTTAATCGCTGACTGTGAGCAAGAAGAGCGTTTGTATCTTGAATATCTTAATGCTTTGGGCTTGCTACTTATCAATGACGAAAAACCCTCTTTAAGTGAGCAGATCACCTTATTGTTTTCATTGCGAGCAAAGGACTCTTGTCCCAAAAAATACTAAAGAGGTTGTTTCAAAATGGTTGTAATCTCTTGAATATGGGATATTTCTTGCACGTTTTTTGAACGAAGGGATTTTTCAATACTACCCGCTGGTACAACAATGGGGAAAAAATCCCTTCGAAGGGATTCTTTGATTCTTTTTTCGGTTCCAACAACGGGACGGATTTCACCTGAAAGACCTACTTCGCCAAACGAAATCATTTTGGACGAAATAGGAAGATTCATTTGTGAAGACAAGAGTGCCATGGAAATAGGAAGATCGGCTGCTGGATCCATAATTCTGCTGCCTCCCGTAATGTTTACAAAATAATCGCAACCGATAAAACTTTGTCCGATTCTTTTTTCCAAGATGGCTGCCAACATCAGGGTTCGATTCATATCCGTTCCGTTGACAACGCGGCGAGGGATGGGCGTGTACGTTTGTGTGCAAAGGGCCTGTATTTCTAAAAAAATAGTACGAATGCCTTCCAACGAAGGAAATATGATGGTACCAGATTGCGATTCATGCATTTTGCCCAAAAATACTTCGGAGGGATCTTCGATGGGGAGGAGTCCATGTTCTTTCATGGAGAAAATTCCCAATTCCCCTGTTTCTCCGAATCGGTTTTTGTTTCCTCGGAGCATACGAATCATCCCATTCTTGTCGCCTTCCAGATACAAGACTACATCCACAAGATGTTCCAAAAATTTGGGTCCTGCTATGTTTCCATCCTTGGTTACATGGCCAACAATGAACACCGTAACATTGTCTTTTTTTGCCAATTGCACCAAACGTTGCGTGGATTCTTTGATTTGAGAGATACTTCCCGTTGTCCCGTCTATATCTTGGGTGTAGGTGGTCTGAATGGAGTCTACTATTAAAACACCAGGGTTGTACTCTTCTACAAGGGATTGTAGTTTGGAAATTTCTGTTTCAAAGGTAACAAGAATGTTCTCTTTTTGGATGTTCAATCGACTTGCGCGCAGTTTTATTTGAGATGGAGATTCTTCGCCAGAAGCATACAGCACTTTTAATGAATGCGATAGGGCTTCTGCGATTTGCAGAAGCAACGTGGATTTTCCGATACCAGGTTCTCCTCCAATGAGGATCACACTTCCATCTACAACGCCTCCTCCCAATACTCGATCCACTTCTTGGAGGTGTGTTGGTACTCGATGGTTTTTTTGATCGGATAAGTCTTTTAAAGAAATGGGTTTGGAAATGAGAGAAGGAGAAGCAGTGGTAGAGGTTGCTGTTTGAACGGGAGAAAACGTATCCCATGCTTCACATTCGGGGCATTTACCAAGGATCCCTGGAGACATGTAACCACAATTGCTACACTTATAAAGAGTGGTTGTTTTTTTCTTCATTCTAATACAATATGAGTAGAAGGATTCCGAGTGCTGTGCAGTAGAAACCAAACCAATGGAGATTTTTTGTTTGTAAAAACCACCGCAATATCCACAACGCTCCAAGCCCAACCAAAAGCGCTACTACAAAAGAAAGGAGGACGGGGATTGTAAAAAAGGAATCAAGGCTTTCCATTTCACTCGCTTCTAAAATAAAAGCTCCTACAATAGCAGGAATGGAGATTAAAAAAGAAAACCGAAAGGCTTGATCTTTTTTCATGCCTACCAACAAAGCTCCTACTAAGGTAAAGCCAGATCTTGAGAAACCGGGGACAAGAGCAAAAGCTTGAAAGATGCCAATTAAAAGACAATCTATCCAGGTTATTGAGAGCATGTCTTTGGTTCCATCTTTAAGGAAAAATGTAAGAAATAGTAGTCCTGCTGTTCCAAAATAAGCCCAACCTACCAAGGAAGGGTTTTGAAACATGTGAGAAATGGGATCCTTAAAAAAGATTCCCACTATACCTGCCGGAATGACTGCTATGATGATTTTCGTCAGCAATCCCCAAGTGGGCTTGTCGATGATCCATAAACCCTTTACAATCGCCTGTATGTCTTTTCGTAAAAAAATAATGACAGCAAAAAGAGTAGCCACATGAAGCATAATATCAAATGACAAGGGTACTTCCTCGGGAAATTGAAGAAGAAACGGAATGATGGCAAGATGACCCGAACTACTGACGGGTAGAAATTCGGTGATACCTTGTGCAAAAGACATGATAAACGATTGGAATAACGTCATTGATTACCTCTTTTTTGGAAATACTTTTCTATGTCTTCAATGTCGGATTCTTTGTCTATATCCACAGCGAGTTCGGCATTGTCGGTAAGGAATCCTTTAACAGAGATTCCCGATGCCTTGTAGAATGCTTTTTCTAGCTCTGGGATGGAAATCGATTTAGTTAGGAGTAGTTTTAAAAGATTGAGGATGCCAAAATGAAACGCTAACTTAAATACACTTTTTCTGTTTTCTATAAATTGATTCATAATTGCGTCCACTTTTGCAAAGGCATCTGTTCGGATTAAAAAACAGTTAGCCATCTTCACAGATCCTTCCTTAATTTTTCCATACGTTCTGTGAGAGCCAGGGAAACGATCCTCAATAGCAGACTTTTCAACGATGGGGACATAGATATCTACAGTATCATTTTCTTGTAGCTGGTGAAGTATATTATTGATGTGTTCTGCCCGAATGCACGGAATGTCCCCTGTAACAATGAGAACATATTCTCCTTGAACTGCTTCCATGCCCAGTCGGACATTGTCTGAGAGAAGGTTGTCTTCGGAGGTGAGAACAAATGTATCAAAAAGTGAAAGGTTCTTTTTTGTTTCTAGTGCTCGTGTACCCAGAAGAATGGTTCGAATTGTGTAAGTTTGCGATACGGCAGTATCCGTTTTGCTGTTTTGAATCGCATCCGCAATCCATTCTAAACATGCTTTTCCATGAATGGGGATCTGTGTTTTGTTTTCGATGGGAGGATGGTACCACTGGGGTTCGCTACCTCCTGCCATCACAAGGATATCAATATGCATGGGAATTAATCCGTTGAAGGCAGTGATGGGAGAAGTCCATCAATGTCTCCTGAAGAAATATCAATACCGCATCCGACTGTATTTGCTATTTTGTCATGAACAAACGACCAACTTTTTTCATTCCCAGCTCTTTCATACGGGATTGTAAAGAGTCCTTCTTCATCCATTGAAACATAGGTATCTTCTCCAGATCGATCGATGAATAGACCCAGTGTAAGTTTACCAAAGCGCCAAGAAGTGTTGGGGAAGACTTCACAACTTGCTTTTCCAAGGTTGGTTGCATTGTTTCTACGGAGTTGATAAACATCATCTCCTTGCGCATCTACAAAGAAGCCAAGACCGTTGGTGTTGCCTCCACCCAAGGCTAAATTGGGAGCTGTATATGTATCGTTTCCACTGCGGTCAATAAGGTAACCAAGGGAAACATCGTGGCCGGCTCCTTGAGCCATGTTTAAAAGGGCGTCGTACGTATCGTCTCCTTCGTCGTCCATGAGCATTGCAATTCCAAAATGAGCAGCGCCTCCTTGTACATACCAAACGCCTTTGTAGGAATCGTTGCCTTTTCCATCATACAAAACCCCTGTACCGGCCCAATATCCGGTACCTTGACCAAAAACGCCGCAGGAATAAGTATCGTTTCCTTCTATATCGATCAGCACACCCATGCCACCAGACATGGAATTGCCTTCTGAAAGATCGGCTCTTCGGCCAAAGCCAGCTCCTTGGCAAAAGCTAGTATTGTGATCAGAGGATTGAGGGTTGGTCCCTGCTACATCTTCGTCATTGGCGATATAAACATCATCGCCTGCGTCATCCAATAAAAGCCCAAACCCTTTTACATAGCCAAAACCTTGGCCAAAAGAGTATGTGTGATAGGTATCATTGGCGCTTGTATCATGCAGAATGCCAATCCCAAAAACGCCAGAACCTTGTGCAAGATAATCACAGCTGTATTGATCGGTTCCATTTTGATCCCACAGAAGGCCCACGCCAAAACACCCAAAGCCTTGACTATACTGTTTGCTTTGGTACATATCATCCCCTTGAAAGTCGATCAAAGCACCGAATCCAAAAACACCAGCTCCTTGGGAATACACAGAGGGGTCTTCCATGGAATACTGATCATTGCCATTCATGTCAATACAAATAGAAACGGGGTTAAACCATGAATCATTTCCCCCTGCACTATTCATATAATGATCATTCCCTCCTAGATCCAGAGAGAACAAAACATTGCGATAGGTGTGGAGAGTGTCTTTTGTGGGGTGAATCAGAATATGTCCCATGGGAGTATTGGTAGAAAACGAAAGGGAATCTGGTATGTTGCTGTCTGATAAGGCTTGTAGAAAGGCATCAAGATGATGACTCAGCACAATACTGGCAAAATACAATTGACCGTAATTTACATCGGAAGCTATCTGAAAGATAGTTTCATCCAATGTATCTTCGGTTAAAATAGCAGCTGGATTCTGAAATGCTTGGATCAAGTGTTCTGTAGGAATATTGAAGAAAGCCTTATCTCGGGCTAATTTGAATTCCATGGAAGCGAATAGTACGTTGGCAATTGCTCTCTGTAAATCGAGGGGAATTTCTTCTGTTTGGGTTTTTAAAGCTGCAAAGGCATACGAAGATAAAGGTTTTTTGTGCAACAGGTAGATATCCGAAATTGCATACAATAGGGGAGCGCTTTCTACAATGCGATGCTCATAGGTGGGTTCGTATTGGGGATAGGCTGCTACCATATATCCCAACCGATAGGAAGCATACCAGTGGATGTTTCGCAGAGAATTGCGATGGGTAATGCAATAGTCGACATTGTTTTTTAAAACACTGGGTGTTTGTAAAGGATTCTGGAGTTGTTCATTAAAAAAGGGAAGCCGAAATGGATCGTCTCCATATGTTTTTTGAATCGCTTCCTCGTTGACAACGCACATTTCTTTTGAGAATTCAATGGTTTGTAAAACGTCTTTTACAATATCTACTTCCGCGGCAGCCATGTTCATTTGAAATAGAAAAAAAACAGAGAAGAAAAAAGTAAACCATCGAAGAAATGAATGTTTCATAACAACCCCCAAAATGGTGTTTTCATTTATTATACTAAGGGACACTGAAGAAAGGAAATCGGAGGCGAGATTTCTTTACGATCGATCCAAAAGACGTTTTAACAGAAGAATGGTGGATTGTTTGTGGAGGAATTGGTTGTCATTGCCACATTTGGGAGACTGAATGCAAGCAGGACATCCATCTTCTGCATCGCAAGAACATTCTTGCACCAAATCAAGAGCGGATTCTAGCAATGTAGAAATGAGAGAGTACCCTTTTTCACTAAGCCCTATGCCCCCCAGGAAACCATCGTAGATAAAAATTCTGCTGCAGCCTGTTTCTGGATCGTAAAGAGTGGACATTCCGCCCAAATCTCGCCGGTCACATAAAACATACAAGGGCATAACGGCAATGATTGCATGTTCTGCACCATGGATGCCTCCTTGTAATTTTCGAGTATCCACGGTTTGAAGGAGTTCTTTTTGGATGTCAGGATGCAAATCAATCCAGAAGGATGTTGTGTCAAATTTGTTTTTGGGAAGTTCTAACGGCACTTCTTTTACAACGGTAGAGCCTTTTTTTATTTGATAGGCATAATGATCTTCGGTAACGTGTACTTTTCCATAGGCAATTTGAAACGAGTTCCAATTTTGCGTATGCCATGTTTTTAATATAGTAACATCTGTGTGAATTTGTGGTTCGGTCGAAAAAGGAGTGGATGCAGGCGAAGAGTGGATAACATGTTTTTCCAAATCGAGAGAATGAATGAGGTAGGTTTCTCCCTGATGTAAATATATGGCTCCTTCGTAGGCTTCTCGAAATGTTTGTTCTTTGTCCAATGTTTCCAGCAGTTTCCCCTCTGCATAGAGAAGAAATATGTCCGATCCGATCGTATTGATAGATACTTTTTTAAAGGGTTCATCTAGAAGGTTGTAAAACCATTTGTCCTGCATTTTTGTTAATAATTCTTCGCGCGTTAATGTTTCCAATTCGGTAAGAAGAGAGTCTCCAAAGTACAGAGTATCGTCTTCAGTGAGAGGGATTTCTTTGGCAGCACAAAGCAAATGCCCCCATAGAATGTAGGGATTGTGTAAATCAATGATGGCATATTCTGGTCTGCGAAAGAAAAACTGGTCTGGGTGCTTCATAAAATATTGATCCAAAGGGTTTTGTCTTCCCACTAATATCGCCAATGATTCTTCGGTTCCTCTCCCCGACCGCCCTGCTTGTTGCCAAGTAGAAATCATAGTTCCTGGGTACCCATTCATGAGAACGGCATCCAAAGAACCGATATCGATGCCAGCTTCCAATGCATTTGTACTGACAATCCCCTTCAAAATCCCCTTTTTTAATTGATCTTCAATGGTTCTTCTTTCTTCGGGAAGGTACCCTCCACGGTACGAAGCGACAGCTGGTGTTTTACGCAATGGTGACACGGTTTGAAAATGTTTTTGCACTTGCCGTGTAATCCATTCTGTGTTTCTTCTTGACAAAGAGAAGCAAAGAGTTTGAACATTGGATTTCACTAGTTCTTTTAAAAGCCACTCTGTTTCAATATTTGAAGAAGTTCCGCTGTCTTCCTGTTTGTAAGGGTTGTAGAGAACAAAATGTTTCTTTCCTGTAGGAGCCCCATTTTCGTGAATATGCACACAATCTTCTCCAATGAGTTGTTCGGAAAAGGTAGAAGGATTTGCGATAGTGGCTGTAGAAAGGAAAAAGAGCGGATTGGAATCGTACAGCGAACAAATGCGTTTTAATCGACGTAGTAGCATGGCCATATTGGAGCCAAATACACCTCGATAATAATGAGCTTCATCCAAAACAATGTATTGCAGAGAGGAAAAAAAAGATCCCCATAAGTGATGCCACGGTAGGATCATATGGAGCATATAAGGGTTGGTCAGTACAATTCTCGACTTTTTTCGAATTTGCGATCGTTTTTGCCGAATGGTATCTCCATCGTATACTGCTGGATGCATGGATTTATCCAATTCTGTATCCATTTTGCACAGAGTTTTCCACTGGTCGTTGGTTAATGCTTTGGTTGGGAAGATATATAGAGCCCTTGCTTCGGGGTTCAGAAGTAGGCCTTCAAGGATGGGTAGGTTGTAGGACAGTGTTTTCCCTGATGCAGTAGGGGTGGTTAACATTACATGGGAACCGGGTCGAACAGCTTCCACGGCGTCGGCTTGGTGGGAATA
>JAQVSG010000044.1 GCA_028700655.1 Caldisericia bacterium
CTGACTATTGTCAAATAATCAGTCATATTTCTACCTCCTGTAGATAAATTCTGCTATGCAGCAGTATTTTCATCTTACAGGAGTTTTAGGAAGGTGGCTCTATGCAGCGCGCAGGCTGGCTCTATTACGGTATGACTTCTCTGTCTTCTGTTGTAAGATGTTTATGGCTCAAGGCTATGGCCCTCCTCCGCTAGTTTGTTGTGTCGCAACTACATTTTTAGCGAAAGTGCCTGCCTTGGGCTATTATTTATCTTGTTATATACTGTCTCTCCTTACTGCGTTGCATTTGGATTGTAAATCCAAGTTATGAAATAATATTTCACGACTGGAGTTCCGCTAGGATGGAACCACCGCAGTACACCTCCGAGTAAGGAGGCCCCTGCCATGAGGTGAGTTGGTTCCTCGCTATTTAGTGTTGCTAGCGGGTAGAGCCTGGACCGGCGTCAACTGATACCATAGGGGGCGAAGTTCATTCTTGACCCTACAGGAGGTCCCTGCCATGAACGACCTGAAACCCTTTCACGAAAAACTCTTCAAGCTGGAAGATCCCTGGTTAATCGACGACATCACCTTCGATCAGAAGCGAAACCAGGATCGACATCTATCTCGACTTCAAGAAATGCGAGACCTTCACTTGCCCCCTTGCGTGGCACCAACGGCTGCAAGTCTCACGATTTGACGCCGAAAAGTTGGAGGCACATGGACCTCTTCCAGCACAAGGCCTATCTTCACGCCCGCCTTCCTCGCGTTGATTGTCCCGACCACGGGGGTCACACGGTCAAGGTACCCACTCACCGGGAGGGTAGCGGCTTCACTCTTCTTTTCGAGGCCTTCACCATGTCCTTGATCCGCTTCATGCCCGTGGCCTCAGCGGCTCGAATTCTCGACGAGTGGGACACGCGAGTCTGGCGGATCGCCCATCATTACATCGACGAGGCCGTCGAGGAGTAGGACCTTTCGCAGGTCACCACCGTGGGGTTCGATGAGACGGCCAGAAAGCTTGGCCAAAACTATATCTCGGCCTTCGTTGACCTCGAGCGCAAAGGCACCGTCTTCGTGACGGAAGGCAAGGTCAAAAACGTTCTTAAAACCTTTAAGGATTTTCTCGAAGGGCACGGAGGCAGCGCCGACCGGATCAAAGACTTTACCATCGACATGTCGCCGGCCTTCATCGCGCAGAATCGAGGAGTACTTCCCCGAGGGCAGGATCACTTTTGACAAATTTCACGTGGTGAAGCTCATGAATGAGGCACTCATGCGGGGTCCGCCGCATGGAGCAGACAGAGAACAAGGGCCTGAAGAAAAACGCGCTTCATCTGGCTCCGTAACTCCGAGAACCTCACGAAAGCCTAGATGGAGACGCTCGATAGCCTGACGGGATCGAAGCAAACCTCAAAGTTGCCCGTGCAGTTCCGGATTAAGCTGGCTCTGCAGCAGGTTTATTGCCGTAATAGCCGTTGGGCCCCTATGTGCCACAATAGTCGTCGCCTCCCCCTAAGCAGTTAGAATTGATTTGACCTGGAGGTGGGGACGTGAAGCGATATAGCCCAGAGGAAAGAGATCCCATTGTGAAAAGGATGGTACCTCCCGAGAATGCCCCGCTTGCCAAGCTTTCCAAGGAAACGGGTATTCGCCAGAAGACCCTCCGTCTGTGGCGAAAAGAGGCTCGAGCGAAAAGGGAAGCACCCGTGCCCGGAAATCGTCGCAGACCGGCAAACTGGTCCCCCGAGGACAAGCTCCTGACTGTTATTGCCACGGCGGACATGAATGCCACAGAGCTGGCTGAGTACTGCCGCAGCAAGGGGATCTTTGCCACAGAAATCAAGGCCTGGAAGAAGACCTGTCTCGATGGTCAGACTCGGCGAGATTTCAAGGAAGACTTCGATGCACTCAAAGAAAACCTAGCCCAGGCCAGGAAGCAGACGAAAGAGCTTGAGCGCGAGCTTCGCTGGAAGGATAAGGCCCTGGCCGAGACGGCGGTCCTGCTGACTCTCCGAAAAAAAAGCCCGGGCAATCTGGGGGGACGACGAGGCCAATTCCTGAGCCTCCCCGATTGCCGAATGGGGCACAACCTCGTCGATAAAACCTGCCGCAACGGAGCCCGCAAAACCAAAGCATGCGAAGAGCTCGGCATCTCGATACGAACCCTACAGCGTTAGAGCCGCGAAGGGGACGTCGCCGAGAACGGAAGAAAAAACGCTGTCCGCAAACGATCGACGAGGACCCTGACCGACGCAGAATGCCAAGCCATCCTCGCTGTCGCCAACTCGAAGGAATACGCCAATCACCCCGCCCAGTCAGCTCGTTCCCATCCTGACGGACCAGGGGACCTACCTTGCCTCGGAATCGACGATTTTACCGGATTATCCGTGAGCAGAAGCTCCAGAACCACCGAGTACGGACCCAGCCGGGAGGCATCAAAACCGTCACCAGTCATGAGGCCAAAGACCCTGATGGAGTGTGGTCATGGGACATTTCCTGGATCCCTGGTCCTATAGCTGGCCTCTATTACTATCTGTACCTCATCCTCGACATCTTCAGCCATAAGATCGTGGGCTGGGAGATCTGGGAGAAGGAATCGGAACACTTCACAGTGGACCTTATCAGGCGGGCAGTCCTCTCCGAAAAAATTGGCCACAGGCCCCTCGTCCTTCACTCCGACAACGAGAGTTACGATAAAAGGATCTACCTTTCAGGCGCAGTGCCGGAAGCTCGGAATCATATCGAGCCGGAGCAGGCCTCGAGTCAGCAACGATAATCCCTACTCAAAGGCGCTTTTCAAGACCTACAAGTACCGCCTAGCCTTCCGCACAGGGGCTTTGGGAGCCTCGAAGACACCCAGGAGTGAACTCAGGGCTTCGTCACCTAGTACAACGAAAATCATCATCACAGCGCCATTGCTTTCGTCACGCCTGCCCAGCGTCATCGCGGAGAGGACAAGGAAATCCTTGCTGCGAGGAAGGCCGTCTACGAAGAGGCACGGGCAAAAAATCCCCGTCAATGGAGCCGTCGAACCCGCAGATGGGTGAGTCCCCAATCAATTTGGCTCAACCCAGAGAGGAAACCTGAACAACAGCAGTGTCAGCAGGAAAATCAGCAACAGGAGTAGAACCATAATTGGATTCGATATGCCCAAGGCGACTACTCGCTTGACAACCACCGCATGTATGGTCAAAAATGAACTTCGCTCCCTATGATATCAGTTAGCAACGGTCCTGGCTCTACTTGCTATCCACACAAAACAGCGAGGAGCCGGTTGGTTCCACTGACAAGGCTTCGTAAGGGCAATATTTAATACATAAACATTCGCTTTCCTTTTCGCACAAATCACAGTTTGGATTTATTCTCCAAATTATTTTTCCAGATACATAATCCCAAGAAATTTGAATACTGGAAGCTTCTTTGGAAAACGTTCCATGATGATGAAAAGAGCAAGCCAGCATGCAAGAATTACAACCCCGACATCTTTGTTCATCTAGTATTATTTTTATATTTCCCTCCTTGCGATTTTCCGTGCAAGAATCAGATTTTTCGCTAATCATTTCGTTCCCCCACTCCTCATAGGTGATTCTCTGAAAGGATCAATTCTATTGCTATCTATAAAATCAATTTCCATTTTGTTATTGTGGTTTATTCTTTTTTCTTCTGGCATCATTTCTGCGATGTCTTCCAACCCTAATTGCGTAAGGCATACACGCGTCTGTAAGCCAGTTGCCTTATTCCAGCCTTGGAGCTCATAATATCTGTCCAACATAGTGTCCCACTCACCTTTATCGCACTTATGGCCTGCAAAAGGACCTGACTTAACAGGTTCCAGCATATATCGCAAGGGAGGATAGTCATCTTCTCGGGAAAAATCAGTATTCATTGTGTTAAATGCTTTTTCAAGGTTCAATGATCGCCTGCCGAAAATCATCAAGGATGATTCGTTAAGGTTTAAACCTAGGCTTGCTGACAATATTTCTGCATAAATCTCAACAGTCAAAGCGTGTATCCCGCTCCAAGTTCCAACATAGATACAGTTGCCAATAATATCTTCTATTTCCTTGACAATTGCTTGCCAATAAACAATTTCAGGCACATTTTTGTAGTCTGTCGGATTCCACTCAACATCAGGTGGTCCTGTCACGTCAGGAGTACTCACTGCACCACGAAGATGTTTCCCACCAATGGGAGACACTGAAAGTCCAAAACCCCACCCTTTGATGATTCTATAAGGATCAACAGTATCTTGCCCTTTCATGTGGATAGCAAAACCATCTGATCCCTTCCCCAGTCTTTTTGAAGCCTCACTTACACCTTCAGCCAGCAAGGCACCCAATCCTTCCCTATGTGCCATTTGTTTCTGCAAGATAAGGATTGATTCTTTGTTCCCCCAATGAAGATCAATACCCCCAGAATCTTCCCTTGTTATCAGTCCTTTTTCAAAACACTCGAAAGCCCAAGCTAAAGTGTTTGAGCACATATCTCCATCGATTCCCAATTGATTACACATGTAGTGAAACCTTATTGACGTTTCGGGGTCAAATAGGCCGAGTTTGGTTGAATAAGTGGTTGAGTTAATCCAATAATTTGGGCATTTTGTTCCCTTAAATGGCCCTTGGTCTATTTCCAATATCGGCATGCACCCAGCAGGACATAAATGGCAGGCCATCATTTTTTTATTGTATGAAGTAATACCTGTTTTTTCACCTACAAGAAGTTTTCTTTTCTCTAGAGGCACAAAATCATCTTGGCCGTTCTTGTAGGATGCGAGGCAATTCCAAACTGGTGATTCTGGCATGTATTTACCTTTAATAATTCCCTTTTTCCAGGATTGTAAATACGGGGATTTTTTGATGTTTGTTAAAATATTATCTACTATTTCCATAAATCTAGCTGGATCAGCTACTGAAATAGCGCCATGGCCCCTAACAGCAATCGCTTTCAGATTCTTACTTCCCATAATACATCCCACACCGGATCCGCTCGCTGATTTGCCGGGACCGGAAATGATTGCCGCCCCTCTCACTAGATTCTCGCCAGCAGGGCCAATTGACATAATCTGGATCATATTGTCACCAAGGGCTTGCTTTATCAATTTTTCGGTTTCACTTGTCCATTTTCCCCATAAATGACTAGCGTCATTGATTTCGATCTTGTCATCATTTATCGATATATAGACTGGGGTTGGTGATTTCCCAACAATTACTACGTGATCGTATCCTGCATATTTAAGCTCAGGCCCCCAAAATCCCCCAATATTTGCAGAGCCCTTTCCATTATTAAAAGCGTTTATCGAATCAATGCTGACTCTATTCGTGGCAGGCATTAAAGTACCGACAAGACAACCCACTCCAAAAATCAATGGATTTTTGGGATTATCCCATTTAACTTTGTTTCCTGTTTCTTTTTGGATTTTATCGATCTCACTACAGAGAATAAAACTATTTATTGCTCTCCCACCAAGAAATCTCTGTGCATATTTCTCTGTTTTCTCAATTCTGATGATTTTTAGCGCTAAGTCTACATACAAGATTTTTCCTGCTAAACTGCCACCTATTTTTGCTAAATTCATTTTCTCACCTTCCATAACATTATTTTTATCTTTAATCCAAAATTAACATTCATAATCTTAATGGACAGGGTATTATGGTACCCTGTCTTTTAAAACTGGTATTCCATTCTTGTTTTCGTGACACTAATCCAGAATCTATCTCTGCTCTGATTATCCATTCTTCATGGGCACTTCCTGCAACTACAACTCTCCATGGGTCAACAATTTGGCTGTGCGCGAGGAATCGTGTGCTGTTCTGAACACCAGAGGCGTTGCATGATATCAAAAAAACAGGTGTTCTCTACAGCTCTGGCTTGATTAGAGACAATCCAATGAGCAAACCGTGAGAATGGCCATCCCAATGTCACAAAAAAGAATTCAGCTCCTTTATCAACCATTGCCCTGTATAGCTTTAAGAATCTCAGGTCATAACAGGTTGAAAGCCCGACTTTTCCGAACTCGGTGTCTAAAACAGTTACATCCCTGCCTGGAGTAAGAATTTCGGGTTCTCTCGATTTATATGAGAAGAGATGAATTTTACGATATTCTCCAACCTTTTCCCCTTCTCTGTCGAAAAGAATACTCGTATCATAGTATTTGTCATCCCTTTTTTCGACAAAACTACCCGAGTAAACATATGCTCCCAATTCTCTGGCTTTCAAAGACACTGCCGTGGCAGTCAGTCCGTCAATTTGTTCGCTCTAGTGTATATACTGATCGTAAGCAAAGAATCCTATGTTCCACATATCTGGCAAGACGATAAAATACTTCCTTTTGCCTTGTCTATCATTGCAAAGACATATCTAATGGCTTTTTCCTTGCTGCAGCCATCCTTCATTTCGAGCTGTTTCGAAGATACCTTCACAAGAATCACTCTCCCTTATCTTGAAAAAACATAGATTTTGAATATTCGCACCGCTTATTAAGAATAAAAACAAATTGGAATAGCTCCCTACAAAAGAGGACTGGGTATCTTAGCATTAATTTTTTTGCGTTTCACTAGACCTTAAGGGTAATATCACAGTGTCCGCGAATTGCCGCATCCAAGTTTTGAAACCAAGGTTAACTGGGTGTTAGTCAGGTGGATATTCAGCGCTTCAAGTACACCTTCTTTGTCCTTGTTCCAAAGGTTTTCCACTATTGCGTCATATTCTTTCAACACTTCTGAAAACCAATTCCTCACCTGCATTGCCATAAAACCCATCCTGATAGCTTCTTCATGAACGGTGATCCAGAACCTGTATATCCTTTCATATCCACTGCATTTAATTACTGTGGAGTGGAATAGAAAATCTAATTTTGCAAACCCTAGGCGGTCGCTCGAATTCTGCCGCCTTTAACGATATTCTCATATCCACTGCAGCGACAAAGGTGACCTACAAGCGCTTCCCTTATCTCTTCTTCAGAAGGATCTGGGTTTTTTAACAAAAGAGCAAGGGTAGCCATTACCATCCCAGGAGTACAATAGCCGCATTGTATGGCACCTGCTTTTACAAAAGGCTTTTGGATCTAATTCAATCCATTTTTCGTTGTTAAACCTTCTATAGTTAGCACTTCATGCCCATCTGCCTGAACAGCAAGCATCATACAGAACAAAACAGACTTCCCATCAAGAAGGACAGTACATGCCCCGCAATCGCCGTTGTCACAACCTTTTTTAGTTCCTGTCAGATTTGCTTTTTCTCTTATAAAATCCAGCAAAGTCATATCCGTACTGCATTCTTCAAAAAACTCAAATCCGTTTATTTTTATATTTACAGTCTGGGATATCATTCTTATACCTCCAGTGCTTTATCCATAGCGTCTCTTATTAAAGAGGGGGCTACTGTTCGCAGGTAATCTTTGCACAGCAAAAGACTTTCTTTGGAAATAAATTTATTTGTAATAGAATCATCTATTTCTTTTCTGAGTAATCCGCTAATTTTATACATTGACTTCGTTGCTCCACCAATTGTGATGTCGAACCTATCCTTTTCCTTACAGGCTGCAATCACAGCAAGGTAAGGCAGTCCCACCGAACCAGGATATCTAAGACACCTATACCCATTTTTCGACAAGTCCTTCTTGAAGAATATCTCTGCCAAGATTTATTTGTTGCTCATATCTATCTTTCCATCAGGCTTTAGATAACTTCCAATTTGTATATTACGTATCCCATCGGTGCTTTTTATTACAGCTATGGCATCATTAGCCGTAAAGGGCAAAAGAAGATCGGAATAAGATGTGTTCAGGCAAGGGAGGATTGTTCTGTCAGCTGTCATAGCTTTGCATCCCGGCAAAAAAATGTACTGCAATTTGCTCTCGCAGCACAAATATTTCCTCCAAAGGTAGCCACATTCCTTATTTCTGGTGAACCTATTTCTTGTGCTATTTGAGCTATAAGTGGTGTCGATAAACCGATAAGTTCAGAGTCAATTAAGTCCTTGATTTTTGTCCACGCGCCGATGTGTATCATATCTGAGTTTTCTTGTATGTAACAGAAATTCTCTATCTGAGATATGTCGACCATAGTTTTGACAACTGCAATGCCATGTTTTATTTTTAACAGTAAATCAGTACCACCTGCTATTAACTTGCTGTTATCGTTATTTAAAGCTGCAAGAGCCTCATTAATAGTTGTTACTCTCTTATATACTATATACAAAATTTTTCATCAGAAAACTCCTCCGTTCTATGCTTACGCAATGGCATTAACTCGCAGACTGTTAAAGCAAGCGTATATCTTTAAGCACAGGGAATTCTTTTCTTACCCTTAAAAGCTCTCCTCGTGAAATTTCAGCCTTAACAATAGCTTCTTCGTACCCGGTACCTGCAATGACATTGCCCCATGGATCTACTATCTGACTGTGGCCGGCAAGCCTGATGCCTTTGTTTACTCCAGCTGCATTACAGGAAATAAGATAACAAGTATTTTCAAGGGCTCTCACCTGATTGAGAACATTCCAAGCTTCAAGTCTGGGATACGGCCACCCTGATGTCACCAAAAAATACTCTGCACCCATCTCCACCGTCATTTTTCTGAAAAGTTCAGGAAACCTCAAGTCATAGCATGTAGCAAGACCAATTCTTCCAAACTCTGTATCAACAACGGTAATCTTCTCACCCGGTGTCAGGATCTCTGGTTCCCTGCACTTATACGTGAAAAGATGTATCTTCCTGTATTCACCAACATTTTTGCCTTCTCTGTCGAAAAGGACACTTGTGTTGTAATATTTATCTCCATGTTTTTCTACAAAACTTCCAGAGTAGACATAAGCCCCTAAATCTTTGGCCTTGGCTGAAATCGCGGAAACCGTTTCCCCATATATATGAGATTCGGCATAGTTTTTGTAGTTGTCATAATTAAAAAAACCAACATTCCATAGCTCTGGGAGAATAATAAGATCATCGCCTCTGCACTTATCCATCATTGAAAGGACGTGGCTTATCATTTCCTCTTTGTTTCTTTCATCTTTAATTTCAAGCTGAATAGACGAAATCAGCATTACATCAACCTCTAATCTCTATGAAATTTCTCTGCAAACAGCCTCTAATACACCACCAGCAATTGCTAATGCTTTAACAGTTATGCTTCCATTAAAAATTGCGGACGCAGCTGAAACAGTTCTGCGAACAACAAGCGACTTCTGGATTTCCAGACATAAGACTCTAAATCCAGTCCTCCAAAGCCTATAAATTATTCCCGTGGCCAAATCTCCGCCACCGCGCACAACCGCAATCTTTTCCGAACCAATCACTTTAAAATCATCCTTTTTTCTTTTACGTTAGTTAAAATCACCAAGGTATATTGGGACTTCACCCTCCATAACTATTGCATCCTTTGGACAAAGGGCAGGACAAAGTCCGCAGCCGTCACATTTATTGGGATCGATAAGTGCTTTCTTTTTGCCATCTTTTTCGACCATCCGGATCGCGTCGTAGAAACACCAGCTAGGGCAAAGTCCGCAGCCTATGCATTTTTCTTCAACGACTCTGCTGATCGCCTTGTGGTCACGGTCGACCTTGTCCCCTGTCGTGATCTGAGGCAGTGTTATCCCTCTCAGTTGATTGATATCATCGATATTATGTTCGACAAGATATTTTTTTACTCCGTCAAGGAAAACCTTTACCTCGCCAAACTGTTTAGGACCATACATGATAGCTGTGCAGGTCTGGACTGTGGTAGCTCCGCACATAATGCACTTGATCACATCTTCCCAGCTGAATATCCCATTTGTAGCAGAGATAGGCATACCGTGTGCCGCTGCTATTTTTGCTATCCATTTAAGTGTGATAGGCCTCATCCAGGGGCCTCCGACTCCGGCATATCCTCCGTGAAGAAGCGGGCGTCCTGTTTCTATGTCTACATCCAGTGCAGAGAATCTGTTGACAACTGTAAAACCGGCCGCTCCTGAAGCTTTACACAGACCCGCAACATCTACGATATTAACTGCTTCACTTGTCAGTTTTACAAAGACAGGGATATTTACGCTGTCACAGACTATCCTGGTTACTTCTGCCGCAGCCTCGGGAGAGTTTCCTAATTCCTGACCACTCTTGTATCCGAGATCCTTTGGATGCGGACAGCCAAAATTCAGCTCAAGCATGGGAAGTCCAATATCTTCCATTCTTTTTGCCAGTTCTGTCCAGCTCTCTTTTGAGTTACCTGATATGCTTCCTACCAGTGTGCAGCCTCGCTCATCACAGGCAGCCTTTGCGATCTTCATCTCCTGCATCCATTCTTCTGTATTGTATGTTGCCAAAAATTCGCAGGAATAATTCGAATAACTGTGGGGCCAGCCTTTTTTGTTAAGGACTGTAAAACGGGGAGAGACGTACTTCTGTGCAAGAGGTTCGGGGCTGAAAGTTTTAGCAATAACTCCGCCAGCTCCGGAATCGGCACAACGTTTCATGTACTCTCCGTTTTTACTCGGAGAAGCAGATGCGATTACCATGGGATTTTTAAATTTAACTCCGCAGTACTCCACGGCAAGATTTGGCTTCATAATTTTTACCTCCTGTATTTTTAAAAAATGGAAGAAAAACAGCCTTTCTGCCATTTTTCTTCCAACATAAATTCATGTTTTATTTATCTGGGAGCTCCCAGTTTATTCTTCAAAAGCGTGCATTCAGGGTCTATCGGCTTCGAGGGATCCTGGTAGCGGATCTCCATGGTTACACATCCAAGAGGAATGTCATAGGGACCATGCTTCATTTCCGGCAAACGGCTTCCATAATACCCTGCCTTCATAGTAATGTCTTTCTTCTCGTCTTTAAGAAAACCTTCAAGTATGTAGACTTCCTCACAGAAGTCATGGGAAAGAAGGTCCGGAACTTTGGTCTGGGGGGGGAACTTCAGGAGCCTTGTGTAGTTTCCGGTCTCGGGGTCATAAGAAAGAACTTTCTCCATAGTACCATTGTAACCGCCCTCTACCAGAC
>JAQVSG010000135.1 GCA_028700655.1 Caldisericia bacterium
TTTTCGATAATGAAGAGTTTTATAAAATACGCACAGATGGGAAAGATCTTCAACTAGTTGAATGAGGGTATGGGGAAATCCTATTTGCAAAACTGGGTTGTGTTTTGCATAACACTTATACTGATTTTGATGCGTATATTAGAAGAGGTGCTCAATGAGAAAAAAAGTAGTTTCTCTAAAACATTTTCATATCAAATTTCTGGTCTGTACAATGCTAATATTTACATTAGTAGGTTGTCAATCTAAAAAAAATGGAATGATTCCATTAAATGAACCCATTACTCTTTCACCCTTATCTATTTCAGAACTTGCATTTTCCACTTATTTTGGAGGAAGATCGGATGATAGCATAAGCGTAATGAAAAAGGATAAAGACGGAAACATTTATGTGGGAGGAGAAACTAGTTCGTCTGATTTTCCGATAAAAAAAGCTTTTCAAAAAGAAATTCACGGGAATAGAGATGCTTTTTTATCCAAGATATCTCCCGACGGGCAGCTTCTCTGGTCTACCTATCTGGGAGGGGATAATGAGTTTAATCACTCTCCAAACATGAATTGGCTATATGGTGGAGATATGGGGGAGTTATACAATGAAGTAATAAATAGTATCGTTATCACAGACGAAGTAATATATGTTGGAGGATATACTCATGCAGAGAGTTTTCCAGATTTAAAGTATTCAATGCCTCATCAGTATTGGTTTCTGAATAGTTTTATTGCAGCGTTTACAACAGATGGAACACTAATATACACGATGGATATTCCTTACATTGAGAAAAATGGATACCTTGTTTTACAAGATTTTCAATGGATAAATGAAGACACCATTATTATGACAGGGATTCAATCATTATGGGAAAACAAATTAAATGGAGAGTATGATTACTGTATTGCATCTCTTCATTTTGTCGAACACGAAGTGGGTCCTTTTCTACACTTAAATTGGAAACACACTGTACCTTCATGGAAAGGAGATCAGGAAAACAATCCAGAAGAAAATACAGCTCTTAGTTATTCATTTTTTTCAAAGAGGATCAGTAAGATGTCTTTGTCTTTGTACAAAAACCAGACCTATATTGCATGTACTACAGAATACTCAGGTTATAATGAGAGAAGAAAAACAGGAATTGAAGCAAGCTACCACAGGCAGTACGGCTACATTGCTTGTTATGATGTAGATGGAGAAATCCTATGGGATCAATATCTGAAAGGAAAAGAAAAACCAGAAGATCAAAATACTAGCAAAGAACCTTATGTAAAGCATTATGGAAATACATTCATTAACAAAATAGTTGTTAATGAAAAAGGTATTTATTTAGCGGGAAATACGGTTGCAACTCCAGAGTATCCTCTTCCTAAGCAATTGATAGATCCGGAATTGGCTCCAGACGAAATGGATCAACAAAACGGATTCATTGCTAAAATGTCGCACAAAGGAAATCTCGAATACACCTATTTAATTGGAGGGAACAACCGTGAAGAAATTTCTGACATGGTTGTAGATGCAGATGAAAGAATTTGGGTTACAGGTACTACGCAATCCAAGAATTTTCCTTTAGTCAACCAGATGCAAGATTCCCCCATAGAGAACCAAGCTGCTTTCGTATCTGTTTTTTCACCTACTCTTCAATTGGAGTATTCAACCTATTGGGCAGGTCAAGGATATGATTCTATTGATGAAGAGAAACTAACATATGATGTAAACTACAAAATGAGATCAAATGGAGAATGTATTGTGGTTGGTTCAAACTCTTTTGTCATAGCTGGAGAAACCACATCCAATACATTCCCAGTTAAAAATGCATTCCAAGAAAAACACCTTATTAACATAACAGACGTAAAGACCAGCATATTCCTCTCTTTTTTTACATTTTAATCTACGAGTAGAAAAATTCATCATGGTTCTATATCGATACTTTGGATACGATGGGAAGATGAGCTCAATGCGTTTCAAGTATATATTGATAGGTTAGCAAATCAGTGAATAGTGAACTGGAGAGAACGATGGTACACAATCGGGTAGCTTTTAAACGGATAATTGCTGTTTTCTTTGTAGTATCTTGCTTTGTTTTGTTCGTAAGTAGTAGTATTGGATGTATTCCGTCTGATGATACTCTAAACATAGATCCCACAGTATTATTCTCTTCTTTTATTGGAGGAACGCAGGCAAGACCTGGAAGTGTTACATTCAAACCGTATGATAACATCCGGAACATTAAAAAGGATGCAGCAGGAAATACTTACATATCTGGTGTTACTGAGTCGGATAATTTTCCGGTTCAAAATGCTTTTCAAGATCAAGCTAGAGGACAAGAAGATGCATTTCTAATGAAACTTGATCCGGATGGAAAACTCCTTTGGTCAACTTATGTGGGTGGAGAGAATGACTTTGAAAATCCCGATCGATATTTGGAGGGAGAAGTCATCAACAGTATATCTATCAAGGAAAATTCTATCATGGTGGGAGGGTATACCCACACTAGCGATTTTCCAAATATCACCTTTTCCAAAATACAACCGAAGCGGCACTTTGTGAATAGCTTTTTGCTTGAGTTTTCTTTCGATGGGCAGTTACTTCATACGTATGAGCTGCCCTATTTACCCGATCAAGGATATGTGGTTTTACAGGACTTTGTAATGGTGGATGAAGATACTATTGTTATATCAGGCATACAATATGCCTTGGATGAAATTCACTACTGTCTTTCTTCTTACTCCATCC
>JAQVSG010000136.1 GCA_028700655.1 Caldisericia bacterium
TCCTGCATAGTAGTGTTATGATGACTACTGTTATACAGGGGAAAAGTGTTTTTTTCTAGCGTTTCTTTCATTTTTTGGGTAGTTTTTTTCATAATAGTGTGTTTTTAGAATTTAGTCGAGTAGACAGAGCCTTTCGCAAAGCTCTGCCCCTCACAGATCCGTGCTTGCCCAATTTAGGCACACGGCTCTTCATTGTGATGTTCCGGGAATAGGATAGTCGTGACAGTGCGCATATACATTGAAATAGATTTTAGGAGCAGGCAAGGGAAATTGTTCCAGATATTGGCACAATTGCTTGTAACTGAAACTCCTCCTCTGGCTTCGTCGGTTCCACCATTTATACAGTAGTTTCTTTGTTTCATGGTAGTACTGGTTCACCATCTTACAGTTATCTGTCACTCCATAGTAGCGATAGTGTCCGATCAATTTGATCCCTACCATTTTCATAAACAAATGTTTACGCATGTTCCGGTGTACTTTGATCCATCGACCCATTTCGTGAAGGCTACGTGCAAATTTCTTTTTGCATGTTTTCCGTTTGACTCGAAATTTATCATTTCTACTCCGGCTACAATAATGAGTAAAGCCTAGAAAATCAAAGGTATCCGGTTTGCTTCCATCTCGCCTTTGGCAATCATGAACAGCAAATCGTCCAAATTCAATAATCTTGCTTTTCTCTTGTTGTATCGACAGGGCAAATTTTGCCAATCGATGTTGCAGTGCTTTGTAGAAGTTTTCTGCGTCTTGTCGGTATTGAAACGCCCCAAGGAAATCGTCCGCGTACCTTATTAGGTACGCTTCGCCTCGCATGTTTCGTTTCACAGCCTTTGCAAACCACAAATCCAATACATAGTGGAGATAGATATTTCCCAAGAGAGGAGACAAAATAGACCCTTGACTGGTGCCTATTGTAGTAGGTTTCCATTGGTCTTCTTCGATCAATCCTGCCTTTAGGAATCGATGTACCAAGCGCAGGATATTGGGATCCGTGATTCGCTTCTGAATACATCGCATGAGGATCGTATGATCCACATGGTCAAAAAAGGCTTTGATATCGGCATCCACCATATGATTGACCTTGTGCCTTTCTAGAATCACTGTCACTTCCTGGAGGGCTGTATGTGCATTTCGCCCAGGTCTGAATCCATACGAAAAGGGAAGAAAATGGGGCTCAAAAACTGCTTCCATAAGTTTCTTCAAAGCCAATTGTACCAGTTTGTCTTCGTAACTTGCAATCCCAAGGGGTCGTTTGGAAATACCATCCGACTTGAGAATGTAGATTCGCTCGACTGGTTTTGGTCGATACGCTTTTCGTTTCAATCGCTGCACTAGGTTTTGTACATTTTGCTCCAGGTGTTCTTCATACTGTGCTTTTGTTACGCCATCGATTCCAACAGCTTTGTTCGCTTTTAGTTCTTTATGGCATAGATGAAGCATGTCTTCATTGATCAAATGACCAATGGAGGTAAACACAGTATTTGGAACCTGTTCTGATCGCTCCCGTATTCTGTTTAATTTCGTTTTCATGATAGATCCTACCTCTGATCGTGTAGATCATGTTTCCTTAAAAAGAGTACCACAATGTATCCGCCTTTCCTCCTCTGGCATTACCCAGACTCAACGGTACTACGCGGATATCCGACTCCCGGTCTGCCATTTGACATCCTCACTTTTTAAGTTTGAACCGTCATACTCCTACTTGCGCAAGAGAACAGAGCGGGTCTCCCAGGTTGCCCAATAGTCATTGTCCACCATGCGTGGCTCTCTGACCCCGAAGAAGAGATTGTATTCTCGCTATTTACGAATGCATTCTTGTTGTTTTCCCGTATTGTGACACGGTCAACCTTCTTGAATATAAATATTACGGGGCTCAATCACATTCACGCCTACTGTCTACCTGTCAACGCTTAACAATACATTTTACTACATATTGTCCATGACTCGCTACGGGTGATGCAGCTTACATCTTACCCGTCAGGATTTCCACCTGATAAACTATCGGCCATTTCCTGGCCGCACCACAACATATTTTACTCTACCTCAAAATCAATACATCATTAGGGTAAAAATTTCAAGACTCTTTACTCACAAATGATGTAGAGATTAATCCGCTCAAAGCTTCCTGGTTTCTCTTCTATCTCTAATAGACTATGTGGATGCATATTGGAAATGCATTATGTTAAGATAGCCCGTTGGATTACATACTTAGAGACAAAAGTTCGTCCAAGATTCTTTTTATGAGGCCACTTTTGGGGTAAAGGTATTGTGATACAGGTTTAGAATCTTAATTGACCAATAACTCTTCACTAAAGACAATATACTCTTTAGCCTTCTTGCTATCATGAATAGTGTATCGAATGTCGACATAGTCATGCCGATATTGACAATAAATATCTGAAACTAGCGGATCCACATCATATGTAACTATCCACTTTCTAGCTTTACAACTAGATATCTCCTGACCTAACTTTATATGATCCTCTCTTGTAAGTGAGTTTTTATAAAGCTGAGACCCTTTTTTCACATATGGTGGATCAAAGTATATAAAGGTTTTATCTTCACTAATAAGGGGTTCATGGATGAACTCAAATGCATCTTGCCCATATAGGTGTATTTGGTTTCTTCGACTAGAAATATCCGTAATCAAATTGATCAACCGTTTTTTATTAAAGCGAGAGTCAATTTTATAAACACCATTTTGGTTTTTTCCCCCTATAATCC
>JAQVSG010000045.1 GCA_028700655.1 Caldisericia bacterium
TCGTTAAAAATGGAATTGCATTGGAAGAGCAATCGCTTTGGCAAAGTAAAGAAAAATCTTCCATTCTTTCAAATCATCGAAGAAAAGGAGGCATAAAAAAATTTACACACAAAAAGTTGCACTACCAATGAAAGAATCTGATATTCAAGCAAATACTAATCGTTTCTTTTTGGTAAATGCAGATGGCACCGAAGAACCTGATTTGTTTCATTTATCAGTTAAAGATGTTTACGAAAGCGAATATAGTTTATTGGACCTTCAAGGAAACCGTTTCTTTTATGGTTATATTGACCTAGACAACTATTTTTCTGTTTGTTGTTTCAATTTTTCAACTATGAAATTGAGCACCATTTTACCAGGTAAAAATAATGCAGACAACATTGAAAGTGAATCGACACTTAGCTTATTTTTGTCACCATTTTACATTATCCAAGAATCTGACACTCTTTCATTTATTCTTTCAGACCAAGAGAGTAATCAAGTTTGGTTTTTGATTAACTTAGATACAGAAGAAGTAGAATCAATAGTACTACCAAAAGATACATATACTACTTTGTCTACTGATGGTAAGTACGTTCTATGTGCTAATAGAAAAGGAAGATCAAAGAAAAATGCAATAATTGAATTTGATACACAAACCTATACTCCATTTTCTGAAAAACTAGATCTTGGATATGAGCGTGCCTTCTACAACCCTGTTATGCAGGAATTTATTCTTCCACTGAAATATGATGTTGATGGTAACACTTTGTACAAAGTAAATGCAAATGGAGAAGTAACCAAGTTTTACACTGGTGTTCAACCCGATACCTCAGGTTCGCCCTGTGATAGATTGAATGTGTGTTGAAAAGTCTAGACAACCATGGGAACTTTCATATTCTGAAGCGTATAAAGAGAGAATGGTAAGACAATTGATTCTGCTCTTAAAGTAGAGATCTAATTGTGCACAAAAACAACAAATGTGATGAATACAAGAGTTGTTTTTTTGGGGCGGTTAATGTTGAATGGAAGCTACCAATTCTAGGGATCATTCTTCTTCACGCCAATACACCCCTGTGAAAATGGAAGTTTTGCAATATCGCATGTGGGGTACATCATCATTTGTAATGTACGAAACTCGATAATGACGTTCATTTCTTTCAAACAATGCTCCTGGTGCAAAAGGAGACCATGAAATGTAAACTTCTTTATACCCCAATTGTTCTGCCTTAGCTCGAATTCGATTTTTGTCAAAGTATATGTTTAATGCCGTGAGAGATCCTCCAAAAACAATAGCAACAATAACAATCAAAACAATCGAATCCATTCATCCTCCTTAGGTATTCTTCTTATCATATTGTTATTAGGGCAATACACTCTCTTACGGTTCGTAGGAAAAACGAATCTGGAATGTTAAGCTGCAATGGGAAGATATGCTGTCTTCCAAGGGTTGTATTGTGATTGTTGCAGTGTTTTCCCCGGGTTCCAATGCAGTAGTATCGATATACATGGGAATGCCCTTCTTTCGGTTTGCTTTCACAGTGTAATCTTCAGAAAAACGAAGGAATGAAGCATCCGAGGAAAGTGTGAAATGAGCATCTTGCAACCCAATATTTTCCATACTGACATATCGTTTTGTTTCTTTGTCGCGTTGAATTGTTTCTAAATCAATGATAGGAGGAAAAGAAAGAAATCCTTTATCATCATCAAATGGATCTGCACAATATTCTAGCCATACATTTCCAATGAACTCACCTTCTACTTCAACCCACACCAATGCTTTCAACAATGCAGTATCAGATTGATTTACCAGATCAAATGTAACTGTTTTTTCACCATTTCCATCGATGGAAAAAGTCTGACCATCCAGTACATAATTTCGGAAGTGAACTCCATCTTGTATGACCAAATGAGAAACCAATGCAAAATGGAGGGTACCCTCTATATTTTCTTGCAAGTCATATCGAGCAGTAATGGTAAATTCTTTTTCTGTATGTTCTTCTTTTGCAGATAACTCGATTTTTTTTGTAAAGGAGAAATTTTCAATGGTTTCGGATATTGTTTCGCATATAGAATCAGAGAATCCGACCCAATGTTCGGTACCTTGAAGAACACAATGGGGAATACCCTGAACTTCGTATTGGGTTCTTCTGTTTTGAATAAAGGAGTTTTTATTCATGACATCAAAAGTTAAAAATTGAAAAGCTGGAGTTCCCGAATCGTACAATCCAATGATTACTTCATCCATCATCACACATGGCGTGCACCAGCTTGCAGAATATTTTTCCAAAACTGGGATTTGCGATTGCTCCATCCAGGTTTCCTTTTCATCGGCAATAGCAGAAGAAGAAATAGAAAATACTGATCCTAAAAGCAGTGCAATACAACAAACCGAAATCCATTTTCTCATGAAGATTCTCCTATATATACGAAATGATGGTCACAAATGCAAAGACACAACTATGAATTATATGTGAAACTCACATTGTGTCCATTGGAGGTAACTCATTTAGCATAGCCCAGAAAACACCAATATACTTTACCGCTTCTAAAAAATCCTTGAAATTGACCGGCTTTACAACATAGGCATTGACACCCAAAGCATAGCACTTTTTTAGATCAGGTTCCTGTCTAGAAGAGGTTAGCATAACGATGGGGAGCATTTTCAAAGTATCATTACTCCGAATGGCTTCCAATACCTCAATGCCACTCATGCGAGGCATTTTAACATCCAAAAGCAGTACGACTGGGTTGCCTTTTTTCCGATCTTTGAACTGGCCTTCATAGTTAAGATATTCCATTACTTCTACGCCGTCATTTACAACGACGACTTGATTCGCTAATTGATGCTCCTTCAATGCCTCAAGTGTTAATTCAACATCCTGTGGATTATCTTCTGCCAGTAATATAGATTTCAACTCTTTCATGATCGTTCCTTTCTGTCTTTGGTATGCTAAAAAAGAAGGTTGCTCCTTTATCAGGCGATGCCTCAGCCCATACCTGTCCATTGTGTTTGTGAATAATGCGCTGTACACTTGCCAGGCCAATGCCAGTGCCTTCAAATTCAGCCTGAGAATGAAGGCGTTGAAAAACTCCAAACAACTTATGTGCGTATCTCATATCAAAGCCAACGCCATTGTCACGAATGAAAAATACGAAATGAGTTTCATTCTCGGTGAAACCAATCTCTATTTTTGTTTTCTCGTTTTTACTTGTATACTTCACGGCATTGTCCAGTAGGTTTATCCAAACTTGTTTCAATAGCGTGGAATCACCGAACACTCTAGGTAGCTTCTGTTTAGTCCATGCAATATCTCTTGGTTGAATATTCTGTTTTGCACTTTCGATCACTTGATCTACAAGGTCGTTCATATCGATCTGTGTTTTTCGCAATTCTTGGCGTCCCATTCTTGAGAATTGTAAAAGCTCATCAATCAGGATGCCCATTTGTTTGGTTGCATTGGTGATCACCGATAAGTAATGTTGTGCTTGCTGGGGCAGATCAAGGTTGTATTTCTCGTTTAGCATTTCTACATAGCCATTGATGTGTCGGAGTGGTGCTCGTAAATCATGAGATACGGAATAGGAGAAGGCTTCCAGCTCTTTGTTGGAAAGCTCCAGCTTTCGCTTTTCGTCTTGTAGTTCCGTTGTCAGATTGTTCAAATCTTCGACCATATAGAGCATAGCTTTTTCGCTTTTATGTAGCTTTTCTACTTTTTCGCGTAATTCATTGGTACGCTTTTCAACGATGATCTCAAGTTTCGTCTTCAGCTCATTAAGTTCAGAAGTAGATTGTCTAATTCCCGTGATGTCTAAATAGCAGCCTTCAATTCTAATAGGTTTGTTCTGTTCATCTCTGATCAATCGAGCACTTGCTAAAACTGACATGGAATCTCCAGTGGTAGTTTTAGCATTGATCTCATAATGTCGAATGGCTCCACATTTGAAAAGTTCGTTTAGATAAGCTTCTCGGTCAATAGGGTTTTGCCAGAATTGAGAAAGGTGAATACCCCTATGATCCATTTCAGGATCTAAGTTAAAGATGCGAGCAAACTCTTTGTTGTAGTCCAGCAGAATCCCATCGATACTAACACTATTGAAACCTTCCATCAGATTTTTGATCATGCCACGGTATTCCTCTTCACTCTTTTTTAGAGAGCGTGTGGAAATATTGTATTTACGATGAAAGAAGAATATGATAGCTATTAATACAACAATAGATATTCCAGCAAAACAAATTGCCATCAGGCGAATTCCCACCAAAAGAAGAAGACTTACCACTAAAGCATCAATCATTGTGACTCGTGCTCATCATGTTATTTTTCATCTGCCGCTCTCTCCTCAGAAAATGCAGTGTTTTCGTTATTTCCGAGTTTGATTTTCAGCTGTTTGATTTCTTCGCGCAGTTCATTCATGCGAATCTCCCGATCGATGGTAGCATCGTGAAACCGTTCCAGTTCTGACAACCGTTCTCGTAATTCTCTTGTCTTCTCTTCTACTTCTTTTTGCAGCTTATCTTTGAGTTTCAGTAGTTCTTCTTCTGCCTGTTTACTTTGATTAATATCTTGAAAGGACCCTTCTACTCTTACTATTTTTCCATTTTCATCTCTCACTGCTCTACCGATCGTTCTTATCCAAATGCGTTTTCCTGTAGAAGTAATAATCTCCATTTCTTCATTGTAGGGGATGCCTTTTTGGGCACAATCATTGTAAACTTGAGTTATTTTGTTTCGCCACTCGGGTGCATAGAAATTGATTCCCTCATGAACAGAGGGTGTATGCCCGTGAGGTAGTTCATGAATGTCCGCTACAGCATTTGACCAGGTATGAGTATTTGTCTCTACGTCAACACTCCAACCACCAAATCGTGCGGATTCACCGGCAATCTGCAAAAGTAAATAGCTTTCTTCAAGTTTTTGAGTGGTCCATACTTGTTTTTTTAAAACTTGGACAACAAAAGCACCCGCTATTAAAAAAACAACAAGATATATGTATCTCATAAATAAAACATGGGAATGTGGATGAATAATAGCGATTTCCCAAAATGATTGATTCAGATCATTAAAGATGAAATATGTTACAATGCTGTCTATTGACCAGATGATAACACCAATAAGCAGGGAAAAAGCGTAAATTGCATTAATTGTACGAGCTACCGGAAGCCTTTTTAACTGAAATAAACGTCGTACGAATGACAAATGAAGTAGCACATACGCCAACAACAGTAGCACATAAGCTACTACTGTATGCTTTATGGCTACCAAAATAACCCAATCGAGGGATACAACATTCCATGTAGTAGATGGATCCCAGAAGGGTGGATTTTGAGCTACAAGCCACCGGAAAATCGTGAAAAAACCGATTTCAATAAGAATCCGAAAGGGAATCTCCACTATGAAGACAGAATAGTACCAAGGAGGTTTATCGAAAGCTTCTCTACGATCGGCCCAATATCCATGCCATACAACCCATAAAGTGAAGACGGGTACAGCATACAAAAAGCCATATCCATCCGATCTCCATAGCCACCACATTGCTTGACACCCACCCGCAAGGGCAGATAGTAGTCCATATCGCCAGCCCCAAGCAAGGGCGACAAGAAGTGGAAAGATAAGTCCCAATAGAATGCTGACCTTAAAAAGGTTCGAGTCTATCAATTGGATGTCAATGAAGTTTACAGCAAATCCAAGGAGTCCAAACAGAATGGATAGAAAAACACGATATAAAACAGTCCTTTGAATCATTGTTTTTGTCATTTCATATTCTGCTTTAATTGCTCAATCTCATCCCGCAGTTCCTTGATGCGAAATTCTCTTTGTATGGTAGCGTCATGGAATCGTTCCAATTCAGAAACCCGTTCCTTCAGGTCTTTTGTTTTTTCAGCAATCTTTTTTTCTAACTCATCGTTTAAACGTAAAAGCTCTTTTTCAGCTATTTTGCGGTTAACAATTTCACCAACCATATTGGCTGAAGCTTGTAACCGGTCTTTTGCTATTTCGATGATATAAGGCGGACGAGACTTGTATTCCTTTGCTTTTTTTATCAATTCCTCTATTGGAACTCTGTATTTTTCAGCAATTTTAGTCAATGTTTCTTCATCCCGCGGGGGATCTCCATATCCAAAATTGATAGCACCAACCACTTCATTGCCAGAAAAGATGGGCAAAGCATACATGTGGATTCCACCCGTGCACTCGATGTCAACGGGCTTACCGGTTCTCATTGCAACTTTTGCTGAATCCTTCCAACAAGATTCGTGACATAACCATTTCCCGCAACGGAGTGCTTCTTTATTATCATCCGTCCCACACAATTCTCGAGAAGCCTGGTCCATAAACTGGCACCAGCTTGAAGCAAAAATGCCCATGGCGTAGTCACCATTTTTCTCGTATATCGCTGACGATGTTTCGAGTAATCCTAAAAAATCGCCAGCAATATCTTTGAGTACATCTTTTCCAACTGCATCAAGAATCAATCTGCTGGTATTTAACTCTGAAAGATCACCATATAAAGGAGCTGGGTTCTCCTTTTCTTTGGTTGTTTTTTTACTCAGCATCCATTCAATACTTTTTAACTCTTCTTCTGCTTGGTATCGTTCGGTAATGTCTCTATTGACAACAATGGCACCCTCCACTTTTCCGTTAGCATCTAGAATAGGAGCGGTATAGTTTACGATTATTTTAGTGAATCCATCGAAAGCATCAATTTCTAGAAGCTCATCAACGAAGGTCAAGCCATCATTAACAGTATGTGCCAATGCCCAATCATTGGGTTTAATCTCTTCTCCAGAGGGCAAACGTCTGGCTTTGAATACACCGTATTCACTCTGATCAACTTTCGGTTCCATCCCCCAAATCTTCACCCCAGCTGGGTTTCCTTCTAAGAGCTTTCCTTTTTTATCAGCAAGCCACAAACCAATGGGTAGTATTTCAAAAACTCTTCTAAACAGGTTTTCACTTTTATATAGTGCTTCCTCTGCTCTTTTAAGGTCGGTAATGTCGCGCACCCATTCCATAAACATTTCAACATTATTTTCTTCATCTAGAAAAGGAATAACGCGGATATCCCACCAAGTCCCATCTGGCAATTGAATTTCTTTCTTAGAAGGCTTTCGTGTTTCAAGAACTGATTTTGCAAGACAATCAGGGCAGATACTGTCAAGATTGCGGTAAGTTTTGTAACATTTGGTATGAAGTTTTTGTTTGTCTTTGGGAGCGGCAGCAAAACCTTGCCAATTGCTGTAAAGAATATCCATATCAGGGCTCTGAATTGAAATCATATCGGGAACAACACTCAACATTTTTTGAAATCGTTGTTCGCTTTCAGAAAGCAACTTTTTAGCGTCTTCTAATGCAGCGTTTTCTTCTGCTCTTCGGATGTTCATATCGGCCATCCTTTGCAATGATGAACAAGTTGTGAATTACAAAAAACACCTCACCTCATCAACACATAGGTGTTATTTCCAGTATATCATGATCAATAACTGAAATAAATTGCTTTTCTACATAGATGACATATAACAGAATCATACAAAAATCAAGGAGAAAAAATGAAAACGATATGCTTGAGTTTGCTTGCATTGTTCATAGTTTTTATGGGTGTATCCTGTCAAAAGCAAGGTTCTCCCCCCGATGATTTATTGGATAAAGAATGGCGATTAACCGACTGGTCGGTAAGTTCCTTGCATCCGGCCGATTTCATGATTACCGCAACATTCACGCCCGATACTATGTCCGGCAGATCCGCTGTTAACCAATACACTGGGCATTATACTCTAACCAAAGACTCGGGCTTTTCGATCGATTCACTTACCATGACTGAAATCGGTGGATCTGAAGAGGAGATGAATGCAGAAAGAATTTACTACGAGTTATTGAACCAGGCAAAAAAATACGTACTCAACCCATCCAGTTTTCGCTTATTGGACGAAAACAACAATGAACTGCTCATTTTTGCCTATCTGCACAAATGATAAGAAAAAGGACTGTGTGTATTTCAAAAATAGTTGCAACAAACGAAAACTTACTCTGTATTTTGTTATAAGGAACCATCGATGCGGTTCAAGAAAGTAGTTTTTTTATGCGTATGATGCCTATAAAAATATCATTGATCATGATTTGTCTTTTGGGTAGTTTTTTTTGGCTTAGCCCTATGTTTTCTTCTTCTACATTTGTAGGTGACTCCATACAAACCACCAAGGCATCCAACAACGCACAGATGAGAAACTTCACACATACAATTGAAAATGGCTTCGATTGGTCCTTTCCCTATCATGTTACTCCAAAAAGTAATTCCGGGGCATTCTATATGAATACACTAGGAGAATCAGAGGATATTCAATGCATCGGTGTTACCTTGTTTTGGTCACTTTTGAATCCTGCCGATGATGTATATGATTTCACAATGCTTGACCAAATCATATCCTTGGCTGAAGAACACAACGTGAAAATCGTACTACGTTTAAAATGTAGCGTAGTGGATCGTTACACCGGGGGAAGCGATGCTGATCAGTATTTACCCTACATTCCCCAATGGGTGCTGGATAAGCATAACCCCACTATATTCTACACACTTCTCAAACCACCCACCTTTATTCAGGTAGCCGCTCCATGGAATGAAGGAGTTCAGAAAGAACTTCAAAAATTTATTTCTGTCTTTGGGAAAGAAAATTTTCTTTCCCACGATCGTCTAGCAGGACTCTATGTTCATGGTATATCAAGTTCAGCAGGGGAAGAATTCTGGCTTGACAGACGTTACACCCAATATGCATTAGAAGCAGGCATGACAGAAGAAAAGCTCATGAAAGCTTTTGAAAATCGAATTACTTGGTGGGCAGAAGCAGCTGGCGAAAATGTTCATAAATTAGCCTGGGTTTGTTTTGGCAATATACAGGAGCAAAACTATGACCCTGATAGACTCAATGATTTTGCACTAAAAAAAGGGTTGGGATATCGAGGAGGTGGTATTGAATACTACAATGCATGGGTACATGAATACCTAGGACAAACCATAGACAAAGAGGGACATATCCATACAGATTGGAACCATCCTTTTAGAGATGGAAAGCGTTTTTTTGGGGAAGAAGCAGAAGTAATTTTTCCAGACTATTCCAAAGAAACTCAAACGCACTGTTTTGAAAGTTCCATAATGCGTTTGGCGCAACTGGGAATGAATTATGTATGGGTGAGTGAACCAGCTGTTTCTTTGTCCCCCGCTATGGTTCGTTGGTGGACAAGAATCGCTGGTAAGAATCAGGAATCATCACCAGAAGCAGTGTGTTGGCTTAGAGAAGATTATGTGAATTATTCATACCGAAAAACCACTACTCTGCGAAATTTTGAACATTTCCTTGTACAAAGAGACCAAAAAGGATTCTATACCGATCCAGTGGAAAAAACAAAACGGTATGTTTTTTACATGGATCCCCCCAACATTGACTACGATTATGCAGCTCGTTCAACCAATGTAAAAAGAAAAGACACCGGCATGCTATTCTACATTGACCCTGTATTTCGAGAAAATATGGGAACCCAATTTTACATTAAAGTGATGTACCTAGATTCCAACAAATGCAAGTGGGTTCTTTCGCACGGCACGCAGTGGAAACAAGCAGTATCAGCAACCATAAAAGGCACTGCGGATAACCAATGGAAAACAGCAACATTCAATATCACTCAATTTGTAGGAGAACAAGAGCCTTTTGCCAGCGATTTTTCACTTCAAGTTCTCAACAATGAGGATCTAACCGTGAAATTTGTGAGAGTGATTAAGAGTCCCCCAAATTCTTCCGATTGATGGGTTTACACTTGTTCCTGGTAGGCTTTTTGGTGGAGCTGGTAGTAGAACCCTTTTTTGGTCATTAGCTCTTTGTGGGTGCCTCTTTCAATAATTTCACCATGGTCGATCACCAGTATCAAGTCTGACTTCCGAATCGTACTAAGTCGATGCGCAATCACAAAACTGGTTCGACCTTTCATTAGCTTCAGTAGAGCTTCTTGAATATGCATCTCGGTGCGAGTGTCTACGCTGCTAGTAGCTTCGTCTAAAATTAAAATGGGTGGATCCGCCAATATGGCTCGTGCAATGGAAAGAAGCTGCCTTTGCCCTTCGCTAATGTTCCCTCCATCTTCGGACAGGATTGTGTCGTAGCCATCTGGCAAATGATTGATAAAATGATGTGCATTGGCCATTTTTGCTGCTGCCTTCACTTCATCATCCGATGCATCCAACCGCCCGTAGCGTATGTTTTCAAGAACTGATTCTGAAAACAAATGAGTATCTTGCAATACAATGGCCAAAGAGCTCCGTAAGGATTCTCTTTGAATCGACTGCAAATTATGCCCATCAATGTGAATGGATCCTTCTTGAATATCATAAAATCGGGTTAACAGATTCACAATCGTCGTTTTTCCCGCTCCCGTAGGGCCTACAAGAGCAATGCTTTGCCCTGCTTTGGCTGCAAAGGAAATGTGTTTTAAGACAGGATCGGAAGGGTCGTATCCAAATGTGACATCGGAAAACTCTACGTTTCCTTTCACAGTATCAAATACGTGTGCATTCTCGTCATCAATGGGTTCTGGGGCTTCGTCCAGTACCTGAAATACCCTTTCTGCGCCTGCCACCGCAGACTGAATCATGGTAAACTGGTTGGCCATTTCTGCTAAAGGTCTTGTAAACTGCCGGGTATAGTTGACAAAACTGGCAATAATTCCCACTGTAATCATCTGAGACAAGACCATCCAGCCTCCCACTCCAGCAACAATAGCAAAACTTAAATTATTCAACACGCCCATAAAAGGAGGAATAATGCCTGCAAATATTTGGGCTTTTATTCCCACCTTTCGAAGCCGCTGATTTTCAACAGACAATTCCGAAATAACTGCTTCTTCATGATTGAAAACCGTAACAACCTTTTGCCCTGTGATGGTCTCTTCAATGATTCCGTTAAG
>JAQVSG010000137.1 GCA_028700655.1 Caldisericia bacterium
GAGCCGAAAAGAACAACAGAATACACAGGTAGATCTTTCACGAGTAAATGAATATTGTCTTTTGATTCTTGGAGCGTGGTTACTTTGATTTCTCTGTGATACGATTTCATTAAAAAACTTAGGTATGCAATCTACTGTATCCAACTATTTGTCCGCACCCCTGAGTAGAAATATCAAAAATGTGTTTTATTCAGGTTTTTCGATTTCTAACGTATAGTAAGGATTACTGTAATGAATGCTATTACTAAAGGAATCAATATCGAACCCATAAGGAATTTCAATCTATCTTTTCTAATTCTGTTCTTAATTTCCGTTAGTTTTCTATCAGCTTCTGGCTTAATCAATTCAAGTGTTTTAATATTATCAATGAGTTGTTTTAGACCATTTCTAAGGAATTTATCTTTCTCTTCACTATTAACAATACTTATTTTGTTATTAGTACGGAAAAAATCTTGTAAGCTTTGATTAAGCTTGATAAACTCAACGAAATTTGGAATTATAGTAGGTATGCCGACAGTTTTGTATATATCGTAAAACTTTTCAAACTTTCTTGTCAATACAATGATAGAACATTCATAGGCATCATATTTAGCACGATTGCAGTGATCCTCTGCTTCCATAAGCTGACAATCAATATCCTCTGCATTTGTTAATGCCAATGCATTCAGTACATGATTTCCGCAATATCTAAGCTCATTCACAATAGGAAAGAACAGTTTACCACCATAAAAACCAGAAGATTTTTGAATATTCTCTGTTTCTTCAAACAATCTTCTAATCTTTTTTATTTGTTTGTCTTTTGATAGCAAATATTCGTTCATCTTATCCTTTAAAATTTGAAAGGATATGTGAATAGTCGTAGTTCAAAAAATGTTCTCGTTCTTTATTATATTCTTCTTGTGTCATATATTGACCTAGTTGTAGTTGTACACTCCCACGAGCTTTTCTAGTTATTAAATCATCAATATCAAGCTCTTCGTAAGTGGTAGCATTCATGTCAAAAAATAGCAGAAGTTTAAAATACTGTATTATTTTTTTTAGCATCACTTCACCTCATTTAAAGAATCTGGAAAAACGTCTTTCATGGAAAAACTTTTTCTGCCAATACAAAGTTTTTCGTTTAAAACTCTTATTATCTTATTTTTAGTAACTTCACCCGGATTCATAACATGGGAGCAAATTTTTGAAATAGTTGAAATAGATAAACCAGATACTGTAGCAAATTCAGTTTGCTTCACTCCTAATTCTGTCAATATTCTCTTTAAGTTATTTACAATCTGTTTTGGTTTAATGTTTATATGTTTATTCATAGGTATAGTATACTTAAAAAAAAACATAAAACAACATTAATTTTCATATACTTTCATTTAATACCATATTTAAGTAAAAGCTTTCATTTTATATCAATTTCTGGACGAGATCGGTAACAATATCACAAGGAATGTGTTTTTTTCAAGCGCTTCTCTGATTTGAGAAGAAATATTCATCTTCTCATTCCAAGTTAAGGGGTTTTTGCTAAACTGAATAGATTCTTTTGTTAGTTAGTCTGCTCATAGTGTAATTTGAAGTAGCTGAATGCCCGCAAATTCATTGGCAACAAAATCTCCTATTCCACAGATGTTTTGTTAGTAGGAATTTTGGAGAAGTCTCTATTTTTTGAAAGGCTTCGCCATTCCGATTGGTTCTTTTTACTCTCGATTGAGAGCAAATCACCAACCAGAAGTGATTTAACCTATATATGTATCCGTTTATGCCATCAAAGAGGCCGAAACACCCTAAGAGACAACATACGGATATTTTCCATTGTTATTCTACTCAAAACGTTGTGGGTTGCAAGTTAATTTTTTGTTAAAATCTATAAACCCTCACCAAACCTAAGCAGTACTTTTCCAGTTTATTTCTTCTCCTTCTTCAATGGGCTGCTTAAGAGCGGATATGATTTTTTCTCGGGTGTCCTTATTTGCATATAAGAACAAAGTTTCGCGGATATCTGCAAAATGCTTCTTACTAATCAAGTTAGTAAAACCTGTATACAATCTTTCAAGATAGTTTCGCATTTTCTCAAATGCTGTTCTAAGCTTCTTTTTCATAAATAACGATTCCTTCTTTCTCTATTAGTTTGTCCATTTTAGAGTCTTCAATAATCTGGTCTTTGCTGATCATATCTATGTTTTTGCAAAAAGCTTCTGTTAGGTTTTCAAGGAGAGCGTAATAATCGAAGCCTTTTAATTGTCCCTTGCTGTCAATCATCAGATCTATATCGCTTTTTGAATCTGCATTTCCTTTGGCATAGGAGCCGAAAAGAACAACTGAATACACGGGTAGATCTTTCACAAGAGAATGAATTTTTTCCTTTAGTTCTTGGAGTGAGTAAACTTTATTTTTTGTTTTCATTGTCATCTCTCTGGATTCTCACAACTCTTACTTGCTTAAGGCTTTATCTTTTTTCATGGCGACAATACTGCTTCTGGTTGGACTATTAAATGTTTCTATAAAAATAAAGGTGAGTTATTCCTGTTATTGAAGGTGTTTGGTATCATAATAGACACGCCACTTCGTATTAAACTGAGTAGATTCTTTTGTTAACTTGGTATACCCTCGGCTATCTTTAACAGAGGCATAGAGTTTTTTTGCGTTGATTTTTAAGTGATCAAGAAGAAAACCGGTTTTACGTCTTACATTGCTAGAAAAACGCAGTGCATATTGTT
>JAQVSG010000138.1 GCA_028700655.1 Caldisericia bacterium
TTTGCAATTACAAGTAAAATAGTGCCATTATCTAAAGGAACAATATCAATGAATTTCAATTCGTTACCCCAGCCATAGTATTGCTTGGTTGGGTAGTTGTTCTCAGTAAGTTTTATCGGGTATTGATAAGAATTGCCATCTGAATTTATTGAGTGGATAGATACTCTATTTTTGTCTTTCTCGTAACTTACAACAAATAAAGTACCGTTAACATGTTTCACGCTTGAAACATCTTCAATCATTTGATTATCAGTTTTTACTGAACCGTCCTTCTGTATATTGAGAGTTTGATAAAGTTGGGTGTTGTCTTTCTCAATCAGGTGGTAGTCAATAAAAACAGTATCCTTGCTATTTAATATATATACATCATCAATAATGTTACCTTCAATGTCATCGCTTGTTTTAAACAGTTTTTGAGATTTCACATACTCTAAACGATCTTCCCGTATCAAGTATTTCTGTAATTCAACCTGATGAAAAAGAAATTTACTTTCAGCTAAACCAGAATAATCAGCTGGCATGGTCATCAGATATAAAGTTGCATTATTAATGAATATTTTGTCTATGTACACGCTTGAATGATTTTCAATTCCTTCATTTTCAACAGATATGCTTGTCAAAAGCTCAAGCTTCCCATCATTTAGTACATTGTACTTTTTCAATACAGTATTGTTCTCATTGACACAGGTTACATATAGTGTGTTTTCTTGCATACACATACAGGTAATGTAATCTGGCCAAGTGGAAATACCCTCTGAAGAAAGAATTTGTTTATCCATAACTGTACCATCTGCATTACGAATACTAGAAATGTACATAGTATGTTCATCTGCCTGCGATGAAAAAGTACAAAATGTATACTCTTGATTCCATACTCTAGATATTATGTAGGTTCCGTTTGCTACTTCCCACATCAACTCTCCATTCAAACGATTATAAGCATTTATCTTTCCTAATTCCATTACGTCTGCATCGTCCGATATACAGAGATCATGCGTAGTCATTTGAAAGGATGAAAGAGCATCAAAATCTGGAAATTGAAATTTCTTTTGTCCGTTTGTTAAATCATAGCAAATCGATAATGTGGAGGAAGTATCGTTAACATGAAATGTGCAATACACTTCATTTAGATCCCATAAAAACATTCCATCAACTAATTCTAGATTTTCTTCGTAAATGATCGGACTTTCTTTAAGATATGTCCCGTCATTTTTTAGTACCACAATCTTGTTTTTGCATAATAAATACAAATTCTGCATGTGCTCAGAAATCGATATGATGGAAGGATATGCTGTTTCCCATATGATTGTTCCATTTTGTACATTGGGTATCACTATGTCTTGCGTGCAAGTTGCAGCAGAACACAAAAGAACAAGTATAGCTGCAATACAGGTCAGTGTTTTCATGTTTCATTTACCTCCAATAAAGTGCAGTAAAAGTTGTCGTATTTCACGTAAGTTCAAAATTATCTCCGCACCTCGACTCCGGTAAATTAACATATTGCATAGCAAACCAATTGTAATGACTACAGCAACTGTTTTTTTCATATCCAAATCCTAATCTCTTATCTTTTTCTATTGTCTCATTTGGTGATTTTTTCGTTGGTTTTTTTGAGGCGGAATAGGAGGGCTGTGCCTAATAGAAGGACGATGGCGATGATGATGACGTTGAAGATTTGTTGTTGGCTTTTTGTGCGGTCTGGGGATGTGGCTTCTTCTTGGATGGGACCCAGTGTGAGTACATCATAGCCTTCTTGCAGAATGCTTTCTCTATATCTCCCTATATCGTACTGTGGTTTTTGTGTTAGTGTGGGACTACCAAACAGCAAGGTGAAGGTTGTTTCATTTTCACCATTGAAAACGATTTCTTGAGCAAATCTGCGCACGATGATTTTTTGAATATTAATGGGTTGGTCATTTAAGTTTTCAATAACAATTTTGCTTGTATCTTCTGGTTCTTTCCAACCATTTAGATGCAGGGTAAGGTCTTGGTAGTTTTGATCGGTGAAGCGTAGATTGTACAATTCTTCTGGAGAGAATGTTTCGTAGCGAACTGTTCGGTGAAAGAGTTCATCGGTCACAAGGGTGATTTCAGAAATGGATAGGTTTTTCATATTGTACAGGGTGATTACCGTAGTGGTTCCTACTTCTTCTGTTGAAAACTGGGCTTCAAACGTATCAATAAAATATTCTTTTTGCACCAGTTCTTGGTCAAAATGAAGCTTTGCACTTGTAAAGTCAATGGATTCTCCTCCATGTGGGATTTGAAGTCGGTAATGGGTGTACTTCTGGATGGAATCAAAAGAAATGGTGTCTTGGGTATAGGTATCGACAGAATACAACAGAGTTTTTTGTAAATAAGTCCATTGGTTTGCATCGTAGCTACCATACACTTGGGCTTCTTTTGCGTAGCTGCGATTGTTTGTATACACCTGTAGAGAATTGGCTTGTATATCTCCTTCTACTGCAGTTTCCAGTGCAAAATCGAAATATTGCCAGGACTCTTTCACAAAGCTATCAATTCGCTTCATGTTGTACGTTTTTTTGATGACATCTTGAATTTCTTTCCATTCGTGCAAGAAAAAGGGCACTTCTTCATCTTTGGAATTCACCAGTTTGAGATCGGCTAAATTGTACTGACAGGCAGAAATCACTTGATTTGTAAGCCTTACGGCTTTGTATTGTTGGGTTCCCTGGTTTT
>JAQVSG010000046.1 GCA_028700655.1 Caldisericia bacterium
TTGTCACTTTTATCTTTTTTGTTCGTTTATAATAGTACTTGAAAGACTCTATTTTGTTTCTAAGGATTGAAAGTTTGAAGTTCTGAAAGGGGAACCAAATGAATTCTTTGAAAGGTATTGTGTTTTTTCTTTGTATTTTTCTTACATGCTCATTATCAATTTCACCTACTTTCTCTGTCAAAATGCAAGAACCTGTGACAAAGGTCAACGATACTATGCAAAATGATGAAACAATTTCTTTTGGGACCTTTGGAAAGCCGATCGCAATTGCACAATATGATAGGGAGATTTTTGTACTCGACGAAGAGTATCAAACAATACAAATATTCCAAGAAGATCTTCAACTCATTGAAACACTGTCTATTCTTGCGGAAACGGAATTATCTGTTGCAACACCTAGGGATATTGTAGTTTTAAACAACCGTATTTTTATTCTTGATATTGATCAGCACTGCATTATCGTACTAAACCGAAGCGGTGAATATCTGTACACCATTGGAGAGTATGGTACCGATCTTGGTCAGTTCGTATTTCCCCAAGCTATCTGTAGTTTCGACGACAAACTAGTTGTTGCTGATGCAGGCAATGCAAGAGTGCAAATACTTGACTTGCTTGGCAATCCTATTTTTTCGTTTGGGAAACAAGGAACTTCTGAAGAAGACTTTCTCCTAATAAAGGGCATTTATGCTACGCACGATAAGGTATATGTTTCCGATGCTGGCAACCATAAAGTTGTAGTTTTTTCTCACGATGGGCAATTCATTGAATCCTATGGGGAAAAAGGACATGAACGTGGAAAACTACTTCACCCCCAAGGTCTTGCTGTCGATGCACTTGGAAACATTATTGTGGCAGACACAGGCAACGATAGAATTCAAAAAATCAACGTTTTTAATCTGCAGTGCTCAGTATATAGAGGTAATGTTTTAGGCAATGTTACAGGTTTTGATAAAGACCACACCAAGGAACAAATATCAAAAGGACTATCTTCTCCTAGTGATATGGTACTGTGCGGAGATTCTATTTTTCTGGCAGATACTGCCCATCAAAAATGTAAGAAAATTCCTGTTCAATTGTTGTTTCATAAAGACACAATACTAGTTTCGCAGAATGTGTTAGATTTTGGATCCATTGGACCGAATGAAAAATGTACTCATACTCTTTCAGTACGGGATATTTGGCGTCCTACATTCGAGGGAATTGTTGCGTTCAATAAAGATTTTGTTGATGTTGACCCTGTTCATCTTCAATCTTTCTCCAATGAAGTTCGCATCACTGTAGATGGAAAAAATTTGGAACAAGGTAAAGTCTATATGGAGACTCTGTCGATATCATGTATGGATGATGAAATTATAAATATACCTATGGTTTTTCGTGCTAGCACCGATGAAGATTTTTCTGTCGAACCTACGGGTATCCACTGTATAGAAACGGAACAGTGGAATGAAATACCAGTGCAGATTCGTCCACTGAATGGCTTTGAAGGAGAAGTTTCTTTTTCTGCAGATACAGTACCAGATTTTGTTAAAATCCGATTTGAACCACCAAGAATCGATGTAAAAAAGAATTCTCATACTATCGCGTTCGTTTCATCCCTTACACCTCTTCCAGAAAACACAAAAATCCCAATCCAAATAGACTGCAAAGGATCAAATGGAAAAGCCCATTCAGCCCAAATATCTTTGATGGTCCGGAATGCAAAGTACTTAACGCCTACCACAGTTTTGGGAGAGCTGTTTACGGCTACATGGTGTTTGGGATGTATCTATTCGCACATGTCAATGATGCGCATTATGAACCTACTTGGGCCCGATTATGCGTCGTTTGTTTCTTATTACGTTGATTCCACAACTGATCATCCTGTTCCACGGTTATCATGGATAGAAAGCGAACAGCGAATGAAATGCTACATGTCAGATAAAGGTCTACCTACCATTTTCTTTGGGGGGACTGATTATTTAAAAGGTGTTTCTACGGACAACAGCACCCCCGAGGGCAAAAAAGAACGGATGTACAAAGACTATATCGCAAAAGTCTTTGAAAAATCTTCCATGCCGTCTCCTATTCGAATCCAATCCAAACAAATATTCGATGGGGAGAAGCGCATTGGAAAAATACATGCTTCTGTGCAGGCTTTTGAAAATCTTCCGTTTAAAGATCCAAGACTCCAAATTGCATTCATTGAAAGTAACATCCAATATTCTGCAGTAAATGGTGATGACTTCCATCATTTCGTTTTGCGTGATTTCATTACTGCTGACAACGATGATGAAGATGACTATTTAGGTACACCCATGATACTTCCTTCGGGAGAAACATTTGGGAAAAAGGGAGATACTTTCAACCTCGAAGTAGATTTTTCACTTATTGATTTTTTTGACCCCGATAACATCTCCATTGTTGTGTTTGTACAAGACAATAGTACCAAAAAAGTACTGCAATCCTCTACTTATCCTTTAAAAACACAGGAATATCTTTCATTTGACATCGCTTCCAATGGCTCTTTGGTTCAAACGAACACAAAGGGTGAAACAGGAAGTATAGAGTTTGACGTGATAAATAGCGGAAACGTGCGAGATGAATTTACGATTTCTATTAGTAATGAATCTAGTGATCGATGGGACTATTCAGTAACCACTAACGGCGTTGAAGAAACTGGATCAACTATATTTATAAACCCCTGTGATAGAGCCTCTGTTCAAATTGATTATACAGTTCCTGCACATGCAGCCGTAGATGCTAGTCAAGAATTCTTTATACAGGTTGAAAGTCTGAAAGCCTCCCATACGAAAGAATTTACCGGCTCGATTAGAGTTAAAGAAACTCTCCCTCCAGGCTTCCTTCTAGATATTGAAGAACCAGAAGATCTGAATATAATGGCTGGGTATGAGAGTACTATCGGGATTCGCGTTACTCCCGATCCTCATGTAGAAAACAATGTAGAACTCACCTTGCTGAATCCTCCGGATGAACTTGCTTCCTATCAGTTTACTCCTCCTTCTGGCCCAGCACCCCTAGAATCTGTCCTTACCTTTGCTTTTGCTGATACTACAGCAGAAAAAGAATTTGATTTGGTGATTCAAGCCAAAGCCGGTACTATTATCAAAACTGCTATTGTGACCATTCATGTTCTTCGCAACCCCGACGCTACACCTCCTGAGCTTCATATTTCGGTTCCTTCTGACAATCTACTCACCAACAATCCAAATTTAACCATTACAGGAAGGACAGACGCAACAGCTATACTTACTATTAACGATGCTCCTGTAGAAGTTACCAATAATGGCTCTTTTGAGCATCTAGTTGTACTTGCCGAGGGATTCAATACTATTGATGTTATTGCCACGAACCGTAAAGGTCAAACCACACAGAAAACTCTTACGGTTCAGCTTGATGTTACTCCACCTGTTCTCACCATCGAAACTGAAATCCCCGAAGAAACCACCAAGCGAGAAATTACAGTTGTAGGTAGAACCGAACCCAATTGCGTTGTAACCATTGGTGAACAAGACATCCTTTTAGAGGAAGATGGTCGTTTCACTTCTACAGTCAAACTAGTACATGGTTGGAATAGTATCTTTATCACTTCGATGGATAAAGCATCCAACAAGACTACCATAGAATATAGAATAACAGTCATTCACCAAATTGTATTGCAAATTGGCAATCTAAAGGCATCTGTCAATGACGAAGAAGTGATTTTGGATGCCCCTCCCTATATCAAAAATGGACGCACCATGGTTCCCTTCCGTTTCATTTCAGAATCTTTTGGAGCTCATGTTATCTATGATGCTGTCGAAAGATCAATAACGCTATATACAGATGACGTCTCTATATGGCTCCAAATTGGCAATTCGGAAGCTTTTATTGAATATGAAGGAGTTATGGGACGAGAGAAAGTAATTCTTGAGGCACCGCCTGAAATCGTAAACAACAGAACATTTGTGCCTTTGCGATTCATAGGAGAGGCTTTTGGTGCCTCTGTTGATTGGAACGGAGAGACACGAAAAATTACGATTACCAAGTAAGAATCATTTTAATCTGCAGATGAGTATGTGAATATTATTTCACATCCGTAATTTTGTGGAACATTTCTTCTGATATAATGTGGGGTTCCTTTATTTCATCGGGGTATCCAATGCTCATTAAAGCTTCAATTCTTTTATGCTCATCAATCGATAAAAGGTTTTGAATATACTGTTCAGCACTCATTTGTTCGTTATGTTCTCGATCTCGAATTTGAATCCAACAAGAGCCTAAATCCAGGTATTCTGCTGATAATTGTAGGATGGTGGCAGCAATGGAACAATCTTCAATCCATGGTTCCGCTATATCTGGGCGTCCCACGATGACCACGATCAAAGATGCACCCGCTATAAAACTAGATCCTTGGGGTTTTGTTTTTGCAAGCGATTGAATTACATCGACGTTTGTAACAAAAACAAATTCACACGATTTACGATTTCGTGAAGAAGGAGAGAGAAGTACCGACTTTTTAAGCATAAGAATTTTCTCTTCCTCTATTGGTTTATCTTGATACTTACGAACACTTCTTCGTTGATACAAAAGTTCTAACATGTTTAGTCCTTCTTTCTTATGAAAGGGTTTTCATTCATCATCGCTATCCAAACTTGGTTTTCTTCGATAGCTTTTAATGACAGATCGATGTTTCTTTACCACAATACGCCTAATCTTAGATTCGTAGGTAGGATTGGTGGGTAGTCTTTCGGGGGACTCCAGGAGAGCATCTTCTACCATTTCATGAAGTCGTTTGATTGCACGTTTTAGATTTTCTTGTTGGCTGCGAGTTTCTTGGCTAGTTACTTGCAAAACAACTTTATTGAAAACCTCGATAATCCTTTCTTTTTCATCCTCAGAGAGAACATTGGATTTTTGTACATTCCAAGAAATCATGACCTTCGTATTCGTCTTATTGACGTTCTGCCCACCTGGGCCAGACGAATGAGAAAACGTATACTGGATTTCATCTTCGGGTATTACTATCATGCCCTATAACTCCTACAATAGAAAACTAGATTCATAAACATTGTACATGGATTTGGTAATTTACAAAGTCTTCTTTTGTTATCCAAAGTTGCCAACTGGCAATTGTTATTTTATACAAAATTGAAAAGAATAAGATATTATAGGTCCTAGAGTGACTATGGAGCATATTCTGTAAAAGTGTCAAAAAGTCGTTAGAAAATAGAAAATTTATAACTCATTGAATTGAAGATGAAGGGTTATCCCATAAAAAGAGACTTTTAGAAAGATAATGAAAGTTTTATGTCCGTTATTCATTCTTTACGGACATTATTACGATACATAATATTATCTAAAAAATACGATGCAATTTTAAGCCAATTTTTTGCATTTACTAAATGCCATATAAATAAACATACTACTTTAGGATAAATTAAAACAATTAGGCCCTATTTGACAAGAATCGACTAAAATGGAAATGCACCTTCAGCACAAGGCTCAAAAAAAATCAATTTTGAGGAAAAGTAAAAATCATTGTTTTGGAAATTTCCGACTATAGAAAAATTTTTCGTTGTACTCATTTTTAACAAGAAGATTCTTTTCCAACAAATCTTCAATTGTTTTGAAGGAACTCCCAGATTTTTGTAGAAATTCTAAAATGGCATCTTCTCTCATTGGATGTACTGCCGTAATACTTAAAATATCCTCCGCAGCATTTCCAGAAAATGCAAATTCATTTCCTTCATAACCAATCAGGTATTCCGTACGTATGCCCATAGAAGTGAATATCTGGTAAATGCGATTTAATGAAGATTCATCGGGTGGTTTCACAGAAGTATCTGCAGGAGGTCGAGTGGGAATACTAATATAGGAGAAAGCAGGTTGAATCTTGCAAAGGAAGGATGCTGTTTCCTGTGCATTTTCATCATCATCGTTACCATCTTTCACAACCATCGTTTCTGTGACCAATATCCCTTCGTATATCGATGCAAATTCAGTGATACCCTCAAGAATGGATGGCAGAGAAAGACTCCGATGGGGGTGGTCCACTTTTCTCCAGGTATCTTCCCGTACAGAATCTACTTTTACTGAAACCCAATCAGCTTCAAACAATTCGTTTCTTACGTCTAGCTGCCCCATCAAACTAGAGTTTGTTATGACAGCGATGGGAAGTTCGAATTTCTTAAGAAGTGAAATCGTAGTACCAAGGTTGCTGTCTAGTGTCGGTTCTCCATCTGGTACAAAACTGATGTAGTCAATGGTTTCTCCATGATCTTGAAGTGCTTTAAGCTTATTTTGAACTTCCAACACTATTTGTTTGGGGTCGTGAAAATCACTACGTGTAATGCTCATGGTGATAGATTTACCCAATTGGCAATAGCTACAAGAATAACTGCATGTTTTAAAAGGAATGTTGTTAATCCCTAAACTTTTTCCCAAACGTCTTGATGGTACTGGCCCGTAAACTAACATTGGATACCTCGGTTCTTTATTGCAAAATGTTCCAAACTTCATTAAATAGATGGTAGTTATTATAGTGTTTAAAGTTGTGTATAGAAACTATTGAAGCTCCTGAAAGGTACTAATATGAAAAAAATGATCGATACAATATCATGGGACCAGGATGTAACCATCTATAATAAAGTTGTACTTAAGCAATTGGGGATTGCCTTCGGTATACCCTTTGGTCTAATTTTTCTATTCCTTGCCATTCAGTATATTTCTGACATGAATAAAGGACGAATTGTTAGCTTCGATGGTTGGCAATACGCGCTTTTGCTAATAGGGCTTTGGATTGCTCTTACTGCCTTGTTCTTATTTGTTGTCTACCGAAACCGTTTCCGGATGCATTACGAAATAAATGACGATGGGATATTTATGGGCTTTGCTGCCACCAGCAGGAAGAAGAACAAACTGGTGAATATAGCAACCATAATAGCAGGGGGGATGGCAGGTAAACCTTCTGTCGCTGGAGCTGGCTTATTGGCTCAAAGCCAGCAATCCGTTTTTCTTCGATGGTCACAATGCAAAAAATATCGATGCTATCCTTCGAAAAACAGAATAACAATCTACAACAAGTTTATAGAGTTCATGATTGTAGAGTGTACCCAAGAAAACTATCCAGTCGTACGCGATGTGATTTCCAAAAAGCTCCCAAAGTACTAATTCGATTTTGTTTCTTTCTATTAGTACATGGAACTTTAGGGATATTCCTGCTTTTAAATAGTAGTAAGTACGTTTAGCATGCTGTGTAGTACAAGAAAAACCAATAGTGGTAGCCCCATCAGATAAAAAATCATAAAACCATAAGGAACCTTGATAGTTTCTTGTTTTAAAGGTGTCTTTAGATGGTTCATCACAGTATGAAATGTTTGTAGGTCTTTCTTGTCGACAAGGCACAACTCAGCATTACCACAGCACTTCTTTATCAAAATTCTGTTGTCTACATTTACTAGAACAATTTCTCTATCACCATACTCCTTATACTCAATACTCATCTCTGTCAAAATATTACATAAATGGGTAACGACGGTGTCGTTTGCTCCATAGACTACGTACCCTTTTTTATTACGGATAAAAATAAAAAATAGAGAAAGGAAAAGACCAATAAAAATGGCAGACAATAGTGTAGTCAAAATACTGATCGGATAGAGTTCGTGTAGGAAATTGGAGAGTAGATGCAAAAACCACACAAACAGGATCGCGCACACTGCTTTAAATACATCCGATTGTGCCAATATGAAAGACTTTTTGTAGATAAATACTGAGTAAATCCAATAGAGAAATGCGATAGACAGAAAAAGGACAAGAAGAAAACTCGAAGCGATATAAAGAATAGAAAGAATAGTTGAAATATTCATATTGTTAACTTCTTCATTATAGGGATATCTCGCATGAAAAATTCGTTTTCCAGACATTAGAATGGGATGATTCTCCACAAAAAAAAAGATCATTACTGTTTTTCGTCATCTTGTGCCTTGTGTTCAAAAGAAGATTCAATTCTAGCAAACTTTTCATATTTGAATACTTCGTCATAGTTTCCATCTTTCTGGACTCTTCGGATATCATGTTCATCAATGTAGTACACCCATTCATCAATAATTGATAGGCCCAGAGGAAAGTTGTTTGATAACTTGATTAAATCGGTACCATCTATCCGTACCTTATATAGCTGTGCTTGATCATCAAGGTTCGAAAAATACAACCAATCGTGATCGAACTCCAAAAATAAAGTATCAAGAGGAAGTATTTCTTCTTGATGCGTTCCATCGGTATTTACTTTAGCCAAAGAATCTTGTACTGAGTAAAAGACCCAATCATCTACGACAACCATACATTTTGCTTGCGCAGGAAATATCATCGTATTCTCTGTGCCATCCGTACGAATTTTGCAGATTCCATCGGCAGAATGTATATAGTAAATCCAATCGTCAATTATATTGATATTCCGAATATAATTCTGAAGGTATGTTTTTTCCGTTCCATCTGTTTTCATTTTGTACAGAACATTGTTACTAATGGTATATATCCAATCTTCTTGTACAATGATTTCTGTGGATCGATCTTCATGAATTTTTTGATTCTCGCTACTGTCTATTTTTATCTTAAACAATCCAAATGGATCATAGGGACGATTTAGAGAGTAATAAATCCAGTCACCTGCAAGATAGAAAGGAGAGAAATACGATTCGTTCAGTATTTCAACAGAGGTAGTTCCATAGTGTTGTATTTTGTACAAACCATTCTTTTCTACATAGTAGATCCATTTGTCATCTTGCAATAGCTGTGGACTTTGACTGTAAGCAGAAATCTTTTGTGAAGTGGTGATCGGAAGACCCAGATACGCATCGATTGCTTTTTTTGCTTTGTATTTCGACCCATTGAATGACTGCCACGGTGTTATAATGTCCTTAGAATTCAATTGCACTTTACGAAGTTTCTCGTCAAATTGCTGAAAGAACATTATATCCTTCACCCAAGGATCCTTTTTTACGAACTCAATGTATTCAGCAATGGCATCAAACGATAAGGTAGCAAAATGATTCGAGTCAAACTCTCCTGTTGTGATATATCTCTGAAAGTTCTTTTCAGCGATGGTAGCATCAATTCCCATGAAATTGACGAACAAAATGGCTATCAGGGATAAAATAAAAAACGTTTTCATCAATGAAAAGGAAGGAATCCATACTTTACATAACATCATTATAAAGTGAACAAATAGGTAGACAATGAAAACCTGCGTAAGAATTCGCAAATAGGTATATCCGTAAGCAGCCTCGTATAGTGTAATTCGTAAATAGGAAGAAACCAACAATACAACAGTGAATGCAACCAACAAGGTGTTGAATCCTTTAATGATAACATGAATCCCGTGTTTTTCATCGTCCTTCCGAAATGTGCTAATGAGCAAAAGAACATAGTTGATGATGCTCACAAAGATAAGTTGGGCAAAGCCTTCTCTGGCGTATTGCGAATACGTAATACCTTCCGGCAAGGAATAGGAAAAAGAGCCAAATAAGTATGCAAATTGAATCCAGCTAAACAGAAAATATACCAAACACAATGACAAGAGTATGGGGAGTAAGATGACGGAATCCACTTTTGGCGAAAACGATTCTGTAGGAACATAACTACTACGTTTAGACTGCTTCTTGCTCCAAACACTCCAAAGTACACTGAACACCATGATGGTAACAAGAAAAACAAGGATGATTTGCCATACAATATCGACAAGATGTATGTTTTGAAAATGCATTAAAAAGGAACTCAATTGTTCGCTAAAAACAACATCAGCAGAGCTCAAAAGCCATACTACGATGAATAGAAGGGGAATGGAAATGAAAATTCCGAACCACACATTTTTGACTGCATTGCATGTTCTTTTTGATGATTTATTTTGATAATCGAACCAATGGATTTTGAAGGGGTAAAAGATGTACTCAAAAGGAAGTTGGAAAGCATTTTTGATGGCTTCAGATATAAATGCAAACTGTGACCATTTGTAGACATGCTGTTTAGAAATGAGAAGAATGCTTGCGACAAAGAGAAAAGGGATGAGCAGGAAATTGATGTACAGAAGCAATACATTGGAATGATATCCAAAGGAAAGCGATAAGAGCAAAACACAGATCATTACAATCCATCCAAAGTTCCATTGGAAAGAAATCTTTTTTCGAAGAACCCAAAAAAAGAATCCATACATAAACAGAAGAAAGAGTAAGTAGGATATGCCCAAGGATTTTTTATAGAAAAGAAATACAAAAAGTATCCCCAAGAAGAGAGAATAGATAAGTACCCATAGAGCCTTTGAAGTAGTTACTTTTATGTCAGCGGGTGTGTTGCTGCTTATTTCTTTACCGGTTGTAAACTCGACTAAATCATTTTCACACTGTTCATCCATAATATGCTCCTTCACAGTACTCAATATCTTGAACCTAAATCCAATCCATATTTATTATACTCTTAAATAGTATCACCACAAACTTGGTTGATGATCATATAGATCGTATGGTCTTTGGTGGTTACCTTGATACGCTGGACATCTGCTTCGTATTCAATGGTAGCATGAGAACGAAAGAGATAGTCTGTGAGGAATCGTATGCCAATGCATGTTCTATTATCTTTCATGACGGGAACATATCCTTCTTCCAAAGCAACTGGTTTTCCATCTACCTTTGCTTGATCGGAGCCTATCCTAAGTTCAACCGTAGACCCTATGGTAGAAACAGATACGGGAATGGAATGATTGAGAAACGACCATTTCTGAGGAAAGGTAACATGGATTTCTCCAACATGAGTTTCCCAAGG
>JAQVSG010000047.1 GCA_028700655.1 Caldisericia bacterium
AAGCGTAATCGGCAGATTGAGTAGAATTTTGAAAAACATCAACAGGAACTTTTGCAAAATTACTGAAATCTCCAAAGGAATCTAATTTTTTCCCGTTTCTCATGCGTCGCATAGGTGGAGCGGAACATTTCAACACAGTAGTTCCCAAGTCATAACGTGGAGCTCCTTCGCAAGGTGTATCCATATTCCAGTTTCGGGGAGGACATACTGGGATTTTTACAAACTTTGGCATCCCTTCGAGTTTATTCTCTCTTGGCATCACTGCTACAAGAGATGTAAACTGAGATAGAACTCCATACTGTATAGAAGTTTCAACAATTTCCTTTTCTAAGGCATGATTTCTTGTGTGCGAATTGAACTGAAGGATAGACTCAAGAAAACGAATCTTCTCTAGTGCCCACCAAGAGGACAATTTCTCTACTCCTTCCGTAGAAAACTTTTCCATAACAGGCATAGAGTCTGTTTTGCCCTGTAGCTGATATTGAAGATCAAATGAACGAGCAGTTGTTTCTTTGGGATGTTGGAGTAAAAACTGGTACAATTCTCCGTTAAAACATCTTCTAGGGGAAGGAGGAAACACTTCTAGTTCTTGTCCTATCTTATCCACAAATTTTACATCTTCAAAATATGGGCTATGAATACGAGAAAATTGCCGCAACACCTTATCATCGATCATTTCTCCAGGATAAATGTATTCAGCGATTCCATTGCCTGTTGTTGCTAGTGCATCTAAAAAAGCTTTGTTGACTGCAGTATCGATACCAAAGGGGTACAACTGCACTTCTTTTTCGTGCGCTTTCACAAGCTTCAAGATATTGTCTTCATCCATTACTTGACCATCTGTAAACAATAGAACAATGTTTTCTTTTGATGGATGAAGTTTTTGAAGGATGTATTCCAAGGGTTTATATATCTCTGTTCCACCGCTAGCAAAAATAGTGTCAATCCACTGATCCGCTTTCTCTAAATTCATGTCGTGAAATTGCATTGGTCGGTGTGATAAAAATGAAAATTGGTCATTAAATGCCACCAACATAAATCGATCTTTTTCTGATAATTGGCGAAGACAAAGCTTTAGCGAGACTTTGGCTTGCTCCAACTTGATTCCCTCCATAGAGCCAGAGCGGTCCAATATGAATACGTACATTCGGTCTTTGTCTTCCTCAGTCTGGGGCATGATATCAGGATGGATTTGGATCAGAGAAAATTTCTTGTCGGGTGAAGTAAGCATAGAAGCACTTTCTATGGCGGTACTATTCAAAAGTGACATCTGAAGTATGATATCACTGTCAGGAATTTCGGTTGTTTTTGCTAAAGAAATATGAGCCTTGTGCGATTCTGAATTGGGAACATCCTTTTCATTAGAAGACGAAGGTGGATACAGAGAAACCGATATGGGATGAGATGGAGAAGAAATTTGATGAATGGGAGATAGCATAAACAAATCCAGATTCATTTCTAATTTTGTGGAATTAGAAGCAATATGGGGTTGTTTACGAAAATCTTCTGGACTAGGATTGGAAGTATATCGAGGTGCTACTACAGTAGGAATCTGCCATCGCAAGGATTGACCCTCATCTTCCCATGGTAACTCCTGTAAATAACGAATTTCAATTGTCACCGTTTCTCCTGGGGCAACATTTCCCGCAGACAATTCAAGCATGTCTTTTCCAATGGATTCTACAACGGCAGCAGTATCACCATTTGCAATGCTTTCATCATACACTTCGTATGCATCTTCTGTTTCCATAATTTCACTATGCACTACTTTATCGCCCATTTTCAACGTAAAACTATTCACCTGGGCATCGTGAGGAACAGGAAATGTATAATTGAATTCCAGGTTTTCTGATGATTGATTTTGATACTTTTGTATTAGTTGAACTTCTGCACGATTGTGCAAAAGCTGGCCTTTAACAAGAATAGAGGACAAATTAAATAGTTTCATGTTACCCTTCCTTTTTTTGATGAAAAAACCAAGACACGATTTCATCAGCCTTCTTGGCAGCTTGTGTATCATCAGTTTTATAATGAAGTTCCAATCCTTTATCCAACGGTATTCGTTGCCAGCATACTCCTTGCGGGGGCTTTTCCAATATTGTTTTTTTCATCAGAAAGGGCTCTTCCTCTTCTAAACAAATTTTTACTTCTTCAAGGTTGAGCTTTTGGAGTCGCTGGCGAATCTCTTCCAGTGGTAAGAATGCCTTTTGCCATTTCTTGATCAGTAGTATACGATAATAGTGTTCATCTGAATAGGTAGTTCCTAAGCCTGCACCTTCGGAAGGTGGCAAAAGTCCTCTAGCTAAATAATAATGGATGGTTCGTCTACTTACCTTTAACGAATCAGCCAGTTCTTTGATTCGAAATGTTCTCATGGTTCGCACCCTTCTTTGTGAAAATATTTACTTCAGTATAATATACAACGTATCGGTGTCAAGTTTAGGATATAAAAAAAATATTTTGACATACAGAGGCCATCTTGAAGATATTTGAGAAACTACGTGCATTCAACAGAAGCAACATCTTCAAATGAATAGAATGTCTTGCGAAGGAAGAATAACAAAACAACGATAAATGTAATAAACCATGACACGATGATAATCAAATGAGAGGGATAAAGATCAGTCAGAAATCCGTAAATTGCGATCCCTAAAGGAACGATAAGCTGAGAAAGGATTGACATCACAGAGAATACTCTTGTTCGCATTTCTGATGGAACAGCTTTTTGGAAATAAACTGATAAAGGAGTGTTTACATAGGCATTAAAAAGTCCAATGATGACAAAACACAACGAAACGACTACAAGATACGACCAGGAAGCACCGCCAAAATATTGTACAGAAAATGGGAATGTAATGAGGGAAAACAGAAATAAGAAACCCATTTGCCCCCAAATTCCCAATTGAAAGAGAAATTGAATCTTCTTTTTAGAAAATATTGTTGCAATCAATAAATTTCCAATCAACATCCCAATTACCCAAGCAGTTTCCATAAAACCATATTGTGTGCTAGTGAATCCAACTACTTCTCTAGCAAAAAAGGGAACAACAACCATAATAATCGGCACTGCAAGGAAATTAGTAATCATTGCAAAGAACATAACTGAAGTCATTGATTTTTGACGAGTAAAATATCGAATCCCTCCAGCAAAATCAGTCCAAACTTGTTGCAATGTCATTTTTACTCTTTGAGTACTCTGCGTATACACGATGAAAACTTCGCTAACACCAGATAGGAAGAAAGAGGTTCCGTTAATAATAAATACTACTTCGATGCCTAATGGATACAAAACTCCTCCGAGAATGGGGCCAATGATATAACTAATACTATTGATTGCCCCTAGTACTGAGTTTGCTTTAGTTAACTCACTTTCCTGTACGATTTCAGGTAGCATTGAAGTGGTTACGGGATCAAAAAAAGTATCAAGGATTGAAACAACAAACTGAAATAGATAAATGTGGAGAATTTGTAGTTGATAAAGCCCACTGATTAACGCCATGATTAAAATGACGATTCCTCGAAGGATATCCATAGCAACCATAATCGACTTCCGGTTCATTCTATCCCCAATAATTCCTGCTAAAGGAGAGAACAATACGCGAGGTAGCAAGGAGAATATTAAAAAGGTTCCCATCTTTGACCCTGATCCAGTTAAATCCAATATGTAAAGAGATAAGGCCAACGCTTGTATCCCACTACCAATCAAAGAAACCATTCTCCCAGCAGAAAACAATTTGAAATTGCGATTGAAGGAGCGTGAGTACAAATTTACTCTCCTTAAAAGTAAAAATTACAAGATTTGGTCATTTGAAGTTATCAGGAAGCATGTAAAATATTTGACAAATCTCTCCTCGACAAGGAAAGCTTCTCATTTTGGATTATCCAATGCTTTTTCCACAAGTTTTTGAAGCACCCAATATACTTCTTGAGTGTCATTAAAACCACAAGAAGCAGATAAGACACAGGCAACTCCTCTGGATCTATCTATCCATGGAGCTACTCCGATTGAGCCTGGATGTGATACTACCACACCATTGTTTTCTTCATCCATTTTTTCCATAAAACAGCCAATACCATATCGGTAGTTTTGCCACATGCTTTCTATTTCAGCATTCATCGTTTGGTCTTTTAACAGAATATCTATAGTATTACGAGATATATATTGTCTTTTTTTGTAAATCCCATGATTGAGTAACATATGTAAAAACTGTATGTAATCCTTTCCAGTGGACTGAATTGCACCAGCAATTCTAGGATTCTTCGTTTCTAAATGAGCCTTCCAATCTGTATTTTTCATATTCAAAGGCAATGCTACATTCTTGTAAAAATACGTTTGCCAGTCTTCTCCAGTTGCAACTTCTACCATTCTTGCACCGATCTGCATAGAAACTGAACTGTATCGCAATTTCTCTCCTGGTAGAGAAAGTAGCTGTATATTCGATAATCCTCGCACACATTCCTCGAGGGTAATATCAAAATTTAAACATAGCGGGTCATCTGCTGGATAACCAGCTGAATGTGTAAATAAATGACGAAGTGTTGCTTTACCCTTATCTCCAGAAAAATAAGGTAGTACATCTTCGGTTTTGGTATCGAGAGTTAAGAAACCGTCATCAATGGATTTCATTACAGTTATTCCAGCCAACCACTTTGATCCTGAAGCAAACGGAATAACACTTTCTGAAGTCATTCCACCATAACCCTGATCATAAAGGATTTCACCGTCTTTCATTACAATTAAAGACAGTCCATCAGGGTATACTCTACCAGCAGGATAACCATTCCACTTAGATTTTTTTAAACTTGCTTGTTTTCTAAGATACGAATCAACCTCAGAAAAATCATAATGGAGTCTACCCTTCGGTTTTGCAGCGATAGTCGACATCAACAGAAAAACTATCATCGTTACAATAAGTTTTCGAGTAACCATGTCAGCAGTATACTTCTCGACCTATGAATATCAAGCTAGCACTGTTTCCCTTTTCATTGAAATCTCTATGAAATGATATAAAACTCAGTTTGTCGGCTGTCTAAACAAGTGGTATATTGATTTTGCAACATAATGGTCTGCTCCAAATGAAATGGTATCCGCTGCATATCCCACTGGGGTATACTGCAGATAGCACATAGTTCCATTGCATAACAAGTGTTATCGGGGATCAAATAATCCCCTCTTCCAGGAACACCGTTTTGTTGATTCCACACTCCAATGGGAGCTCCTGGTCCATGCCCAAATGTACCAATGGGATGAGCACTAATCAAAGCCTCTATGTGATCTTTTTTTGCTTGTTCGTGGATTTGTGAAAGAATCTCATTTCCAGACTTTCCCGCTTTGAAGGTTTTTAAAAAAATATCTTGCAGTTGGTTACATATAGTCATCGCATGGGTTAATCCATCAGGAACATCCATTTCATCTTCGTTCAAAACATATGCTTGTCGTTGTGTATCTGTTAAAAGACCCATATAGTTCAAACCAACATCACAAAAAAGCATATCTCCAGGTTGGATGACTCCACTCAACTCCATGTGTTGTTGGCCTTTTCGATTCATCCCTACCATCGGTTTAAACCACGAACTCAATCCATGGTCGCGAATACATTGCCGTATCCACCAACCCACATCTTCCACTGATGTTGTACCAGGGATAACAATTTCATTCGTAAAAGCTTTTGCAATGATGGCATGACCAATTTCTGCTATGTGAGGATAAAAATCCAGTTCTTCCGGTATGCGCTGCTGCAACCATTTCACAACAAGTTTTTCAGCACTTGTTACGCGATTTGCGTGCGATCCAATCGACCGCAAAAGAAGCTTGTATTGATTGAAAGTTAAACCATCAGCATGGGAAAAAGTTTCCGAAATGTTGATACCAATCTTCTTGGGATTCTTCTCTTTGATAATCCGTGAAAGACATTCCCAGTCTGTCTCAGTTCGCTCATCCCAGATGTTCTCATATAAATCACGTAATTTCAATGACGAAATCAACAGACGTTCAACCTTCCCCTGAGGGAGGAGAGAAAACACAATGATAATCTGATTCCCTACAGGAGGCAATACTACATTTTCATCGGCAGAAAGACCTTGCGGTAGCAGCGTGGACAAGACAGGATCTTGATTATCTTCTTTGCAAGCAACAATCCACATATCTAATCCGTGCTCCTCCATAAGAGCTGGTAGCAAGTTTTGTAATCGATTTTCCTGCCAGCCATTTCGAATCTTCTGTTGGTCTCGAAGAGACATAACTTGAATATCGTCGAATGTCATAGAAGATCAAACCGATCTGCATTCATTACTTTGTTCCATGCAGTGACAAAGTCTTGTAAGAATTTTTCAGTGGCATCGTCAGCAGCATACACTTCAGCAATAGCACGAAGCTGAGAGTTGGAACCGAAAACCAAGTCTACTCTTGTAGCAGTCCATTTGCGTTCATTGGTTTCTCGGTCAAGACCTTCAAACAGGTTTCCATCATCAGAAATTGGCTTCCACAATGTACCCAGGTCTAGAAGATTTACAAAAAAATCAGTTGTCAAAGCTTCTGTACGATTGGTGAACATACCATGTTGAGAATGCCCATAATTAACATCCAGAACCCTCATGCCTCCTAGCAGCACTGTCATTTCAGGAGCAGTCAGTGTTAATAACTGAGCTCGATCTACTAAAAATTCTTCAGGAGATATGGAAGAGGTTGATTTTCGATAATTTCTGAAACCATCGGCTTTTGGTTCTAAAACTGAAAAAGCATCTACATCGGTTTGATCTTGCGTAGCATCTGTTCGTCCTGGTTCAAAAGGAACTGTGATTTCATGACCAGCGTTTTTGGCAGCTTGTTCAATTCCCACGCACCCACCAAGGATGATCAGATCTGCAATAGACACTTTTTTGTTCTCGTGCTGTGCTTTGTTGAATTCCAATTGAATGGTTTCGTAAACTTGTAGCACCTTTTGCAGTTGCTGGGGCTGGTTCACTTCCCAGTCTTTCTGAGGAGAAAGACATATGCGACCGCCGTTGGCTCCGCCCCGCTTGTCAGATCCGCGATAGGTGGATGCGGAAGCCCAAGCAGTGGATACAAGCTGAGAAATTGACAAACCCGATGCCAAAATACTGGTTTTAAGCCCTGCTATATCTTCTTTATTGATTAAAAGGCAATCAACTTTCGGAATTGGATCTTGCCAAATCAGGTCTTCTTCAGGCACTTCTGGGCCAAGATAACGGGAGCGTGGCCCCATATCACGATGGGTAAGTTTAAACCAGGCTCGGGCAAAAGCGTCTTGAAACTTCGCAGGATTTTCCAAAAAATCTCGAGCAATCGGCTCATAGATAGGATCATATCGCAAAGAAAGATCAGCAGTTGTCATCATTGGGCGATGCTTTTTTGAGAGATCAAAAGCATCCACAATCATATCTTCTGGTTCTACATCTTTGGCAAGCCACTGATAGGCACCAGCAGGGCTCTTGGTTAATTCCCAATCATACTTAAAAAGAACTTTCAGATAACCCATATCCCATTGTATCGGGTTAGGTTTCCAAGCACCTTCAATCCCACTGCTTATTGTATCCGGGCCTTTTCCACTTTTGTAGGTACTCTTCCAGCCAAGGCCTTGCTCTTCGATGCCAGCTGCTTCAGGTTCTGGTCCAACATGTGTGGCAGGAGCTGCACCATGACATTTTCCAAATGTATGTCCGCCTGCAACAAGGGCTACGGTCTCCTCATCATTCATTGCCATGCGCTCGAATGTTTGACGAACATCGTGTCCAGATGCTACAGGATCAGGGTTGCCATTGGGTCCTTCGGGGTTCACATAAATAAGACCCATTTGCACAGCAGCTAGAGGATTTTCCAAGTCTCGATTGCCAGTATACCGATTGTCTTCAAGCCATTCAGATTCTGACCCCCAATAAACATCTTCCTGCGGTTCCCACACGTCTTCTCTTCCACCAGCAAAGCCAAAGGTTTTTAAGCCCATGGATTCCAAGGCGCAGTTTCCAGCAAGGATCATAAGATCAGCCCAGGATATACGCTTACTATATTTCTTTTTAATAGGCCATAGCAATCTCCTTGCCTTGTCTAGGTTGACATTGTCTGGCCAACTGTTGAGAGGGGCAAAGCGTTGGGTTCCATCGCTTGCACCACCGCGTCCATCTCCCATGCGGTACGTTCCAGCGCTATGCCATGCCATCCGTATGAAGAGTGGGCCGTAATGACCATAATCAGCTGGCCACCAGTCTTTTGAGTCCGTCATCAAGGCAATTAAATCGTTCTTTATGGCAGCAAAATCTAGCTTTTTAAAAGCTTTGGTATACTGGAAACTGTCACCCATTGGGCTACTTAGGGTTGAATTCTGATGGAGCATTTTGAGATTCAGCTGGTGGGGCCACCAATCTTTATTGGAAGTGCCACCACCGGATATAGATTTCTTGGTATGACCTGTAACGGGACATTTTTTTTCTTTCATCATTTCGCTCTCCTTTTGGATTTCTAGTAAAAATCACACAAAACAGATACTAAAAATATACCGTATTTTTCTTGATTTGAAAACCTGACGAAAGCATATTATAGAGTTTCTCTGCGCACCTTTGTACAACCCTCAGAATACTATGCGATAATCGTAGAAAACGCAAGAACAGTCTGACCCTTATCGTACAACTACATTCTCCTCCTTGGAATAAAAAGGTTTTAATCCTGGAAGTAAAAGACAGCATTTCTTTCGTCTCACGCTTACGTATTTTTTTAAACAAGATTTTGTAAATGGTGAACGATACATTCCTTTTTGTGATACACTACAGTCATCTTGAATCATAAGAAGGAGTGCTCTAGATGAAAAACAGATATCCTTTATCCGTCTCTTTTTTCGTTGTAGCAATTTCTCTACTCGTTACCACTGCTTTTTTGTTAACAGCCTGCAATTCTAGCGATCAAAATGGAATGATTACGGATTTAGGTGTGGCAAGAATACCGATTGATTTTAATGTAGATTTTGAACCCGAACCACTCAAAGAACCCGAAAAGGTACTTTCCCAAGATGGGTATGGTGCAAAAGGTGCTTTATCTGACGAAGACCTAACAATCCATGACATGCTAACCTATGCAGTACAGGATGAATACCTAGCTCATGCTGAATACATAGCGATTATGGAGAAATTCGGCCAGATGAAACCATACATTAACATTGCAAAATCCGAGGAAACTCATCTTTCTTTTTTAGAAGAAGTCTATCTTTCGTTTGATATGGAATTTCCAGAAGATACCTCTGCCCAACACGTTGTCATACCCGAAAACTTACTTGAAGCTGCCAAGGTTGGTGTACAAGCTGAGATTGAGAATATCGCTATGTATGAGCTTTTCATGACTCACGAGTTACCTGATAATGTGTATGAAGTTTTTTATGTGTTAAAGAGTGGTTCAGAAAACCATCTCAAAGCATTTCAGAAGCAGGTAGAAAGGTTGTCCTAAAACTGTCATAAAATGACTGCTATGCCCTATTGATCAATCGTATCGAGAGTGCTTTGTAAAGATTCTATTTCGGTATTTTGCAGCATTTTCTGCAAGATGAATGCAATGAGGATAATGCCTGGGATATCTATACATAGCCTTGTAAGGGCAAACCGAAGACCAAGCGACTCAATTTCAAAAAGCAGCATGGGTATTTTGGTAGTAGACCAAGCTCCAATAAATATCATGATGTTCACAAATGAAACCCCTTTTCGGCTTAAAACAGCCGCCACTGGAAAGGCACCATACAATGGACCTGCCGTTGCAGAACCAAGTATAAGGGCAAAAAGATGTCCTTTCATTCCTGTTTGCGGACCCATGAATTTCATCATAACAGATTTCGGTACCCAAACATCCAGTAAACCGAGTAAGATAAAAACCGGCGGGATAATGAGGAGCATCTCTATGGTTGTGGCCAAACTAATATTCATGGCTTTCATACCAATAGAAGGTCGAATGAGAAAAAGAATTCCCAAGGCGATGAGAGATAGAAGTGCGAACAAATAACGCTTTGCAAACCCTTTTTTCATACTGTCATCACCCAGCCAATTGCATAGGCTACTAGAAAAGTAAACAACAATGCTAAGATGTTACGAGCAAAGGTAATCTTTTTCCCAAAGTATTTAATTTCGATGGGCAAAGTAATTACCCCAACCATCATTAAAGAAGAAACAAAAGCAGCAATTTGCGTATATCCCGCTCCTTGCCCTAGCACAATGGCAGCAGTTGGAAATGCAATCATACCGGGTATTAATGTTATTGAGCCCACAACTGTAGACATAAGTACTCCAAGAAAACCAGAATTCGACCCAATCATAGCAGAGATCACTGTTGGAGAAATAAAAGCCAATAGAATACCTACAAGAAGAATGACAGCTATAAATTCTGGAGCAATGGTAGAAAGAGATTTCCAGCCCTTTTTTAAAGCCATCAATGTTTTCTTTTTATCCATAAAAAAAGAAACTAGCAGCAGTACAAATGTAATTCCATAAAGCCATACCGACGAATGCATACATCCTCCTACGGAATGTCAATCGTTTGTTAAAAACTTATTATACCATGCACCGTCAGATAAACGGCAAAATACCATATTGGGAAAGGAAGGATTATCAAATAGTCCTTTGTGTTTTTGGCATGAAACAGCATAAAGTCCTTTGACTTTTGTGTTCTTTCACGTATACTGATACACATGATACCTTCACAAAGAAAGAAATAATAGGAG
>JAQVSG010000139.1 GCA_028700655.1 Caldisericia bacterium
GTTTTTCCCATGATCTTGTTGATCACTTACTAGAAGAAAATTACTCTTCAACAAATAAAAATGAAATGAATAAAAACTTGAACATTGTTCAAGAAATACTAATGAAGGAATTACCATCACTTCCTCTCTATTTTAGAACAGATATCTCTTGCTTGCACAAAGATTTAATGAATTACAAACCCAGTGGCAGTTCTAGCAGTAGCGGCTTTTGGAACATCGCCCACTGGTATTGGAAATAGCCCTATGATTGGTTGTAATTTATGTATTGAAATTCTGGAGATGTAAATTGAGAGAATATGCCTTTTTAATTCTTATATCTAGTCCTTTGTATATCACGTTTTTGTACGGTTTTCTGTGGCAGCTAAATCAGTACAGAATTCTTTATACAAAGAAGAAAGCCATCATCACTAACCCCCCGCTTGTAGTTTGGATATTGTTCGAGTTGTCTTGGCTGTTTCTAGTTATCACCATCTTACAAATTGGTGACCCTTTTAAGTTCAGCGTTATTCTTGCTATTTGTATCGGTAGTATTTTTTTCCTGGGCACATTATACTTTGTACTCACAAATCACCAAGAGTATCTTTGCAAAGGGGTTGACCAGAATCTAAGACGTATCATTTTTGCGGTTCTAGATAAGCTCTCCATACCTTACAAAAATGATCAACATATCGAGATACCACAATCAAATGGCTTGATTAAAGTTAGACTTGATCCAAGTATTCATCAAAATGGTAATGCGCACATCACATTCAAACGAATCGATTCTGAAACTAGAAAAATCATTGTCCAAAATCTTGAACACTACTATTCCACTAAAGATACCTCCTTTTTAAGAAAAAGTGCTGTAGAAACAATGAAAAGAGATTTTAAATTTATCCTTCTATTGTTCTTAGTCCTCTTTGTTTTCAGTATTGTTAGAGAGTTTATTGGGCTTTGATACTTTGTGTGTTATTAAAAAAGACAAGTTCCCTATCAAGGAGGAAGATGAATCGTATGATTGAGTGCTGTAAAAAGCATGTTTGGTTAACAAAGTGAAAACCGAGGTGATGACCATGAAACGAGTTCTTTTTGCTACAATTTGTTTGTTTCTTATTTTTTAGTTTGGTTGTTATGAATTGGACCATCGGAGCTATTCATATACGCCTCAAATGAAAGAAGAAGAACAAATTGCTTCAGTGGATCATGCTTCTCTTTTTTTGTCTAACAATCAAAAGTCATGGATAACCCCTCTTAAAAAACAAGGTAATTCTCTAGCCTACCAAAGTAGGCATGGATGGGACAACTCTGATGCTTTGTCATAAAACAGAAAGGATGTGAACAATGAAATACAGGAACCTCCTGATAGCTTCTTTATGCATAGTTTTCTTAGTGTCGTATTTTTCTTTTTTCTCTTCTAGAGCTTTGGCAGCAGAACCAACTACAACCATTGTGGTAGAAGACGCTAAAGAAGGTGAGAATGGATGGTACTGGGAACCTCCTACCGTTACTTTTTCGTGTACACATCCCTCTGCGAAAGTGTACTACTATTTCAATGGCAACAATGGGGGAGCTTTGTTGTATGATGGGGAACCGATAGATATTCTCGGTTGGTACTCAAAAGAGCGCTTACCCACTGGAAAGTATATTGTTCGCATCTCCTACTACTCTGTTCTTGGAGAAACCAAAGAAGAAGTGCAGTCATTTGATCTGAAGGTGAATACGGTACAACCTGAAATCATTCTTGAGAAACCTTCTGAAACAAACTTTAAAACTACTGCAGCTACTTTGGAAATACTAGCTCGCGTAGTTAGTATTTTCATGATTGACAAAGGAGAAGAAAAGCTACCTTGCGAAGCATCTATCTACATCAATAATGAAGAAATACCAGTGAATGATGAAACATGTTACTTTCGAAAAGAAGTCACTTTGCAATTGAGAGAAAACCAAATCAACATTACGGCCAAAGATGCCTCTGGTAGAACCAAGGAAATACTTCTCCGTGTGTACCGATATCAAGATCCAGCAGATGCAAACAGAGTACAACACTACTCTTTACGAATTGATGTAGACAATCAAAAAGGATGGATAAACGATACACTTCTTCCAACCATAGACGATACTGTCATTATCAAAAATGGATCCAGCTTTCTACCACTGGACATAGTAGAGAAGCATTTTCCCTTGGATATTACAAGAAAACCCATGGAAGCAACTTTTCAGATTGCTTACAACGAAACTTCAATCCAATATCAGATGAACTCTAGCGTAGCTCTTGTAAATGGCAAAGAACGAATGCTACCTTGGCCTCCTTTTTACAACTCAACATCCCTCTGGATTCCCCTTCGTTTTACATTTGAAACCCTTGGGGGCCATGTTGGTTGGAATGCAGAAACACGAGAAATCACAGTGGAGATTGATTTGTGATTTGCTGTGAAAAACACCTTGCATTGAGGTCAGATAATGACTGATAGCGGAAACAAGCGTTGAAATGATATTTTCAATCAAAAAAATTGGCCACAAAATAATTTATTGATAAACAAGCTCTCTACAATAGTTGTCAATGACATTATAGGTTGTAACTTTTTTTTCTTGACAATCTATTTTTGCAGTATTTAAATACTAGTATTGTGTTTGAAAAAAAGTTGTGCTTTTCCCAGACAACTTCTGCGGAAGTTGTGAAA
>JAQVSG010000012.1 GCA_028700655.1 Caldisericia bacterium
TTACATTGGCATGGACCGATGCCCCAGCTACTCCTGGTGCAAATCCAGCACTCGTAAACAATCTTGATCTGAAACTTGTGACCCCTAGCGGAGACTATTATTTTGGGAATCGTTTCGATGCCCAAGGCGCTTCTTCACTTAACCCAACTTCTCCTGATGCCATAAACAACGTAGAAGTAATCCGAATTCCTGATCCCCAGCCTGGGCAATATCGCATCGAAATCATTGGAGCCAATATTCCTACAGGCGTTCAGCCTTTTGCTGTAGCTTTTTCTGGGAATGTGATTTCCGGCAGTGAACCCGAACCACCTCCTGTAGAAGAAGAGCTAAAACTGAAAGTGAACCCAGATTATCGTGACGTACTTCGAGGTTCTGAGGGAGAGTATTCTGCTAGTGTTACCTCCGTTGGAGTTAGTGGAGACGTAACCGTATCGTTGGAATTTCGTCAATCCGGTGTCTTTAAAGAACCTTCTGAGCTTGGTATTACCTATACAATTACCCCAGCTACTTACCCCATCAGTTCTGGTATTACCCTTAGCTCTCAAATCTCTATTAGTACTACCACCAATACCCCTTTGGGATACATTGATGTGATTGTTCATGCGTCCACTGCTACTCGTGCAGCAGATCCTGTTACAGTCATTATGAATATTATCGACGAGCCCTATTTTAGAATGCGATTCGAGCCAGCTACTGTATATGTTCGACAAACAGAAACAGCCGAAACAACCATTAGTATTACTCCCATGTTTGGATTTTCTGAACAAGTTGTTTTTGACGATATATATGGACTTCCTCTCAATTCTGAAATTTCTTTCAAGCCCATGCCAACTGGTCCCAATACTCAATATCGATCCAAAGTTACTATTACAACAAGTTTAGATACACCTACTGGAACGTACATGATTTCAATTCGCGGTCGTAATATTACTTCTTCTCGAGATGTTTCTGTATATGAAGTTTTCAAATTAGTTGTTTCTCGAAGAGTGAACGTCTACAAAGCAGAAGTACATTGCAAAAGCGTTCCAGAAACAGTAGATGTGGGTGACGAAGTTCGATTCCGCTTCCAAATGAAGAATACAGGCAATGAACCATTGATTAACAATATGTTAGTTTTCCAATTAGATCCAAGCTTAGAGTTCCTTTATAGTGAACCTGCTGCAAATTATTCCGATGGGAAAATCTATATGGGAATCCGCGATTTAGAAGCCGGAGAATGCTATCCATATGCTTGTTCAAGCATTGGATATCCTGGTATTTCTGACAAAGACGGCGACTATATCGTTATCAAGTGTAAAGTGAAAGATTCAAAAATGAATTCGGATTCCGCTTCTTACCAACTACAAAATACAGTAGAAGTGATTTCTGACCCTGCCTATAAGCGAACGTTTTCTATTTGTCCTGTTACAGTGCGACCAAAACAAGCTGGAGAATATCCCTTGTACTTCAAAGTCTACTTTGAAAATTTAGATTCTGATGGAGCCATTCAAGTAGGAAAAGAAGTAAAAGTTAAATTTCAGTTACAAGGTGGATCGGGTGATTATTTATTTAGCTGGGACTGGGCTGATGGGAATATGATCCAAGATCAAAAGGCAGATATTGAAGAAATGGATCTTCGTCATACGTATGACAAAAAAGGACTTTACAGGATCATTATCACTGCACGAGATTCAAAAGGAAGATACAAAAAAGGTGAAGTTCTTTTACGAGTAAAATGAAACTTTTAGCCTTTTAAACGTATTATAATAAAGTCAAGATAAAACGAGAGCCTCTACAATTTGTAGTAGAGGTTCTTGTTAATTTCTTCGAAAGGGGTGTCTTATGAAGAATATGAAACGTTTTTTAGTTGTTTTTTTGGGAGTTTTAATGGGTGTAACCGCATTGTTTTCAGTAGGAGGGTTGCAAGCGAAAGAAAGTGCTGTTTCTCAAAATACCTTTTTTAAACCTTTATTGGTTTTATCTACAGCAGAACAAAATAGTGTATTTTTTTCCTTTACAAACACTGCAAAAAAGCCTAGCAAATTGCAAGCAAAGTTGACTCACGAATATACCAAGCACTCTGATTCTGAGTGGATGGTCCAGTTTTGTTATTCCAATATATGTTACCTTGACGAGGGAGAATCACCAAACACGGTGGATCCTGGGAAAAAAGAAGAAATGCATGTACAAATGTCTCCCTACGTCGCTTATAAAGGCGATACTATAAAATGTACGCTAGAAGTATGGCCTGTTGTGGAACCCAAAAATGTTACAAAAGTTATGTTTTATGGTGTTGTTGTAGACGAAGGAAAAGTTGAACTTCGCATTGACAATCCGCAAGCAAAAGTAAACGATAAAGTGCAGACGCTTGATGCAGCACCCTTCATTTTGAACAGCCGAACAGTTGTGCCTTTGCGTTTCATTGGGGAAGCTTTGGGCGCTGAAATTGGCTGGGATAACAACCAAAGAATGGTTAGTTATAAACTTGGGGATGAAATTCTTTATTTCTGGATTGACAAAAAAGAAGTTAAAGTTGTTATTGGGCCCTATTTTGCTAAAACAATACCACTGGAAGCTGCTCCTGTCATCCGTAGCGGAAGAACTTTTGTGCCCGTCCGTGTAGTCTCTGAACTATTAGGTGCAAAAGTAGGATGGGATGGTACTACTCGTACTGTAAGCATTGATTTCCCCGCACCCTATGAACATTAATATAACCAAAGGGGTTTGTATGATTGTTAAGAAGTATATTTCATGGTTTCTCTCCATATTGCTGCTCGTGGGTCTTGCCTATCCAATAGACATGCCAGTTTCTGCTACAGAAACTCAGGAAGAAAGCAATATATCTATTATAGGAGGAGGCATACCTACAGGTATGTTCTTTGCTCCCACCTATTTAAATGTCCAACAGCAAAGGCTGTATGTATCGGATTCCAAGAATAACAGAATACAGGCATTTATCCGAGGTAATGTTTTTCAACTTGCTTTTGGTGGTTTTGGTCAAAATGAAAGAGAGTTTGACCAGCCTGCTGGTATTTGTACCACCGACGACGAGTTGTTTATTGTTGACTCCTTGAATGCTCGTGTTCAGATATTCGACTCCAAAGGGAATTATAAGTCTCAGTTTGGTGCTTTCGGTAATGAACCCGGTAATTTTAACACACCAACAGATATTGCCACAGATGGAACCAAACTTTTTATATTGGATACCGGCAATGCTCGTGTTCAGATATTCGATCTTGCTGGCACTTATATCTCGTCTTTTGGTGCGGCTGGAGTCGAAGATGGATTTTTTAGTAAACCCTTAGGCATAGAGATTGCTAAAGGTAAAATTTACGTGTCCGACACAGGAAACAACAGAGTTCAGATTTTTTCTACCGCGGGTACTTTCATCAGTGTTTTTGGGTTTAGCGGAACGGAAGAGAAAGCTTTCCACAAGCCAAAAGGCATCACTTTTCATGAAGAAAAAGTCTACATTGTAGACTCTGGCAACAAACGAATTCATGTTTACGACGAGAACGGTGTTTACCAATCGGTTATCGCATTGCCAGAATGTAAAAGTCCATATGGTATTTCCATCCTCGACAACAAGATTTTAGTTTCTGATATTACTACCAATGAAATCTTGACCTATACCTACGAAGGTAAGCAAAACGGTTTCTTTGGAGAAAAACCTGACTATTCAGGACGATTTGTCAAACCTATCGCCATATCTGCTACTGAAAAGGAAATCTTTGTGTTGGATGCTCAATTGAAAAATGTTCAAATATTTGATGAGCACTTTGAACCGGTTAGACATTTTTCTTCTGAAGAAATGGAAAAAGCCGATTTATTAAATCCTGTAGATATGGCAGTGTATGGAGATAACATCTACATTGTAGACGAAATGAAGCCAGCCATCAGCATATTTACAACCGCTGGAAAATTTGTCAAAAATATTGGATCGTATGGAACTGAACCGGGTACATTTATTTCTCCCCAAGGAATTAGTCTGTACAAAGATAAAATGTACATATCGGATGCAGGCAATTCAAGAGTACAAGTTCTTACCCTTCAAGGCGACACCTTGTTGACTTTTGGTTCTTTTGGATCAAAGAACAACCAGTTTTTTAATATGAAAGGTATTGCCGTCATCGATGATACGATTTTCATCACCGATTCTGGTAATTCTCGAATCACTGTCTACGACCTAGAGGGGAATTATCTGAATTCCTATGGGAAAAGAGGGTTTGAAACCGGTAATTATTATGGTCCAAATGGAATACATGTCGATTTGTCCGGAAAAGTTTATATTGCTGACATGTTAAACAACCGTATACAAATACTAAATTCTATTACCGATCAATCTAAGGTATTTGGGCAATTTGGTTCCATATTTCAAGATCCTGAGAATTATGCAAAAGGAAAAACTGACTACCGCTACGATTTGATACCAGGATACTTTGTGTATCCATCCGATGTCACTGTTTTTCAGAACTATATTGCCGTTGTAGATCCTTTTAACGTACGGGTTCAAATGATACCTTTTTCTATGGTATTTGAGAAGAATCCTTTGGATCTGACCCCCGATTTTCTAGATTTTGGTTCTGTAGGTTCTTCTGCCACCGTTACTAGAACCTTTGTATTACGCAATACTGGCGGAAATTACATTGAAGGTAACATCTCGTGCGATCAAGATTTTGTTACTATTGAGCCCACCCACTTTAAGGGATCTTCAGAAGAAATCACTATTTCTGTGAAGGGGAGTTCATTAGAAGCTGGAAAATCCTACGAAGCAAAAGTGACGGCCACTCTTATGGATGGTCAATCTAAAGACCTTTCAATTGTATTTACGGCGAGTAGTGAACCGGATTTTTATGCAGAAATTACCCCGTTTTTCGTGGCTTCTGCTGAAGAAGAATTACGAGTTCCTATTAAGGTATATCCTCAAAATGGATTTGAAGGACTGATTACGTTCTCTGCTATCGAACTTCCGAAAAACACTTTGCCCACATTCGATCCTCCTTCCATCAATATACCTGAATCGGATACTACATATCTGATTTTGAAGTCTTCCTCAGATTATATTGAAGCCGGAGAGTATCGAATTGAAGTACGAGCTGATTCTGCAAAAGGCAATAAATCGCACCACTTCAATTCTACTTTTGTTTTTAAGCAGAAATTGGATTTGGTACCCCACACTGTACTAGGTGAACTTTTCACCGCTACCTGGTGTTTAAACTGTATTTATTCCCACATGGCCATGGATCAGTTGTATGAAGAGTTGGGGAAAGAAACTGTTACTTTTATAGAATACTATGTTGATTCTACGACCGATCATCCTGTTCCTCGTTTATCATGGATTGAAAGTGAACAACGGATGAAATGGTATATGTCTGACAAGGGTTTACCAACGATATTCTTTGACGGAACGGATTATTTGAAAGGTGTTTCCACCGACAATACTTCACCAGAGGCTAAAAGAGCCAGAATGTACAAGGATTATCGTGAGAAAGTCATTGAAAAATCGAAAGAGTCTTCTGCTGTTACTATTTCTGTGCGCAGTATTTTCGATTCAAAACGACGGATGGGGAAAGTGCATGCTTCTGTAAATGCTTTGGATAACCTTCCCTACAAAAACCCTCATATCTACTTCGCGGTCATCGAAAGCCATATTCCCTACAATGCTGTCAACGGTGATAAATTTCATCATTTTGTTTTGCGTGATTTCATTACCCCTGTCAACGACGACAAGCACGATTATCTAGGCACTCCTATGAAGTTGTCTTCAGGAGATACTTTTGGTACCAAGGGAGATACATTTGAAATCGATGTTGATTTTTCTCTTTTGGATTTCTTCAATCTTGCCAATATTTCTCTTGTGGTCTTTGTACAAGACAATGTTACTAAAAAAGTATTGCAATCAGCGACCTATCCAGTTAAAGTGATTAATTATCGCTCTTTTGATGTAATCTCCGATGGATCGTTGGTTCAAAAGAAAACCAAAGGCGAAACAGGTAGTATACAATTTGACATCATTAACGATGGTACTATCCGCGACACCTATGAAGTCCGTGTATTAAATAAATCCCTCGAAAAATGGAACTATAGCATCTCTGTAGATGGCAAAAAACAAAATGTAACCATTCCGAAAATCACTCTAGATGCATTTGAAAGGGCTTCACTCCAACTGCATTTCTCCATTCCCGCAGATGCTCCTGTGAATGCTGATCAAGAATTTGTATTTCAAGTGGATTCTTCGACCTCTCATCATGCTAAAGAACTTAGAGGATACATTGAAGTGATTGAAAGTCGACCTCCCGGTTTCATATTAGAAGTACAAGAACCGGCTGATTTGAACTTAATGGCTGGCAACGAAGGTTCAATAGGGATTCAAATAACCCCTGACCCCTATGTGGAAGACAATGTGGAACTCACCTTACTGAATGCTTCTGAAGACATTTCTTCTTATCAATTCACTCCTCCCACCGGACCGGCTCCTCTTGATTCTACACTTACCTTTACCTTTGCCGATACTACTACCGAAAAAGATATTGATTTGGTTATTCAAGCCAAAGCAGGTACCATTGTCAAAACGGCTATTGTGACCATTCATGTTCTTCGCAATCCCGATGCCGTTCCACCTCAGCTTAAAATTGCGTATCCTTCCGACAACCTATTAACAAATCAACCAGACATGACCATTACAGGCATGACTGACCCAACGGCTACGTTAACCATTAACCAAGCTCCTGTCGAAATCACCAAAAATGGTTCTTTTGAATACTCTCTTACTCTTACAGAAGGTGTTAACAATATCGATGTGATTGCTGCAAATAGCAAGGGCCTCCAAACACAAGAAACTCTAACCATTACATTGGACGTTACTCCTCCCGTTCTCACCATAGAAACTGAGATCCCCGAAGAAACTACCAAACGAGAAATTATTGTTGTAGGGAAAACCGAACTAAATTGTGTGGTTACTATTGGTGATCAAGATATTGTCCTTGAAGAAGATGGAAGTTTTACGTATACTGCTACACTCACTCACGGATGGAATGGGATTTACATCACCGCCATAGATGCTGCTTCCAATGCAACTACCATTGAATACAACGTTATTGTTATCAATAAAATTGTATTGCAAATTGGAAATCAAACCGCGTCTGTCAATGACGAAAAAGTGGTACTTGAAGCCGCCCCTTACATCAAGAATGGTCGCACTATGGTACCTATCCGTTTTATTGCTGAATCTCTTGGAGCAGAAGTAGGTTGGGACAATGTTACAAAATCTATCACCATTCAAAAAGGAGATATTACTATTTCCTTAAAGATTGGAAGTATAGAGGCTTTCATTGAAGAAGAGGGAGCTATTGGCCGTGAAAAAATAACTCTTGAAGCACCCCCTGAAATTGTTAGTGGCAGAACCTTTGTACCTTTACGATTTGTAAGTGAAGCCTTTGGTGCTACCCTTGACTGGAATGGCGATACCAGAGAAATAACGATCAAACAGTAGTAAAAATACTTCTTGTTCACAAAAAAAAGGCGCACCGAAAGTGCGCCTTTTTTTATTCTCATCCCATACCTTTTACGGGGATATTCCCTAAGGTATTGAAAGAATTTTTTTCTGAATGGCGCTTTTCAAATCCTCAATCCCCTTATTTTGTAAAGCAGATATTTGAATCAGAGGTTCCGAGGAGTCGGATAGGAATGGATCCAACGATATATCGGGGTGAATAGCATCCATTTTGTTCAGGACTATCATGGATGGAATTGTGTCTGCCCCTAAATCTTGTAACGTTTCATTGACGGTTTCATAATGATGTAAGCATTGTTTATCACTTACATCAATCACTTTTAGAATGAGATCCGATAGCAGTATTTCTTCCAATGTACTCTTAAAAGCTTCGATGAGTTCATGAGGTAGTTTACGAATAAAACCGACGGTATCGTTGAACAATACTTCTCCCATTGAAGGGCTTAAAAAACCTTTACGTGTTCTCGTGTCGAGTGTATGAAATAGTAGATTGTCGGTAGGAAGGTCCTCTTTTGTTAAACAGTTAAAGAGAGTTGATTTCCCAGCGTTAGTATATCCAACTAAGGAGACTATAAAAAGAGAGGATGAGATACGTTTATTTCGCTTTGTAAAGCGTTGTTTCTCAATTTGTTGAAGAGCATTTTTCAGTTTTTTTAATCGTTGGAGAAGTTGTCTTCGGTTTAACTCAATTTTCTTTTCTCCAGGACCTTTGCCTCCAATAAAACCAGCCTGTTGGTCGAGGGAGGATTGTTGGTTGATTAATTCTGCTTTACGTCTTTGCAAAGTGGCAATTTCAACTTGAATTTGGCCTTCCTTGGTATGGGCTCGTTTAGAAAAGATTTCTAAAATGATCCTAGGTCTATCCAAAACAGGAACTTGGCAGGTTTTTTGAAGATTACGAATTTGAGAGAACTTCAATTCATCATCCACAGAAATTACGTCCACGGAGCCATTTTGAACATAGAGTTGAAGCTCGTTTAGTTTCCCTTTCGTAAGATAATTTCTTGCATCGGGTTTGTGCATTTGGACAATAAAAATGAGTTCTGTTCGAATATCTAGAGTAGCCAGTAGAGATTCTAACTCTTTTATTGTATCCAGGGAGTTTTTACGACCTACAATAACGGTCTTTAATACTTTAGTTTGGGGCGGATTTTGATGCATGTAATACCATTTCCTTTGCGTGTTCAATAGCAGTTGGAGAGTTAATATCTCCTCCCATCATCCGGGCGATTTCTTTCACTCTGTCCTGGGTATTTAGTTTGTTCACAGAGGATATTGTTGATGAACTCTCTGTAGATTTTTCTATATAGTAATGCGAATCTCCGCAAGAGGCAATCTGTGGCAAATGGGTAATGCAAAGAGTTTGACTGAGAATGCTGAGAGATTTCAATTTGGTTCCCACCTTATTGCCTGTCACCCCGTTGATGCCTGTATCGATTTCGTCAAAAATGTAAACAACATTTTCTTGGTCGTTTTTCTTTAGAGTTGCTTTGATTGCTAGCATTATTCGAGATAATTCTCCTCCGGAGGCAATTTTGTTAATGGGCATGAGGGACAAATCAGGATTGGGTTGAAAATGAAACGATATATGGTCCAATCCGGTATCGTCTACTTTCACCTTTTCATTTTCGAAGAGAATATAAGCGGTATCATTTTCAGAGGCGATTTGGGAGGAAAAATGAAGGGCAAACAGTGCATTGGGCATAGATAATTGGTGAAGGTTGTTTTCAATATCACGAGCCAAATTTTGGCTAGCTTGTACTCTTAGTTGATGAAGAAAAGAACATTCTTTCGTAAGAAGATTGCGAATCTCATTTTCCCGTTCACACAATGAATCAATGTCGTGAGTCTGTTTTTCAATGTCTTCAAAACGATCTTTTTTTTGCTGATAGGTCTTTTGAATTTCTTCGTAAGAAGTTCCATAGCGAGAACGAATCGTTTGTAAGACATCGATTCTCTCTAGACATTGTTCAAGCCTAGCAGAGTCATAGTTAGATTCAAGCGTAGACAGTTCTTGATGAAGTTCATGAGAAGCATCATTTAAAACCGAATCCACAGTTTCCAATGTTTGTAAATTCTCAGCGGCTACTTTTGAAAAGGAAGCGATCATCGATAAAGCTTTGATACTTTTTTGGAGAAGATTTCGTGCTGTCTCTTGATGATCATCTTCTTCTGATAAAGACCGCAGTGAATTCTGCATTTCTTGAATCAACTCTGTATGGTTTTCTAATCGATTCCTCTCTTCTTGCAACAATTCCCATTCTTGCGGTTCAATTTGGGCGGTTTCAATTTCATGCAGTTGGAATTGGAGGAGCTCTGCTTCTTGTGCCATGGCTTTTTCTTTTTGTTGGAGCGTGGTTCTTTCGTTCACGAGAGATACAAGTTGATTTCGAAGAGTATGAATTTGGTGTCGGGAAACCCTGGCTTCTTTCCCAATATATTTATCAAGATATTCCAGTTGTTTTTTGGGAATGAGTAACGATCCTGTTTCTCTTTGTCCATGGAAATCAATAAGTTCGTTTCCAATCTCTTTGAAGAACTGAAGAGTGCAGACTTGACCATTGATGCGTGAACGGTTTTTGCCCTGACTTGAGAATGTTCTTTCTAGGATTAAGCAATCGTCTGTATCGCACTCGTAACCTTCGTTTTGAATAGTATTGTAGACGGATTTGGGAATCTTGGTGAATGTTAATCGAACATATGGTCTGGATTTTTCTTCCCCCATTGCTTCTTTGTGGATAGAATGTCCCAAACCAAACAAGATTGCATTCATCAAAAGAGTTTTCCCTGCTCCTGTCTCTCCAGTAAAAACATTGAAACCATCTTCAAGTGAAATTAAGATGTTCTTAGCAATCACAAAATTTTGAATAAGGATTTCTTTTAACACTACAATCCCCAATTGAACTTTTGATTTAAGGTATCAAAGAAATTCTTCTTTTTTAAGTGAATAATGCGCAATTTCCTGGTTGATTTTTTAATTTGTATTCGGTCTTTATCCATCACAGTATTGTGGAAAAAACCGTCTGTGATGAAAAGAGTGGGTCTTTGATGGCAATGAATAGAAACAGAAATCAGCCTGGAATCTGGTAAAACTAAGCAACGACTACTTAAGCGATGAGGACATAAAGGGTTGATAATAATGTCTGAACACTGAGGGTCTAGGATGGGTCCCCCAGAGGATAACGAATACGCAGTGGAACCAGTTGGAGTTGCAATGATGACTCCATCCCCTCGGAAATTCGCAATTTTCTGTTTATCAGAAAATATATCCAAGGAAATCATTTTGGACATAGGTTGTCTTTGAAACAATACATCATTGACGGCATATCCTGAGCAGCAAACGTTTCCATTGCGAATCATTTCAAACTCCAAGGTCATACGGTCTTCTATATGATATTTTCCATGGATTAAATCATGCAACGATAGTAGAACTTCTTCTTCCTCAATGGTGGTAAGAAATCCGGTGAAGCCATAATTAATCCCAATCAGAGGTGTACTTGTGTGAATAACATTGTGGGAGGCTCTTAAAAAAGTACCATCGCCGCCTATGCTTATTAGAAAATCCAATTGCGGGAGCAGATCTTTTTCTATTACAGGTTCTGGAAAAAAATGTTGAATATCGGAATCTAAAAACACTTCAATATCGTTTGTTTTCAGGAACTGAATAATCTCGCTTGCGATATGGATCACTTCTTCAATTTGTTTTCGAAAAAAAATTCCAACCTTCATACATCGTCCTTTTCATTTGTTCGTATGAAATAACATTCTCTTCCTTCATTTTCGATAAATAGATAAGAAATTCAATGGTTCCGTTGGATCCCAAAACAGAGGAGTAAGAAAAGCTCTTTGGATGGTTTATCGAGCCTCATCGTTTTCCAACATTTCTAGAATATGTTCTACAGTAAACCCTTCGTTTTTCAGAATGGAAGCTCTACTTTGTTGACCCAAGAAGTGTTCTTTTAATCCAAGAGAGGTTATTTTACATCCACATTGGGGCAATGAGCATAGATAGCTTTGAACCATTTGAGCAAATCCACCTGTTTGAATTCCATCTTCTAAGATGACGATTTTCTTACAATTGGAGGCGATTGTTTGGAACATTTGTTTATCAAAGGGTTTTATAAATCGTGCGTTCACAATACCAATATGAAGATTTTTCTGTAGGCATTTTTCTCGGACAGCTCGACTTAGATTTTCAAAAGGGCCCACGAAAATTATATAGCCATCCGTCCCTTCTTCTAGATGGACGGATTTCCCAAGCTGAATGGGGCAGGAATCTATAACGCTTGAAGTGGTTTCTTTAGGATATCGAATAAATGTAGGCATATGGAGGTTTTGAAGTGACCATTGTACCATATCCTTTAATTCGGTACCATTGGAGGGAGCCATTATTGTGACGTTGGGAAGAGGCAATAAAAAGGCAATGTCAAAGCTTCCTTGGTGCGTTGGACCATCTCCTGATACAGCTCCTGCTCTATCTATTGCGAAAAGGAGGGGTTCCGATTGGATACAACAATCATGGATAACTTGATCATATGCTCTTTGTAAAAAGGTTGAATAGATACCTACGATGGGTATAAACTTTTTGTGAGCTAAACCAGCAGCCGTTGAAACAAGACATTGTTCTGCGATTCCAACGTCAATGAAGCGGGAAGGATATTCATTGGCAAAGGGTACCATATGTAAGCCTTCGCTCATGGCAGCTGTAAGAGCAACCATTTTCGGGTTTCGTTTTGCATTTTCCAACAAAGCCTCTCCAAAATAGGAAGAAAATGTTTTTTTTGGATCCGCGATTCGTATACACTCTTTATCCATAACAAAGGGAGGTGAACTATGAAATTGCGTAGAGTTGTTTTCAAAATGCGAGATTCCCTTTCCTTTTTTAGTAACTACGTGAACCAAGCAAGGTTTATTTTGTTTCCGAATCTGATGAAAAATTTCACTTAATACCTCTATATTGTGACCATTGTAGGGTCCAAAATAGGCAATCCCAAATTCTTCGAAAATAGATCGAGGGATAAAAAATTTTTTAGTGGCCATTTTAACTCGTTCTAAAAACGATACAGTTTTTTTCCCAATAGAACCCATTTTGCACAATTGACTTTTGGTACGGTTGTTAATAATCCTGTACAGAACACTGTTTCGAAGTCGATCCAATTCATGAGACAAGTACCCAACATTTCTGGAAATGGACATTTCGTTGTCATTTAAAACAATAATAATGGGAAGTTTATGATGTCCAATACAGTTAATTGCTTCAAAGTTTTCTCCACTCGTGAAGGACCCATCTCCTACAATAGCAATTGTGTGAGAGGGATCCTGAAGGAGTTTTTTTGCATATGCAAAGCCAAATGCAATGGACAATGAAGTTCCAGAATGCCCGGCAATAAACTTATCACTCTTACTTTCTTGAATATTGGGATAACCACTGATACCATTCTCTTGTCGAAGTGTATAAAACTGATCCCATCGATCCGTGAGCAGTTTGTATGTATAACATTGATGACCAACGTCAAAAAGAAAATCGTCTTTTTCTGGATGAAAAACTCGCAAAAGCGCTACGGTCAGTTCAACAACACCCAAATTAGAAGAGAGATGCCCTCCATTTTTGGAAACTGTTTCGATAATTTTTTCACGGACCGATGTGCAAAGTTCTTGTAGCTCAGAATACGTTAAGGAAGGGATCGCAGTGAAATTCATATCAGGCAATTTGATTCCTTAGCCATTGAAAAATTTCCAAAAACGTTTGTGCCGTATGGGGTACAGCTTCTAATAATAGAGCCTCAGCTTGATCTAGTTCTGAAGAGAAGAATTGGATCATTGAGTCGGGGTCAAATAACTGAAATGCATTTGTTTTTTCGGTAGGGTTGTCTTGATCATGGAAATCATCTGCAAGCTGAAAGGCATTCCCAAAATGAAAACCAATCTTTTCAAACGATGCAATAATTTGTGGGGGTTGCAACGCACAAACACTACCCATCATAAAAGCGGCCGAAAAAAGTGCCGATGTTTTTCGATGAATGATACTGAAAAACGTTTTTTGATCGATTTCAAATGCACTTTCTTGATAACATTCAAGAGCTTGTCCTTCAATCATTCCTTGGATACCACCTTTCTCACATAGAATGCGGATAAGGTGTAATGTGGCAGAGGGAGGTAATACATTTTCGGGAATCGAAGACAAGATTTGAAAAGCGATGGCAAAAAGGGCGTCTCCTGTTAGAAGTCCAATGTCTTCCCCATACAACGTGTGGGTGGTTTTTTTCCCTCGACGATATTCGTCATTGTCCATACATGGTAAATCATCATGTACCAATGAAAAACAATGCAATACTTCAAGAGCACAAGCTGCATCAAGGGCTGCGCGAAGTGGTTGGCGAGAGAGAGCTTCGAATGTATCCAGCAAAAGGATAGCACGAAGTCTTTTACCTCCTGCAAAAATGCTGTGCTCAATGGGAGCGTATAAAACAGATGTCGATTGTAGGAAAGATAACAGACCCGTTAAATGGTTTTCTAGAGTAGTTTTTTTCTGCAGCCAATCGTGAGTAAAGGGATTACTCATTTTTCGTCTCCTCCGTAACAATGCAATCTTCGTGAATACGGTATTTACGAAAAACGGATCCCAAAATTCCATTGACAAATTTCCCAGAAGGAATTCCGCCGTATACTTTTGCCAATCGAATAGCTCGGTCAATGATGATGCCTGTTTTCATAGAAGGTTCATAGAGCAGTTCGTAAATTCCTATTCGTAGAATAATTTTATCAATCAACATGACTCGTTCCACTTTCCAGTTGCTTAAATGATCTGTCATAATTGTATCGAGTTTTTTTGAATTCTCATAGATTTTTTCAGCAAGGATCACGGGCGCATCTCCAAAATCCAACGATTCGGAGGTAAAAAAGTCTTCTTCGATCTGTCTATTGAGTTCTTTAATAGAAGCACTGTGAAATTCTTTTTGATAAAGAAGGATTAACAATCGTTCGTGCAATCGTTGGTTAAAGTGTGCTTCTAAGTTTTGTATCATGTTATTGTATAGAGACCCGTTCTAAGTATTCTTTCGTGCGAGTATCCACTTTCACAATGTTTCCTTCGTCAATAAACAAAGGAACTTGCACGACAAGCCCTGTTTCTAATGTTGCAGGTTTACTGCCACCTTGGGCAGTATCACCTCGTAAACCAGGATCGGTTTGTGCAACCTTTAATTCCATACTGGCTGGAAGCTGGAGACCTATTGGATTGTCTTCGTAAAACAGCATATCAATATTGGAATTTTCCAATAAAAAATCTGCTTCTTCTTTACAATCGTCTTCCGATAAGGTGTATTGTTCAAACGTTACTTGGTCCATAAAAATGTACCCACCATCTTTGTAAAGATACTGCATTTTTTTGGTTTGCAAATAGGCATCTTTTATTTTCTCATCAGGACGAAACGTTTTTTCCATCGTACTTTTTTGTTTTAAACTACGCATTTTCACTCGGACAAAAGGAGAGCCTTTTCCGGGTTTGATATGCTCAAATGAAGTGACAATCCATAATTGATCTTCATATTCACACGCTTTTCCTGGCCGAAGTTCGTTTGCTGTAATCATGGTTACCTCCAAAGGAGTAGATTGTTTTCAAATATACTATTATAACAATATACCAGATATATGGAAAAATATGGAAAAGAACAACTCTACCCTCTTTTTTTAACTATTTCGTAATGATTTTGTTATCTCATTATGGTTTAATAGCAGGTATTAAAGAATCGTAAACGTACAGAAGGGAGTTATGGTATGGTTTCAAAAGAAAGATCTGATCAGAATAGGTCTGTGCAAGGCCATGCAGATCAGAAAACTACATTAAAAGAGAGAAGTCCAGGGAAGTGGTATCTTTTTGCTGGATTGATTGCTGTTTTTTTTATGATTATCGGTACTACTGGGATTTTCCCAGGAGTAGAAGGACAATTGCCTGAAATATACAATACCGCTCTAACCCTTTGCTTGTCTTGTATTGGTCTTGGCCAGATCAATTTCATGATTTTGGGCACTATGTTTTTTGCTTTTGTCGTATTCATGCTATTGTATGGATTAACCAAACACGATAAACCAGGAGAATACAAATGAAATCGAAAGAAATACGAAAGAAAAACACAAAAATTTTCCATTCTGTTCAGTGGATTGGTTTTATCTTTGGTACATTTGGGTTCTATTGGTTGGCAACACTAAACCCTATCTATTTAAAGCGATTTCCTATGCCCTGGATGGTTTGTTGGTCTGATCCTTTTACTCCTGGAGCTTGTCCAGCAGGTACTCTACAGCATTTTCTTACCATTGGTAATGGCGTCATACCATTTTTCGCTATCGGCATGTTGGCCCTTATTGGAGTCTTCTTTGGGAGAATGACATGTGGTTGGTTGTGTCCTTTCGGTCTTCTACAAGATCTAACCTACAAAATGAAACAATATGCCAAAACGATTGTTTTGATTGTTTTGGCTGTTATCATCGGGTATCTTTGTTGGACAGCTCCCATGTTTTCTGGTTATATCAGTCCTCGTACAGGCAATTTCACCAGTTTGTCTCTGCGAGATTTATGGGCATATGGAAGAATGGATAAGTTTTGGACCTTTTTTATTGCTCATTTGCTTTTATTTGGAGCTATATTTTCTTTGTTTTTCTTTAAATTTAAGAAATTCACGATTAGCAATAAGCTAGGGAACTGGGGACGAGCTTTCTTCTTTATTGTTCCTTTCATCGTATTGCCACTTTTAGTTTCCGATGCTCATTTGGCGACTCGAGGTCCATGGTTTTGCAAAATTTGTCCTGCTGGCAGTGTCTTTGCGGCCATTCCACAGTTTTTAGCCAATGCTCTTCCCAAAAGCTTTTTCCCTTTTATGGGTCTTCCTCAGGGATCTCCTCTTATTCCCTATGGAATGTCTAGTTATCAAGACATACGAAGTATGGGACAAGCCATGTTTGCTATTAAAATTTCGATGGTAGTCTTACTTTTATGGGTAACCACTCTTTCAAAGAGAGTTTTCTGCAAATTTGCTTGCCCGATCGGCACTTTCTTTTCCTTTTTCACATATTTTTCTGCAATCCGTGTCGTAGTTGATAAAGATAAATGTCGTGGTGAAAGTTGCAATATTTGCAAAGCAGTATGTCCTATGGATATTAAAATTTACGAAGAAGGTTCCTTGTCTCATTGTATAGGATGTTTAGAATGCGTAAATCGATGTCCTCATGAAGCAGCTCAGGTATTACGACCATCGTATTTTAACTTTCTAATACCTCGATCACGATATACGATTGCTACTATTCCATCTCCTTCTGAAAATTCTTCTGTCTCGGACCAAACGAAAGCATAATACATGTATCCTATGCGACTACGTTTTGCTCCCTCCCCTACGGGCGCTCTCCATGTTGGAAGCGCCCGTATTGCTATAGTGAATTACCTGATTGCGTTGCACTATCAGGCAGATATGATTCTCCGAATTGAAGATACAGACCAAGAACGATCCACAAAAGAGAGCCTAGACAATATTCTCCAAACACTCCAATGGCTTGGAATATCATTTCAAGAAGGGCCGTATTTCCAGAGTCAAAGAACATCCCTTTATCAAGACTATGTTGCACGTTTGTTGCGTGAAAACAAAGCGTATCGGTGCTTTTGTTCCGTGCAAGACATGGAAACCATGAAAGAGAAACAAATTGCTTGCCATGAAGCACCCGGATACGATGGTCGTTGTAGTACGTTGTCCAACGATACAGTACAAGAGTATTTGTCGGAAGGGAAACCCTATGTTGTCCGATTAAGAGTTCCTAAAGAGCCAATTGTGTTCGAAGATTTAATCAAAGGATCCGTAGTTTTTGATGGGACCCTGATCCCTGATTTTGTGATTGTTCGGCAAGATGGATCTCCAACCTATCAACTAGCCGTTGTAGTTGACGATTATGAAATGGGAATCACACATGTTGTTCGTGGGGAAGACCATGTATCCAATACACCTAAACAAATTGCTCTTTATCAGTCATTGGAACTACCCATTCCCGCTTTTGCTCATATTCCTTTAATTATTGGGAGTGATCGTTCCAAACTAAGCAAACGTCATGGGGATACATCTATACAAGCATACCGAGAAAAAGGGTATCTTCCACAAGCACTTATGAATTATTTCGCTTTGTTAGGAAGTTCTCATGATTCTCAACAAGAAATCTTATCTTTGCAACAAATTGCGCACAATTTTTCGTTTGAACACTTATCGAAATCCCCTTCTATGTTCGATATCAATAAACTGACCTGGATGAATCATTTGTATATTCAACAACTTTCTACTGATCAGTATAGGAAGGACCTACAGCCTTTCTTGAAGAATATTCCTTTGGATTGCTCTACGATCGAAAAAATAGCAACTCTATCTCAAATGCAACTTAAAACACTTCAATCGATACAAGAGGTTTGTGAGCCTTTTCACACATTTTATGTAGATTGGTCTGACAAACATGTTCAAAAACTTATTCATAAACCTTGTTTGATCTCATTATTGCAGCAGTTTATGCAGGTTTTAAAAGAGTCAACGTTGTTTTCAATCGCTTCTCTTGAATCTAAATTTGACCCCTTGTTTCAAGCACAAAATGTGAAGAAAAGGGATGCGATCCAAATTGTACGATTGGCTGTTACAGGCAAGTTGATTTCTCCTCCTCTTTTTGATACTTTATATCTGTTAGGGCAACAAAAAAGTATAGAAAGAATGAATCAATTTTTACAGGAAGTATCATGTCAGAGACAAGAAAGTCTGATGGAAAACGAAACCAAAAACATCGATGGAAAAGTGTTTTCAAGTGGATAGGGATCAGTTTCTCTATCTTTATTTTTGTGTGTGTGGTTGCTTTTTTTATTGTAAAAAATAGGTTGGAAGTATCTCTTCCAAGCATTCAGGATATTGCAGAAAATCCTCCCGTTGCCTCTCAGATATTCGATCGGCACGGTCGATTTATTGCAAGTGTTCAATTGGATGAATATAGAATTAATGTTCCCATCTCCGAAACGTCTCCTTTTATCCAAAAAGCGATTGTTGCATCGGAAGATGAAAGGTTTTATAGACACAAAGGTTTCGATATTATTGGTATCACTAGAGCTTTCATCAATAATATTAAACAAGGAGACATTGGACAAGGTGGTTCAACTATAACACAACAGCTAGCCCGAGACTTATTTTTGAGTCTTGAAACATCCTATACCCGTAAAATCAAAGAAATATTGCTAGCTCTTGAGCTTGAAAAAAAATATACAAAGGATGAAATATTAGAATCCTTTATAAACTATCAGTACTTTGGACCAAGTCCTTCTGGAAGGTGCTTTGGAGTAGAAACAGCCGCGCGAAATTTTTTTGGAAAGCACAATAAAGATGTAACATTGGCAGAGGCAGCTATTATTGCTGGGACTCTTGATGCACCTTCGCTACGTTCTCCTTGGTATGATCCTGAGAATGCTATGAGCAGAGGGAATCTTGTCCTGGAAAAAATGTTCCGAAACGGCTTTATTACGGAAGAAGAACTGAAAACTTCCCACATAACAGGAATTCGACAGGAGCCACCAAAAGATGCAATAAAAGAGCCGGGGATTGTCTATTTAGGATCTTTTTCAACAGAATCAAAAACAGAATCCAAATATTACTTTGTTGACTATATCCGCGAAGAGGTCCAAAAATTATTCCCCGAAGGTGAAAAAGCATTGCTTCATGATGGATTAAAAATTTACACAACCTTGGATTTACGCGTCCAAGATATTGCAGATGAAGCCGTCCAAAAAATATTTTCCGAAGCCGAGAAAAAAAGACAGTTCAACCCTGCCTTAAAAGATGTATTTGACGTTGTTCAACCACAAGGCCAGATGGTAGTAATGAAGCCAGATACAGGTGAGATTTTGGCGATGGTCGGAGGTCGTGATTATGCCAACACCAAATTTAATCGATGTACAGCTTTCCGTCAACCAGGCTCTCTATTTAAACTTTTTGATTATACCACTGCGGTAGAATCTGGCGTATGCGGTACTGGCACTATGATTACAAGCGAATCCTTTCAGATGCAAGATAACGACAGTGTATGGGTACCTGAAGAATGGACAGATGGGGATACTTTTTTTGGAACTTTGTCAGCACGAATGGCTTTGGTGAAATCTTCTAACATTTGTGCTATTCGAGTAGCCCAATGGTCTGGATGGAGTCGAGTTGCATATTATGCTGAAAAAATGGGAATTCAAAGACCGGTACTTCCCGTTCCTTCTATGGCTATTGGAAGTTTAGAAGTAAGTCCTATTGAAATGGCAACAGCTTTTGGAGTTTTGGCCAATGGAGGGCTCCGAGCCGATCCAATTTGTATCACAAAAATAACAACCCACAACGATCGAACACTTTTTACCTATGAAAGTCATCCTGTACGAGTGATTCATGAAGCTACTTCCATATTAATGAACGACTTGTTTCATTCTGTCTTTTTAAATACTGCAGGTGTTTCTGTTCCTTTTGATGCTGCTGGAAAAACAGGAACAGCAGAAGACTTTTTAAGTGGATGGTTTACGGGATATACGCCTGATATTGTTGCTTGTTCTTGGATTGGGAGAGATAGCGCAGATGTAAAGGTACCCAACGCGCGTATATGGGGATCTTCTTTTGCAGCTCCTCTTGTGAAGGAATTTTTATCCAAACTATACATTGCACAATCCTCTCCTGCCTGGGATTCTACGGAATATCTTAAAAAAACTCCCTTTCCTCGTACTAATGAAGATATCGATGGAGCTATGTTATGCAAAACATCAGGTCTGTTGGCAAATGATTTTTGCCCCGAAGAAGAACGTGTTGAAAGCCGCTATCGAAAAGGATATCTCCCTTCTTTTTACTGCCCTGTTCATCAAGAGGAGTTTATTGTATTGAATATTTGTCCTTTATCTGGCAAGATCGCCGGTGAATGGTGTGCAAACCCTATTGAGAAAAAATTTCTGAAAGGCACTGAACCCACTGAAATATGTGATCAGTGCAAAGTACCTATTGAAGTTGAAATGTTTACGGGTATCTTAGAAGAAGATCGAACCTATCGCGTTGGCAAACCAATTGAAATACATTTTCAGGTACATGATCCCAAAGGAAATCGTATAGAGATCTATGTTAACAAAAGAAGAAAAGCAATACTTACCGAAGAACCTTGGTTTTATGAGTGGATTCCCGATCAAGCAGGCGACAACGCAATCATTGTTATTTTACGTGATACAGAATCCTTTATCTACCAATTGAACATCAATGTGGATATACAAGAATAACTGTAGGCAGAGCTTATCAAAGAAAAAAAAGAGTCCCTTTCAGAAGATATTTTTATTTTTTTTCATTCTTTTTACCATTGCTTTTTTTGTCTCTGGTTTCTTTTTCTACAGAACTTACAATCAGTTTTCCAAAGAGCTTCCTAAATCTGAAGATATTGTTATAACACGGGAAGAATCCTCTAGCATCTTTGATCGGGATGGAAATCTGTTAAAAGTTTTGTATTTAACCGAACAACGATTGTATGTTCCCCTAAAAGATATTTCAAAGGCCGCACAAAATGCTGTTGTAGCGTCAGAAGATGAACGGTTCTTTTTGCACGAGGGCGTTGATTATCGTGCAGTTTTTCGAGCTGTGTATGTGAATTTTTTATCAGGGGATATGTCTGAAGGTGGGTCCACGATCACACAGCAATTGGCAAGAAATGTGTTTCTGGGTCAAGAAAAAACCTTGACTCGCAAACTGAAAGAAATGATTTTATCGCTTCGCATAGAATCTGTTTACAGGAAATCTGAAATATTGGAAATGTATCTCAACCAATGCTATTTTGGAGAAGGCTGTTATGGAATTGAAACAGCAGCTAGGAAATACTTTAATATCAACGCTTCCGAACTGGATATTTCGCAAGCCTCTATTTTGGCCGCTGTGTTGCCATCGCCCTCCACTCTTAGCATTTATACATCTTTTGACCAAGTAAAGGCAAGGCAAAAATTGGTTTTGCAAAAGATGGTATCCAATGGGTTTATCAACCAAGACGAAGCGGACAAAGCATATCAAAAAAAGATTTCTATTTTTGAAGGTACCAGCATTAAAAACAATGACATTATTTTAGAAAACAGTTTGGAATACTTCATTGATTATGTAGAAGATTTGGTTATCAATCAGCTTTCTGCCGACGAGTTGTACAAAGGAGGCTTAAAGATTTATACAACCATCTCTCAACCTGTACAAAAGGCTTGTTATGACGCAATGAAACAAGTTTTATTGGAAGGTGAATCTAGTGGAATATTGCCAAAGGATCGTCTGGATTCCTTGCATGTCATTCAACCCCAGGGAGCCGTGATAGCCATTGACCCTCAGACCGGAGAGATTTTGGCGATGGTGGGAGGACGAGACTATATAAACACGAACTACAATCGGTGTTTGGCATCAAGACAACCTGGGTCAAGTTTCAAGGTTTTTGCCTATACCGCAGCTATAGATCGTGGTATTGTCGCCCCAGAAAGTAGAAGAGTTAGTGAATATATAAACGTTGAGGGGTGGAAGCCAAGAGAATGGTCTGGTAGCTTTTTTGGTCCCATGTCAATTGAACGAGCTGTTCAGATTTCTTCCAATATTGTTGCTGTTAAAGTTGCTTTGGAAACAGGACTTAACACCGTCATTGAATACGCAAAAAATATGGGAATAAAAACAGAACTTCTTGCAGTACCTTCCATCGCCCTGGGTTCTGTTGACGTTCGTCCTATGGATATGGCATCCGCATTTGGCACTATTTCTAATGAAGGCAAACAAGTGGAACCTACCGGTATTATAAAAATTGTTAAGTCGGGCAATGTGGATCCGATTTATATTCATCAACACAATGAAAAACAAGTCATATCACCGCAAGCTTCATGGATTATGACGCAGCTTCTCCAGAAACCCATATTACCAGGGGGGACCGCCTCTTCTATAAAAGTAGCGGGTATTCATATGGCAGGGAAAACGGGAACCACGGAAAATTATAAAGACGGTTGGTTCGTAGGCTTTACAAAAGGACTATCTATAGCCGTCTATGTTGGATCTGATTCAAAAGAAGTTGATTTGTCTTACATACGGAATTATGGATCCGAGTTTGCAGGGCATATTTTTAAAAAGGTGATTCAAACCGTATACGGTTCTTCGTTTCCAATTAAATTTTGCAATGAACCCTGGGAAAAACCAGAAGGAATTGTATCCGTTCGGATTTGCAACGAAACTGGCTTGCGCGCAAATAGTACGTGTCCTTACCATGTAGAAACTCGAATCAATGGATTGTATCCCTCATACTGTAGCAAACAGCATGTTTCTGAAGAAGAAAAAGCTGAAAAAGAAGAGGAAAAGAAAAAAGAAGAAGAACAGCAGAAAGAAGTACCGGACCCAAAAAAGACAGACAAAGATTCTACAAACCCGAATGAAAACAACAATACTCCTTCTCCTGATCCGCAGGATCCACCCAAAGAAGAACCCCCACCATCTCCGAAGGCTCCAGACACTTCCTTCCAAAATCCTTTTATATCGGATACAGGTGATTTTTCTATTAGCTTTTCCTCACGAATTTTGGTTGAACAATCTCCAGTCACTATTGAGTTTTCAGTTTGGGATCCGCAAGCGGATAGTATTGAGCTGTACCTGAATGGATCCCTTGTTGCGATTCTCAATGAGTATCCTTATCGTTATACTTTTGTACCACAAATGCCCGGAGAGAATATTGTGCAAGTTATTTTAAGAGATTCTTCGAACAACATTCTTGGTAACAAAATCATCCCTATCTATGTTTTTCCAAAGTAACCACTCATGAACTCAGGATTGTTTATAGTTTTTGAGGGCATTGACGGGTGTGGAAAGTCAACTCAAATAGGCTTCCTTGAAAATTGGCTTCATAGGCACCAATTGTCCTTCCAAATTACAAAAGAACCCACCGATTCATCGATTGGAAAAATGATTCAATCGTCTCTTACGAAGAACGAAAATGAATTTTCTCCTCTGGTTCAATTGTTGTTGTTTACAGCCGATCGATTGCACCATGTGGAACAAATGAAGAACTGGATGTTGAGTGGGACCCATGTTATTTGTGATCGGTTTCTCGATTCAACCTTTGCATATCAAGCTTCTACAGAGATGTTACGAGATGTTTTTGAATATCATGAGAAAGGAATTGCCCAGATCCTTCTTCCTGATATCACTTTTTTTTTAGATGTTCCTGTTGATGTTTCTTTAAAAAGGGTTTATAGCCGGGGACGTGTGGAGTGTTTTGAGAATGAATCTTTTTTAACCGATGTTAGAAAACGTTATTTTGAAAGGATTCATACGCATCCAGAAAAATACTACATTATTAATGGAAATGCACCAGCCAATGTTGTTTTCTCTGACATTCTAAGGTATATATCTATGTACATAGGAGGAGATAGAAAATGAAATTTGTTATTTCTGTCATTCAAGAAGAAGATACGAAAAACGTTGTTGATATACTTCTTAATGAAGGATTTAAGATTACAAAACTAAGAAGTATGGGAGGCTTTCTGGAAATCCACAATACCATACTTTTATCTGCTGTTGAGACAAAATGTCTGGATACGTATTTGGATATTATAAAGAACAATTGTAAAAGCAGACAACGTTTTGTAGAGAACGTTCCTTTAAATATGTTGGAAGGAAGTCCTGGCTATAGTCTCCCTGTAAAAGTTACAGTGGGTGGAGCTCAGGTGTTCATTATCAACATGGAGGATTACAAAAAATACTGATGAGTCTTCAAAATATTGCTGTTGGACATCAAGAATTGAAAGCATTTTTGCTGCGTTATTTACAAGGAAACCCCCAAGCCAATACGCTGTTATTTGCCGGACCACCTGGATCTGGGAAGAGTTTTTTTTTAAAAGCATTTGCAAAGGATTTTCTTTGTACGAAGAATTCTGGAGTTGCATGTGGGAAGTGTCCCAGCTGCAAAAGTTTTTCTATGGGCGTGATTCCTGATTTTAAAGAATGCAACGAACAAAAAAATCCGATCAAAATCCAGCAAATACGAAGCCTTCAACAGGATGCTTTATTGCACCCTGTATACAGCAACAAAAAACTAATTGTATTGTATGGGGCTGATAATTTAACCCTCGAAGCATCCAACGCTCTTTTAAAAATGCTAGAAGAGCCAAATTTGTCAACTTGTTTCATCCTCGAAACGAATATGCCTGATAAAATTTTAAGCACGATCCGTTCTCGTTCTGTTCTATTTCGTTTTCAACCGTATTCTGATAGGGACATGAAATCTATTTTAGAATCGTCCAGTATCGAACAAGATTCCACAAAAATAAACCTTATTGCCTCTTTGGCTAATGGAAATGCTCACAGGGCTTTCAAACTTTGCAATGAAGAATATTTTTCAAAGCGCATTGAGTATTGCTCGAAATTTGAGACTATTGTTCTAGAAGAAAACGTAATACCAGAATTCCCTAAAAAAATGGAGAAAAATGAGTTGAATCATTTTATCTTTGAATCTCAATCTCTTGTTGAAGATAGTATTCGTGTATCTTTGAATAAAGAAGCCCAAATAAAGAACAGAGATCAAATTCAACTCATTAAAACAGTAGCGGAATCTTTTGAATTACCCAGTATTTTAAAACTTCAAGAAATTTTGTTACAATGTGAACAAATTTCAGATTCTTCTGCTGTACAGACGAACAAACTACTATTGAAAGTAATGATGGACTGTAAAAAGTCCTTATATTTTTGAAAAATTGTAACACTTGATGCTATGAATCGGTATACTAGTGTGTAAACTCTTTTAAAAAAAAGGAGCCCATAATGAAAAAGCAAACCATAATTGTTATGGTTTTATCTGTGTTGGTTTTTTTGTCTGGTTTGTTTCCATCGAAAGCGAAAGGAAATACTGAAAAAATTAGCTCTTCATTTTATATGGATATTTGTTCAAAAACCCAGCTAATACCTGTTGTAATCGAATTCAATAAACCTTGTTCCTATCGTTACATTCGGGATACATTTCAACTTTCTAGCTTTGTATATACACAGGAAGAGATCTTGAAAAAATATGAATCGAGTCTTTCTTCCTATCAAAATCAACTCCTTCAGAAATGGCAAAATCAAGGGATTGGTGTATATGCAGATCAGCAGATTTATCATGTCATGAATGCTATTATTGGAGATATCAGAGGGGTGGATATCGACCAACTGTTGAACAATCCTGGAGTAAAATATGTGTATGACAACCGTATAGAGTATACCCCAGAACGAACCATTGCTGCCTACACAACGCAAGTTGAACAATTACGTGAAACGTTTCAATACACAGGAGAAGGCATTCGAGTTGGTATTTTGGATTCTGGTTTGGATCGAACTCATCAAGATTTCAGCTCCGATTTAGCAGACGCAAACATAATGGACGCGAATGAATATGTGAAACAATCGCGGGTTTATATAGGAGAAGATTTCGCAGATGGAGACTCAGATTGGCACGATGATTTACCTGTTGGGATGCACGGGCACGGTCATGGAACTCACGTTGCCGGGATCGTCGGTGGTAATTCCTGGATTCACGATGATTCAATGGGTATGGCTCCTCAAGTAGAATTTTGTATATACAAAGTTTTTACCAAAGAAAAATCGGGAGCTAGAAATATTTTGGCAGCCATTGACAAAGCATTTACAGATCAATGCGATATTATCAATATGTCTCTTGGCCACAGTGGAGGTTCTGCCATTGGTTCTTCGTATTACACTTCTCTTACTGAGAATATCAAAGAAGCGATTGAAAGCGGTGCCTTTTTTGTTGTTGCTTCTGCTGGAAATGACGGTACAAGAGGCAGAAAATTGAACTTTTCGACAGGTTCTCCCGCCAGCACCTATGATTTTTTTAGTGTGGCTGCTTCCAATGATAGACCTTTTGAAACCTTTCTTGTTTCTTTAGAGGGTATTGAAAGAAGCATTGATTTCACTCTATCTCCTCACTCTGGACCTTTTACAAACCAGATTCTCAAACAATCCATGATTCCCTGCGGTTTGGGGAAAAAAGAAGATATCCCCCAGGATGTGCATGGAAATATTGCTTTGATTGAAAGAGGGGGTATGACGTTCCGTGAGAAAATGGACAATGCAAAAGAAAAAGGGGCCATTGCTGTTATTTTGTATAATCATAGCGCTGGATTGATAACCCCTGCCCTAGTTACAGGTAATGAAAGTCCAGACGATATCGAAACAATTCCTGTATGTATGGTTTCTAAAATTGACGGCCACTGGCTTTTGGACCACCGCGAGGAGCCTTTAGAAATGACCTTGAAAGAAGGTCGCCAAATGACAATTGCTACTTTTTCTTCTTCTGGCCCCACTGTAGACGGATTCTTTAAACCAGAGATAACAGCTCCTGGAACTGCTATTCTGTCATGCTTTCCTCCAAACTCTTACGCCAAAGCTGGCGGAACGTCTATGTCTGCGCCAGTTGTAACTGGTTTGAGTGCACTATTAAAGGAAGTTCATCCAGAATGGAATTTAATGCAAATTAAATCCGCTTTTATGAATACTGCCGAAATTTTAGTGAACCCTCTCACAAATCACACTATTGCACTGTCTATGCAAGGGGCAGGAGAAGCAAGATTAGAAAATGCTTTGAATACTCCTGCTTTTATCGAACCACAAGCATGCATTGTACAACCTTCTATTGTCCAACCCCATGGAATAACGGGCGACGAACCAATTCAATTTACGGTTACAAGTAACTCCGAGGAACCCATCACATTCCGTTTGTCAACAGAGATCTTTTCTCTACTGCCAGATGAACACATACCTTTTGAGTATGAATTAGAGAAAGAATTCATGACTCTAAAACCAGGCGAAAAAGGAACGTTTTCCATAGCTTTTTCTTTGGAGGCAGATTCTCCTCAACGAGATCATTATGATGGATTAATATGGCTCGAAACAGAAACGGAAGAACAAAACCTACATATTCCCTTTATCGTATATCCAGAAGGTATCTTAACTATTGATGCACCCATCTCCAATGTGCTTATAGAACCAAAACAATGGGACTATTCGTCCGAATGCATAGATCCTTTAAAAATGGGATTTTATTTGCATTCTGGAACGGAACAAAGCATTGAAGGCGAGACAAATTACAATAACTTTGCAAACGTGATGGTTTCTCTGGTTGATGAATCTGGTCAAGAATGGGCATTGATTGACACACCATCTTCTCTTCTTGCAGGAGATTATTACTATTTTGAATGGTCTGGAAAAACGAAAAATGGTGGTTTGGTATTGTTTGATGGGGATTATTATCTGAAAATCACGATTGACGGTTTTGTGTATAAAAATGGAGAGTTAATCCGAGAAATATCCTATAACTCAATGGATAAAGATAAAGAAAATGTACGATTTGAGATTGCAAATTCTCCGGTTCCTCTACCCGAAAACATTATTATCTCGGCGAATCGTCTTTACAATGCCGATGAACCCATCCACATGGGTTTTATTCTTGAAAAAGCAAAGGATATCAATGGGGTTTGTTTTACCTATCGATATGATCCCCAAGCTCTTGATTTTGAAGGAGTTTCCTATGGGAAGGATATCCGTCTTCATGATACCGATCAATTTGTCGTTGATCACGATATTGATCATGGCATTTTACAATGCTTGATAGTGCAAGAGGATGAAAATTGGACGGGAGACTTTTTTCACATTCTTTCTTTTCAATTTCGATTAAAAGAAAGTGGAAAGCCTTTACTTTTTGACTTTAAAGATGGTTTTATTTTTGAATCTGGCCAGGAATCCGGTCGATTAAAGGCGTTTTACCCTGAGGTAAAAGGCACTCGACGTACGAGTTATTTATTATGTGACCTAAATGACGATCGAGTTGTCGATAAATATGATTTTATGGAGTTCCAGAAGTATTTTGACAGTTCCTATGGCGACGAAAAATACAATGCAATTTGTGACTTTAATCAAGATCACAGAATCCAAGTCGAAGATTTAATGATCCTAGGTTCGGAATATGAAGATAAATAGGATGGTATGTATGAAAAAGATCGTTTTTTCTCTATTTTTAGTAGGGTGTTTTATGGGTGTTTCTATATTCCCGGTACAAGGTGTTGTCAATACAAGCGCAACTCTTCAGACGGTTTTCGTTGAAGAAGTTGTGCAGCAAAAACAGAAAGATAATGCCCTAGTACCCATTGTTGTTGAACTTTCGGTACCTTGTGTTATTGAACAGAGTGATCGAAATGCTTCCATACGTTCTTTTTATGATAGCAAACAAGATTTTGTCCTTGACTACACCTTTGAGCCCACTGTTTTGTCTCAGCAAAAATCATTTCTTTCGTTTCTGACCAAAAAAGGAATCAGTTTCCGAGATACAGAAATGAATTGTACCCTTGTTGCCAATTCTGTAGCTTTAGAAGTGAAAGGAACGGACATTGAACAACTCAAGGATTATCCAGGTGTTACGAAGATATGGTCCAATGAAATAAAGTATTACCCAACTCGTTATGTTGCTGCGCAAACTACCCATGCAATAGAAGCCTGGAAAGGGATTGCTACAAATAGTAGTGCCATGGGCAGTGGGGTGAGAGTAGGCATTCTTGATAGCGGATTGGATAGTACTCATGACGATTTCCAAAAACGCGTTAAAGGCGGATTTGATTACGGAGATAATGATCCTGACTATAACGACAAAAGTGGTCACGGAACTCACGTAGCGGGTATAATTGGTGGAAAATCCGATGACAATAAGTTTAGTGTTGGGATGGCTCCAGACTGCTTGTTTTATATTTACAAAGTTTTTTCCTCCTCCTCTCCCGGGGCGAATACTCAGAATATTATCAAGGGAGTTGAACAGTCAATTAAAGATAAATGTGATGTTATCAATTTGTCGCTAGGTCATGAAAGCGGAGATCCAGCTACAACAACGGGGTATTACTCTGATGGCTTTAGAAATGCTAGTAAAACCGGAATGATGGTTGTAGTGGCAGCAGGTAATGAAGGATCAAGAGGAAATAAACAAAAGTATGCCATTGGTTCTCCGAGTTCTGTTGATGCTTGCTTTAGCGTTGCCGCAACAGACGATCGATCTGGCCTTAGTTTTTCCGCTACTGCAAATGGTGAAAAACGTAGAATCGTTTCTAAATTAGCTCAATATTCTCCCTCTTTTTCAAATCAGCTTTCAAATGTGGCATTGGTCGACTGCGGTTATGGAAAACCCGAAACCATCCCGGAGGAAGTTCAGGGTAAAATTGCAATTTTACAACGAGGTCCTAAAAATTCTCAAATGACGTTTAGGGAAAAAATGGACAATGTGCGCAATGCCGGAGCCGTTGCCTTGATTATTTACAATTATCAAGGGGAACAAGCTATACCCCCCGCTATTGCTGTACAAGGTGAAGATCCATCTAACATTGATTTTATTCCCACATGCATGATTTCTTATTATGATGGACAATGGCTTTTGGAACATTCTGATGCAGTTTCTCTTGATTTTTCCCAAGGTACTAGTTCGGTGATGGCCACTTTTAGTTCACAGGGACCTGGAGCAGACGGGTGGTTCAAACCCGAAATATCCACACCAGGAACCAACATCATGTCCACAGTTCCAAGAAATTCGTATGGTTTAGCTAGTGGAACTTCCATGGCATCCCCTGTTATGGCTGGTTTAGTGGCGTTGCTGAAAAATCTTCAACCCGAGTGGTCTCCTGCACAGATAAAATCTGCCTTTATGAATACTGCAGATATCCTTTTAAACGAAGTCAATGGACTACCTGTAACATTTACTCTTCAAGGGGCGGGACAAGCCCTCATTGATAGGGCCGCTGAGACATCCGCTTTTATTTCTCCGCAGGCCTTGGTTGTAAAAAAGAATGAAATTCTTCCCTTCCAAACCGATTCAACTAAGCCTGTCCAAATTACTATAGAAAATACAAAGCAGAAAACCATGCATTATGATATTCGCCATGAAGTGTTTCTTCTTCCTGGAGAAAACAATCCTGTTGATATAATCATTGATACAGAGAAGCTCTCCCTGGGTAAGAAAGAAAAAGGATCCATTTCTGTCACCTTTGATTGTGATTACAAATCTATGTCTAAGCCTAGATATGAGGGTGTCATTTATATAGCGGATCTTCATATTCCTTTCATTGTGTATCGAGATGGACCGAATTATGATGTAGAAGCTCTTTCAGATATTCGTGTAACACCGGAAGATTTGATGTTTACCCAAGAAAATGCTACAGAGGATATTTCTGTTCAGTTTTCACTCAACTCTGGTGAAGAACAAATCTGGGATGGATTTTCAGGGGGAAGCTCTTACTCTAATTATGGTAATATTAAAATTGCCGTTATAGATGAGTATGGAGAAGAATGGGGAACCATTGCTACTCTTGCAGGTCTTCTTATTGGAGACTATCAAATTCATTGGAACGGGAAAGACTCTTCGGGTAGATATCTACTACCAAAAGGAAAGTATCATATTGAAATCCGTGTGACAAACTGGAAAATTAACGGTGGAAAATATCAATATTATCAAGATGCTTACTCGTCTCAACATGCGATGAATGTTGTAGAATCCATTGTGCCAGAGCCAGGAAACCTAATTGTTGCGGTACAAAAACTATTGTCTCCACGAAAGTATTTTACCGTTGATTTGATATTGGAAGATGCTGAAGATGTTGTTGGACTTGAGTATGAATTCTCCTATAACGGAAACAAACTAATGTGCGAAGGAGCTTTCGACGGGGGATTCTTTAGTTCGGATGGAGCCGATGTCGAACTCGTTGAAGATATTGATGATTCCGAAGATGGGCATGGTATAGTATCGTTGTATCGGTATGCTCAAAGAGATCAAGAAGAAGGTATTAGTGGACAACATGTAAAAATTTCAAGTCTTTCTTTCAAGCCTTTAGATTCTGGAAGAATGAGCATAAATTTGTTGAATTGCCAATTGATCTACACCAATGGGTCGAAAGCTAAACTTCGTTACAGAGGTGGATCTTTTACAGTCTCTAAGGAATACGATTTCCTACTTTGTGACTTAAACAACGATAAAGTTGTTGATATGTATGACTGGCGAATCTTTAAAGAGCATTATTTGACTGTGAAAACCGATAAGAACTACAACAAAGAGTGTGATTTTAATCAAGATGAACGTATTGATATCGAAGATTTAGTGATATTTGGTAGAGAATACCGAAAGATGCTTTAATGGAAATCATAGTAATTCCAATTTATAAGCCTGATGACTTAAATTTTATTTTGGGACAATCCCATTTCATTAAAACCGTGGAAGATCTTCATGAAGCGTTGATACAAAGTTCTCCTGGAGTACGTTTCGGTATTGCATTTTGTGAAGCCTCTGGAAAATGTTTGATTCGCTTTTCAGGCAACGATGATAAGCTTATTGAGCTAGCAAAACGTAATGCTGAGTTGATTGGTGCTGGTCACTGCTTTATCATTTTTATGGAAGGGATTTTCCCTATTAGTGTTCTGAATCGGATCCAAGAGGTTCCAGAAGTATGCCATATCTTTTGTGCTACTGCCAATCCTACCCAGGTATTGTTGGTAGAAACAAAACAGGGGAGAGGCATTCTCGGTGTGGTGGATGGGAATTCTCCCAAAGGAATAGAAACAGAAGAAGATGTCATCGAGCGAAAGAGATTTCTTCGTACAATCGGCTATAAGCTATAAGGTTTTTGGCTTTATATCCAATACATAAATCCCCTGGAAATGCTTTCGATAATCCAGGGGAGTATGTATGTTATCATTGCGATAACCAATACAATTTCCCCAAAAAAACTTTCTTTCTCCAATTTTACCCTCTCTCCTCGTAATGCTTTCCACATGAGCCAACCATTTAAGGGTGGGATGGGCAATAACGACAAGAAGAAAATGAAAAAATTGATTTTCGCAAACAAGGCAATTTGACCGGCAAATGTGAGAGAAAATGATTCCACGGGATAGATCAGTAGCTGGGAAAGAACTGCCAATAAAAGATTGGCAATAGGACCACTAAGAACGATTCCTATCCGTTGTCCCTTTTTACTACCTGTTAACACTTTGGGGGAAGTAGTTGGGTTGCCCCAACCCATTCCAAAGATTGGAAAACATAGAAATCCAAGAATATCCAAGCTTCTTATATAGTAGGGGAGTGATTTTTTTTGAATTGCCAAACTAACATCTCCTGCTTTTCGTGCAAAATGATCTTGTATTGATCGTTGCAAAGATATACAGACGAAACCATAGACCATGGTAGCGAATATTGTGATATACCAGTCTGTTGAAAATGGATATTTGGGCCTTGCGAGCACAAACCCCCATACAACAATAAGTAGCAACAAAACATATCGGGCAATGATTCTATTTTTTGACAAACCATGACTCCTTACTTCTGTGCATATCGAATGATCACTGTTTGGATTTCATCTTCTTTGCTTGGAATGAATCCATCTAATTTTAACATTTTTAATTCTTCTATGCAGTTGCCAAGATCTCTTTTTTCTAGCCCGGTCAGTGCTTTTATCTCATTGGCAGTGATCTCAAGGGATATTTTTTGCAATTTGCATACATAATGAAGAATTTTTTTTCTTACATGGATGGAAGAAAGACATAAGAATACTCCTAATTCATTGCTTGAAAATGGCTTTAGTGTTTGGTATAGATGAGAATTCTGTTTTATCGAGAGAAGTTCGTTGTTTAAAGAGGGGTACGATCGGTGTACCTTTTGTATCATGGCGATATCTTTATGGCTCATACGCAGACGTTCGCAGATGTCTAATGTGGATTCTAAGGGTAAAGAAATGGTCATAACAGCGATATATAGAATCCATTTTGGTCCAATATAATACTTTTGTAAGACGTTTTTACTTCGATTCAATGCAAAACGTTGTAGGTCGCCAAAAACAAATTGATCGGAAATCACTTGCAATGCGTCCAATTCTTTCATCAATTGGAAGGTTTTCACAATAGAAATTGGTTCTGTAAGTAGATTAATAAAGCTTGAAAGTATGCGAAAACGAGTCGTATTTTTAAACAATCCTGATTTCATGGCTTGTATAGCGAATTCTTTTGTTTGTTCTTCGATCGAAAAGTCATAACGAATTGCATACACAATGGCTCTAAAAATCCGGGAAGGATCTTCAATAAAGCTTAAGTTGTGTAGAATACGAATTTTCTTGTGTCGTAGATCATCGTATCCATGGTAGTAGTCTAGTAGGGTTCCAAATCGTTTTGGTTCTAGACTTATAGCTAAGCAATTAATGCTGAAATCTCGTCGTAGCAAATCTTCTCGAAGTGAACCGCTAGTAACTGTTGGCAATGCAGCAGGATATTCATAGTATTCGGTTCTAGTGCTTGCTAGATCCATTTCTGTATCGGGAAGCAATAGTTTGACTGTATGGAAGGAGGGATTTTTTATCAATTTGCAGGAGAAAATTGGCTGTAATAAGTCGGCCAATTTAATGGCATCTCCTTCCACTAGAAAATCATAATCCTTGCATGAGTATTCCAACAATAAATCCCGTACACAGCCCCCTACTAGAAAAGCTCTTTGATGTATGGAATCGGCGATTTTTCCTATCTGGCGGATAATTTTCAGGTGTTGTTTGGGGAAATAGGACTCAAACCACTGGTTCATTTGCATTCGATTGGGAACAGAAATGTAGTGTTTAAAGGGAGGAGTGGTGGTTTTGGATATACCATACAAAGCTCGTAAAAGATCCGATCTGGTAAGGATGCCAACGATGTTTTGATCAAATACTACGGGCAGTCTACCAATATCTTTATCCACAATGAGTTTTTCTGCTTCTTTAAGAGATGTTTCTGGAGAAACCACAATAACATGCTTTGTCATATAGGATTTGACAGGACGCCTTAAAAGCTTTTCATCAGAAATACGTTCGATGTCTTTTCTAGAAATAATGCCTGTAATTTTTTTGTTTTCATTGACAACAGGAAGACCTGTATGTCCATATCGCAGCATAATGCGTAAAGCTTCTTCTGCAACGGCGGAATCTTCGATGGTTTTAACAGGAGAGCTCATATAATCTCGCACCAGTTTGCTTACTTGACACTTTTTTTTGGCAAGCTTTAGCAAATGAAGCGACCATTCGTTGAGACTCCGATCGTCTTCCTCTATAAAAGCAGAACCTGCTTGAGGGTGTCCCCCACCCCCTAATTGTTCCATAATGTTTCCAACATGGATAATGTGGTCATCCTCAGATCTGGCAACAATAATGGTTTTTTTCTTTCGTTTTACAACTACAAAAAGTACGTCTACATCGATAGAATCTAAAAGTCTATGTGCCAAAAAAGATACACCGTTGACGTAATGAGGATAACACGCTCCTGAAATTGCAATTTGTACGCCTTTAATGGAGTAAACAGCGGTGGACTCAAGAAGAATTGAAAAGAGTTTTTTCTGTCTTTCTCCCAGAGGGGGAAAAATGAATTCTGAAATAACATTCAATTTGGCCCCATTGCGGAGGAAAAACGCTGCTGCCTCCAAATCCTTCGGAGTCGTGGAGGGAAACGTTAGAGAACCAGTATCCTCATAGATTCCAATAATAAAGAGAGTTGCTTCTATTGCATTGAAACTAATTCTCTTCCGCTTTAATCGTTCATACATTAGCGTCATTACAGCGCCATAGTGTTTAAGATGAAGTTTATCAATATACGGATTTTCTTCGAGAGGATGGTGATCAAAACAAACAACTTTGATTTTTCTTGCCTGTAATTCCTTTTGCAAGGGTTTCATTTTCTCGGTGTTCTGGGTATCCGTTAATATGACGAGTTCAACGTTTTCGAAAGAAATATCTTGAATAGGGACAAAAGAAAAGAAATCTCGATAAATGGCTAGAAATTTTTGCACTTCGTCTTCTACAGATGAATTTAAAACAGGAACTGCATCTGGATACAATTTCGAGGCAGCAATGGTAGATGCAATCGCATCAAAATCGGAATATGAATGAGATATGCATAGAGCTTTTGGAGAAATTTTCTTTAACTTTTTCATACTAATGATTTTAAATACTTAATTGAAATGTAAAATAAAGAAAACAAATTTCACGATTTCGTGTTAACGAATGAGGAGGAATTATGCCAGAATCTTTGAAATCTTTCATCAACATCAGCGATTTAACTGAAAAACAACTGTATGATCTATTTGACATCGCAGATTCAATGCAAGAAATTCTTGATAAAAAAGAACCTTGTGACATCTGCAAAGGCAAAATCTTAGCAACGCTATTCTACGAACCCTCGACGCGAACAAGGTTGTCGTTTGAATGTGCCATGCTACGCTTAGGAGGTAAAGTGTTGGGCTTTTCGGATGCGTCTGGATCTTCTGTTTCAAAAGGAGAGAGTTTGGCTGACACAATCCGAACGGTAGCAGGGTACTCGGATGTTATTACATTGCGTCATCCTCATGAGGGATCTGCAAGGGTGGCCACACTCTATTCTCATGTACCTATCATTAATGCAGGAGATGGCGGACATCAGCATCCCACACAGTGTTTATTGGATCTTTATACAATTTTGAAGAAGAAAAATACTTTTGCGGGTCTAAATGTAATGATATCGGGGGATTTAAAATTTGGAAGAACAACCCATTCTTTAGCTATTGCTTTAGGAAGGTTAGGGGCCAATCTTTATTTTGCTTCTCCTCCTGGTTTAGAAATGCCTGATTATATTATTCATCAGCTGGAATCGGATTTACATGTTCAACCTATCATATTCCACGACCTTCGTGAGCACATTGGTATTGCTGATGTTGTTTATATGACAAGAGTGCAAAGAGAGCGATTGGGAGAAATGGAGTACCTTAAATACCGCGGGAGCTACGTACTAGGTAACGAAACATTGCATGAAACGAAATCCGATGCCATTATACTTCACCCATTGCCCAGAGTGGGTGAAATCAAACCAGAGGTAGATGCAGATCCAAGAGCTATCTATTTTGAACAAGCTTACAATGGTGTGCCAGTACGAATGGCATTAATTGCAACATTATTGGGGGTCATCTAATGAAAAGTATGCATATTATTCACAACGGAACTGTCATTGACCATCTTCCTCCCGGAATGGGGATTCGATGTTTTGAGTTGCTTCAAAAAAGAAATATCGGGACAGAAGCCACGATCGTTTTTATGAATATGCCTTCATCCAAGTGTGCAACCAAAGATATGGTAAAGATTCAGGATTTTAGACTTGATGAAGAAACCGCAACCTATTTATCAATGCTAGCTCCAGAAGTTACCATTAATATTATTGAAAATGGGGACATTGTAAAAAAAATTAAACCTCAGATTCCTGACGAGGTTCAGAGTATTGTACCTTGCATTAATTCAAGATGTATTACAAACACTGAGGGGTATACCTCTGAGTTTTTTGTAACTTCAAAAAATCCTGTTCGACTAAAATGCAAATATTGCGAATTTGAGTTTAAACCTGAATAATAAGGGTTGCATTTGAAAACTAATCCTGGATTAACATGGAAACCTTTAATCCCATGTCTTTTTCATCTATCATGGCCAGCGATGCTGGCCATGTTGTTTCAATCGATTAATGGTGTCACAGATATTTTTTTCCTCCGTGTGATAGGTACGGATGCACAAGCTGCTATTGGCATTTTTGCTGTATTGGAAATGTACTTAACCTTTTTCAATAGTATCATTGGCAATGGATCTATTGGGATTATTTCTCAGTGTTTTGGCAAAGGCGATGTCGAGAGTGCAGGATATGCAACAGCACAAACTCTTTTTTTAAAGCTTTTTGGTTCCCTTCTTCTTACGATTCCTTGCTTGTTCTTTCTTCGTCCTTTGCTGCTTATGATTGGAGCTGAAGGGCAGGCTTTAGAAATGGCCATTGTGTATGGTAAAGTGATGTGTTTTGTAATCCCATTGCAGAACACAGGATTCTCTTTTAACACCGCTTTAAGGGCTGCTGGAGATGCATTAACTCCTATGTATCTAATGATCGGTAAAGTGTTTGTAAATGTAGTTTTAAATTGTATTTTAGTGGTGGGAGTAGGTCCTTTTTCTTCTATAGGAATTGTTGGAGTTGCGATTGCAGCGGGTGTATCACAAGTTTTTTTGTGTATCAGCGGAATGTATGTCTACCTTTCCAAAAAAACCATCTTATCATTTCAGTGGAAGGATTTTCTACATCCCGATAAACAATTTATTTACAAGATCATCAAAATTGGCATGCCAAAAGGATATCAACAAATTCTCATGAGTATAGCAAATTCCATCATCATAAAGCGGATCGCGATTTTTGGCATGACAAGTGTAGCCATTTTTACAGTGGTGAGTCGAATCACTCACTTCATTATGATGCCAATATCGGGGCTTTCATTTGCAACATCTACGTTAGTAGGACAGAATATAGGAGCCGGAAGGAAGGATCGTGCCATTAAAGCAACAAACTATTCTTCGATTGCTGGACTTCTTTTTACTTGTTGTTTTTTTATTTTGGTTCTTGTTTTTCCGCAGTATGTTTTAAAGATCTTTTCGAAAGATCCCGTTGTAGTTTCTATGGCTGTATTTCCCTTACTACTTTTTTCTTTCAATCAAATTTTAGTTTCACAGAGCTCCATTTTTAATGCTCCCCTACTTGGAACGGGATATTTAAAAGCAAGCTTTTATATGAATTTTATATCTCTTTGGATTGTTCAAATACCACTTGTGCATTTTCTACCGCTATATTATGGATTAAATGGTATATGGTTATCGTTTACAATCTCCATGGCCATTGACTTCTGTATGGTTTTACATGTGTTTCGAAAACAAAAATGGATGCAAAGAATCGTTTAAAATGGATTTTTTTTTGCGCAACGAAGAATAAAAACTATAATATGATTTGAAATTAGATTTGGCTTGTAGTTTTTCGGTAGACTCTATATTGTAGGAGGACTCGCTATGAGGAAAATAGTCTCCTGTTTAGTTGTTTGTTTTATGCTATTGACTACTTTTACAGCCTTTGTCAGTGTTTCACCAACAGAAGCTGCAAAAGGAAATCAACCTGCAACATTTATTGCAAATCGTTTTGTAAAGGTAGGTTTTGACCGCGATGGTTTACCCCTTTACCCAGCGAAAATGTTTCCATGGCAGACTAGCTCTGATATGCCCGTATGGGGACGACCAGATGCAGGATACCCGATGCCTAATGCGTCGCAGGCTGTTGCACTTTATGACAGCATACACAGTGAAAAATGGTATCATTACTCTTTCAATTTTCCTGCTATTGGGAAGAATTCTCCCTATCTTGGAATGGATGAGAATGCAGAACCAAATCTGACAGATGTCGTGCCTGTGGCATGGACGGATGTCTATCTATCTGTACAACCAGATGGAGGCAGATCTCAAGAATATGACCATTGGTATGTTGTTTTGGATTCTGCTGGACAAATCTGGTTTGATCCCGATGGGACTTTCCATGATTCTCGAATCAATCCTTTTACCCACCCAGAATCACCTTTGTACAACGAATCCGATGAAAACCTTTTATTAGAAGGGACAAACGAGATTGGTTTTACCTATATTCCCACCTCAAATCCCTATTATGACCCATATTACAATGATGCTGTCTGCAAACGGTATGGAACAGATATTAATGGAGTTTTTCGATATTCTATCGATCCGATTTCCAATAACAATACACAAGGCCCCTATATCATCAATGATTTCCATAACCTATATGGTCATACCCAATGTGTAGTCAACGAAAACTATCCGAGCTACCGATCTTTTGCAAACTGGCAAAACATGGATCAAACCGGTAGAAGAGGCGATATCGACCCTCGATTTGCTCTTGTGTTTGAAACAGACACCCGCTATGGTACTCGTAAATGGCAAATTGGGTGGTCCGACATGGTGGATTATCCTCCCATGCGCAACATCTATGATCCTAGTGCCACTTATGAGAATCGTCCGAACGATCAGGATGCTGTTTCG
>JAQVSG010000140.1 GCA_028700655.1 Caldisericia bacterium
CTCGTAGCGAATGCCATAAAGAGCTAAATATTCTTTGAGTGATGATTGGTATGTTATGGGATATTGTATGGATTTATTTCTTAAATCAAGGAATTTTTTTCCACCAATAGGCAAATAGACAAACTTCGCATTGTATTTTTGGAAGAACTGAAACACTGCGATAGACATTGGTTTTGTTCCGCCTGTTTGGTTCACCCAATATTCATACGCAACAGATAGATTTTCGGATTCGAGTTTTTCTATTACAGCCGAATAGCTGTCGTTAGGCACTTCAATCCTCCGAACACTATTTTTTTCAATCCCCATAGCAACTTCAAGATTGTTACCTACACCTTTATCTTTCATTTCTGGAGTAGTAATGAATATTTGTTCATCAAACTCTTGCTGCTTCTCTTTGTAAAATAAAAAGTTTGCAATTAGATTGTCACTCAATATTGATATTAAGATTTTTGCCATTCGGTTATTTTATTAATGTTAACACTTGTTTTGACCATTGTGAATCACAGATTTCTTTGTTAAATAAGAGTTTCTCCTGCTTGAGCTAAACTATAAAAGCCACACCAATATATTTTCATTTTTCATATCTCGTTATTCTTTATCAGTTCACTGATTGTGGTTTCTACGTCTTTAAACAGTTGTTTCTTTTCTTCATACGGATAGAATGCCAGCTGCAAACCATTGTATATCAATTGAAATATATTCCATAACGACAAACCTCCTTGAGTCATCCGGGCTACCTTAAGCAGTTCGGATGTGGCTGTTGTGCGTGAAATTCCGGGATTATCGGTGTTGACGCACACCATTAGCTCTTTATCCAGATACTCTTTTAAAGGATATGCAGGATACGTTTTGCTTTCCTGAATCCAATTGTCCAAAAATCCAACAATCTGAAAGTTACTAGATGGGCACATTTCTATGCCAATTCTCCTTTCTATGAATTTTTTCAATAGGTTAGGCGAGTCTTTCAGAGTCAATCCGTGCCCTACTCGTTCTGCGCTCAAAGAATAAACTGCATCCCAGATGCTTTCTGCCTGAACGGTTTCTCCCGCATGAATCGTGATATTTCGACAATCTTTCAATATGTCTTCAAAATAGGGTCTGACATCCGATGGCTTGTTGGCCTGCTCGTCTCCGACTAAATCGAATCCGCGAAAGTATTTCTGAAACAAATAATCTTGATTGAGTTCTTTCACCAATTTCACACTGTCTTCTATCTTTTTAAGATCTGAATGACGAGAGGCAATCAGAAGCAACGACTTCCGAATATGAGGCTTCTGCTCTAATTCTTCACAGATAAAATGCAACACTTGAACTCCTGTCAGACCGCAACGCGTGTAGTTTAGAGGCGAACAGCGGACTTCTAAATAGGCAATATTATCGTCATCTGCTTTTTTTAGCAGTATCTGAACCGTTTTTCGGATTGCCTTTTCGGTCTGCAACAATGCCGACCCCTGCATATCGCCAAGAGCTTCGTAAAGTCGGATTCCCACTTGACAATAATTATTTTCTTCGGTATAGTTGCCAAAGAGGATATTGTCCAGTGCCGCTTTGTCGTTCTGAAACGATAATAAAATAGCTGCATTTATCAAGCACTCATCCACCTGTAGTTGCGAACCGAGTGCTTGCCGGATAGCTTTCCAACCCACATTGGGACGCCCCAATGTCTCTTTATTCAATTGCAGTTTGGTGTACCAACTATTGAATTTTGAATTTTTTGTTTGCACCTCGTTGATTTCATCGGCATAACATTGAGCCACATCAATCATCTCGTCTACATCAAGCACTCCTCCTAAATGACAGTGCAGATCGCACTTCGGAAGTTTCCTTAGAAGATTCATCTCTGATTCTTTGTTTAATGAATCTTTTCCGAAGATTATATCTTTCTTTATTTTCTCTATCTTTTCAGGAGCTAAAGTGTATAGTATTCGGAAGTTGCTTCGATTGCTTTGCTCTGAATAGTAAGAAGTATAGAAAAACTGGGATGTTTTTTGTTTCGCTCGAATCTTATCTAAAAAATCCACCTGACCGGCAAACTTTATTATCTCTTTGTCTTCAAATGATTGCTCTTCACAATCATACAAAGCAGCATTAGGTTGCGTTGCACCAAGAATAATGGGCACAATCTTTGCGGCATCCTTCCCTGATAATATTTCCCCATCTTTAGGTGTTACATTATCGCCAATAATATGGATTATGGCATTGCAACCAAAACAATAGGCCGCATCTTGCATATCCGCACTCATGGTTTTCCGTCCTCCTGCCAATGATAGATATAAATTTCCATTGGTCTGTTTGGTTTGTGTTTTGGCAAAATTTACCACTCGTAATGTAAGATCATGAAACTGTTCTGCCGCTTGTTCCGATTTGATGTCGTCAACTTTTGCAAGAATAAAAAGCCGAATCTTCTTTATGATTTCATCACCAAAACTTTTGTTCCATTGACAGATCTTTGCAAAATCCTCTTCTATCGACTTAATTTCCTTACCATTGGGTAATAATGATTGAGGCCTATCCGTTCCAATAAGCCATAATTCGTCAATCCCAGTTGGAAAATAGAAATCTCTATTCCTATTTATATCGCTAATCTTTGGAT
>JAQVSG010000141.1 GCA_028700655.1 Caldisericia bacterium
TCTATATCTCCTTCACATGGGTAACCATAGGGAATGTGTCCAGCTACATGGCTTCTTTTCTGGTTTGTATCCTGGATAATGAAAACAGATAGACCAACAAAACACAAAGCCACCAAGCAACTGATACTTATCTGCCATTTCCGTTGAATGTTCTCTTTCTTCACTTTTGATTCTTCTTCTATTAATTCCTTTTTCATTCCAATAATATCGACAGCTTTATGGAATGCTTCCTGTTCTGACAAATCCTCATGTGTCATTAAATAGTCTATTTCTTCTAGCAAATGATCTTTCATTTCATCCAACTCCTTTCTGCTAAAGAGTTTTCTGCTATTCATCCACTGTTCCCACAGGTTTATCCGATCTTCTGTGCTTTGCATAACTGATTCCCCCATGCTTTTTGAAGTGTTTTATCTACAGATTTCCATTCTTTCATAGACGTATCGAGAAAGCGTAATCCTTTTTCAGTAATGGTATAATATTTCCGTTTTCTTTTGCCGATTAACTGCTCCCATCGAGAAGAAATAAATTTTTCATTTTCTAGCTTGTGGAGAACCGGGTATATCAGTCCATCCGACCAGATCCATTGTCCGTTGCTTAGCAATTTTACCTGTTGGAGTATGTCGTATCCATAACTTTCTCCTTTTCTCAAAATGGAAAGAACAACCATTTTGGATGAAGCAGCCACTAGCTCTTTGGATATACCACTCATGTTTAACTCCTACACAATACATAGAACTTATATGTATAATAGCACAATGTAAAAACAAGTGCAATAATTTGAGAAAAAACGAATAGCTGACAAATTGAAAATTTATTGTACAAATATGATTGTAAAAACAATATCATGATGGGAGGAGATTTTTAATGTTGTACAAAAAACTGAACAAGCCCTTATGAAAACATTATTCATACGGTGTTTGCTTATTCTTGTTGTGTTGTGTTCAATCTCCTGTAAAGAATTAAACGGAAATCCATCTTCCGCAACTACATCAAAGATAAAGAACACCAAAGAAGCTGCCCAAACGATTGAGACTGATGAGGTCAATGAAGCAGAAGACACTTTGACAGTAATTCCCATTTTGGATGTTACAAAGGAAACCAATCAAATAGTGCAGGGCAATCCTTTCGATACCAAGATTATGAATCAATCAATACTCAATGGTACTACGTTGTACACTGTAACAAATCAAGGAGTTATTTTTCGTACGGATGTATTCTCTGATACGTTTGAAACGATCTATAATCCCTCATGGGCTGGAATTGGTAAAGAATCCCTTGATATCGCTGTTGCCTGGAATACGATTCTTACAATACAACCACAAGATAAACTCACAAAGGTACTTACCTTGCTGAATCTAGAAATGAAAACAGAGAAATCAAATTCTTTTGATGCACTGATTTCTCCTATTGCTTTATGCGAACAAAATATGTACAGGTTAAGTCATGGAGCGGGGAGTGACTATTATATATATGCTATTGACAAAGATTTACAGGGACGCTGGCAGTATCCGCATTCAGAAAATGGCGTATACATTACATCTGTATGGGAATGGAAGGGAGTATGCCACATCATTACAGCTTCTCAAGAATCATCAGATGAAATGTGGCATATTGCAATAGATCCTGTCACGGGTACCGTCATCCTGAAAGAAAGGATAGAAAACGAACAATCAGCTTTTCGTAACTCCAAAATAGACACAACCTTTTTCAACACAGTATTTCAAAACCATGAATTGTGGATTGAAGGGGCAGATGAAAACGGGTTGTATATGCAATCTTTTCAAATAACGGAAGATCATTCTATTGTAGAGATTTGGAAGCAGCACTTCACCAGTTCTGAATGGGCTAATAATCAATCGAGCAGAAAGGGAAGCTATGGTATCCAGTATACTGAATATCAAAACAAGGCTTGCTTAGTTTCATCCGTTTGGGAAGAAGATAGCACGGGTAAAGAACAATCTTGCTACCTGGTTTGTCTTGATGCAACAAGTGGAGATATCATTTGGCAATCCGATACAAACTGGCAATCGAATCATTATGCTCCTTTGCAAATGAAAATACATCCAGCAGGAAATGTTCTTTTAGTAGATTCATCTGGTTTCAGCACAGAGAAAAGTGAAGATTTGCATACTTTTGCTGGTTTGGATATGAAAACGGGGAGAGTGCTTTGGAAAAAATCTTTTACCAGCGGACCTGTGGATGAAAAACCTGAGCGAAATCTACAAGTATTTACAGATAATGATTCTTTTTTGATATGGAATTGCAACGAGAGAAAACTGCAAAAAATTGCGTCATCTGATGGTACTGTAGCATCCTATAGATTTCCTGCACATTATCAACAATCTTCAGCAGCTTTCTTCTCCTCATCTTACCACACCTATATTCATATCAATGAATGGGAAAATAACGAAGCAAGCACTTTGTACTCAATGGTATACAAGATAGAATGAACGAGGAAATTTCAAAAAAAAAGAATATCTAGGAATGTGTCGAATTTTTATCTGTAAGTAATTGCTTTTCTGAAAGTTCTTCCTCAAGCGTTTTTTTTGCTGACATGAAC
>JAQVSG010000142.1 GCA_028700655.1 Caldisericia bacterium
TTCTTATTGCCTCAAAAACAGAGCGCACCGGAAGTGATAGAAAAGCCTTGAAAAGAGGGCGCGTCTTGATGGCATGCAATTGGAGGATATTTTGTACACGATTTTCATTTGCGATCCGGTTGTATAGTTTCTTTGATTACTCCTCATATTGTCTCTGATTCCTGAAGGGATTGAGGCTTTGATGAATGGATTCTATTTTCAAACGTTTTCCACAGGGTTGTTCACTGGCTTTCCAGATTTCTTTGATGAGGGAAATGTCTTCCGGTGTCAGTTTGCGAGGCAATGCGATAGAAATAAATCGGAAAAAACGCGAAAAATTATTTGACTAATTCAGGATACTGTGTAGAATCGACCTCGAGTTTTCAGGGTTTGATGGTAAAATCCAGGACTCGAGAAATACGATACTATGAAAACAAAATTATCATTCTTCCTGGTCTTGCTGGGTGTTGCAAATGCAGCTGTGTTTGCGGAGGAAGACCATTCTACTCACTCCGGTTATTCAATTGAGCTTAACTGGATGGGGCAAGTTCAGTTTACGTCAACAAACGTCGTTGAGGTAGCAAAACTGGCGGACTATAGAACCAATAGTCGTTGCTCTAAGAAGACGACAGAGTCATTTTCATTCGCCGGAACCTTTCAAAGTGGTTGGGGGACGAGTGGAACGGCTAGTCTCGCAGCAAAAATCGAAGCTGGAAACGCAGCTATTGGGGCCGTGGGATTAGGTACTCAAATTTCCGGGACTGAGAGCCTTTCGGGAAGTATCTCGTTTACTGTTTCAGATTCCACTTCGACGGAGTTGGATCCTCGTACTGCTGTGAAGCATGTGTGGACAGTAACTCATACCGAAATTACAAGTTTTGTCCTGACTGCCGATGAACACCGCACGTGTAATTCTGTAGTAAACAATGTCCCTTGCCTCTGGCAAGAGAATGTGGGAGAAAAAAGTGCTACAGGGGTTGCACAATCGAAGCCTGAGTTAAGGGGCAATACCTTCGACGAACCCAATTTGCCTCCCTGTGTATGAGGTAGGGGTAGGCATTCGAAGATAGAATAATATTATTTATGTACCGTTTGTTTTTATAATTTTTTTATAAAAACACGACTCTTTTTATTTATCGTGATACAGTTATTCATATTTATATTTTTTAACATACTGGTAGTGTCGGTCTTCTCGGAAGAATATTCTGAAGAGTGGTTCAGGCAAAAGCAAGAAGAGTACTCTGCGACAAGCACGAATCAGGTGGCCCGGATAAAATATGCGGTCGAGATGGAAAAGTTGGCAGATGAATGTCAGGATCCAGCGTCCAAAGCCAGATTGCTGAGGCTAGTGGGTTCGGCTTATTTGGCCGCTGCATCGGATATGGGTGGTTTCAATAAAGCAAAGGAGATATTTACTCAGGCAATTGAGCTGGATGCCGACGATTATGTAACGGTGGATTGCATGAGGCAGCTTGCAGACCTGGAGTCGGGCGTGTTCCAAAATGCTCCGGTGGCTTTGGCGCTTTTTGAAGAGATGGAAAGACGCCTCATCTCAGAGACGAATTCCATGCCTCCCGGGCAGAAGAAAATGTTTCTTCAAAACATGTATCCCAAGATGGCATACGCTAAACAGAAGCTGGGGCAAATAGATGAATCTATTGCATTACGGGAGAAAATGCTGGATATATTGCCCGATCGTGACAGGGCGGAGATGCTCCTGGAGAATGCCCGGCAATTTTCGGCAAATAAGGAATATGAAAAGGCGGTGCAGGGCTACGCGAGGTTGTTTAAGGAGTATCCCGATTTTGGGAGAGAAGATGGACGGGTAGTCTACATTTTGATGGAGGAGATAGGGGCCCATGGTTATACAAACAGCGTCGATATTGTCCCCTTGCTCACCAAGATTTGGGAGGACCCCCGGAATCGCGATTATCTGAGTGTGTTCTATGCAGGGCATCACCTGATTAATCATTTAGACCGAATGGAGGACGAAAGAATTTACAAATACGGGGATGAACTGAATGCGCGAATCAAGGAAGCAATGAAGACAAATTCCGTCGAGGATATCAAAAAGTACAATCTGGAATTGTTTCAGGCTCAGGCACTACAATATATGGCGATGCTTGCGGCACACAACAAGGGCGTTAGAAGACCGGATGCGAAGGAAAGGCTTCAGGAATATATTGAAACCAGTCCGACCGGTTCCGGTATCCAGCAAGTAGCCGAAACGTATGCAGAATTGGAAAAGAAAGAAAAAGAGGCGGAGGCCCTGAAGGCAAAGCTGTGGCGGACTCGTTTTTTCGCTTTCCTCATTGTTGTCGTGGCTTTTATTCCGGTTTATTTCCTGAGTAGAAGCCGTTGGGGCAGCGGTGGAAATCCGGTGTGAGATGATATTGTCGTCGGGTTTTAATCCGCGTTTTCCCAAGAGACCTCTTTCGGTGCGCCTGTTTTTGAGGCAATGCGCGGGAAATTTATTCTGAAAATATCCATTGACATTTGGTTTGACTTGTCTCAGTCTTCGACTGTAATTGCAATGTCTGGGTTCATGATGTTCCCTTCA
>JAQVSG010000143.1 GCA_028700655.1 Caldisericia bacterium
AAGACCTTACAAAACTATTCCACACATTTAGTCAGATTTCCAATGAAGATCAGCCCAAAACTGAAGGCACTGGATTGGGTCTTGTGATTAGCAAACGCATTGTGGAATTGCACAAGGGAAAGATATGGGTTCAATCGAAATGGGGGGAAGGAACCACCTTCCATGTCTTGTTACCTGCCTATCAAAACCCGTAAAAAAAACCGTTCTACAGTTGTTGAATTACAGTTGTTGAATACTTCTTTTCGTAGTATGATTTAGTCATGTATAACACACAAAATGTGGTATGTGTTTGTAGGTAGAGGAAATCCTTTTATATACCTACAACAATGAATTGGAGGTTCTTTATGGTTCGATTGAATAAAATTGGTATTTTGTCGTATGGATATATCATGGCGGTTATCTCTGCTATTGGATCCTTTTTGTATGTACTTCTCGCATTTCCTGCTATTCAAATGATTTTCAACATCATCACCAACGGACTTAACGGTTCTCCTGACTACGGCATGGAAGGATTGGGTATGAATAGTATGGCCAATAGCCCTTTTGGTACAGGACTATTCATCACACTCCTCATTCTAGCGCCCATTTTTGGTGCTCTTAGTGGTTTCATTGCAGGATGCCTTGGAGCTCTTATGTATAACATTGCTGCAAAATGGACAGGTGGTATTGAATGCAGTTTTGTAAAAGCCCCTGTCGTCGACTATTCTGGGAAATCATCCATGCGAATAGAAGAAGAACCCACCTCTTTTCACAAAGAGAATGCTTCGGTGGTAGAAACTTCTGATGATGAACCCACCCAATAACCCACCCGAAATGACGGTACAAGATTATATCTTTGCCCCCTTCCATTCGATTCAGTTTTCCTGCATTGGAACGGTAAAGATCCAAAAAGGGGACTCGTATCGATGCACCGTGCAAGCGGATGATGGTCTATTGGAAAAACTTCGCATCGTGGAGAATCAGCAGATTCTCTATCTGGAATTCCGCCACTCTCTTCATTTTTTGTCTTGGTTGGGTCGGAATATTGCCCGTAGTATCATTTTTACCATTGAAGTTCCCACTCTTCGAAGCATGACCCTTTCTGGCTTTGGACATGTGGAATCGACCGATTTTTCAGCCGACGAATTTGCCCTTCATGTAAAGGGATCGGGCAATGTTCGCATGGACATGAATGTGAAACAGCTGGTTGTAGACATTACAGGAGCGGGTCGGATTGCCTTGCAAGGCAATGCAGAATCGCAGAGTGTGTCCATTACAGGAGCCGGGAACTATGACGCTCGGAATCTTTTAAGCAAAAACGCATCGATTCAGATACATGGAGCTGGCAAAACCGTTGTTCATGTAGAAGACAATTTAAAGGTTTCCATTGGAGGAGCTGGTTCTGTAAGATATCTGGGACAACCCCATGTACTACCCTCCATTTATGGAGCGGGTAGTGTCCTTCCCATCAAAGAGTCTCCTGAGGATACCCACAAAGAATACGATCCCACCGACGTTTCTTAAAACTTTTTTGGAACGCAAAGGAGAAATATGAATGTTTTGTGTAACTATTTTGCTTTCCCTCGATATAGTAGGTATAGAAAATTGTTGAAACGAGGTAAACAAGTATGAAAAACAATGAAAAGAAGATTCTCCTTATCGCAATCTGTTGTATTGTAGTGATTGGTGTCGCTGCATATTTTTTCACCGACCCTTCCACGGCCTCTCACAAAGGAAGTGGTCAAGGAAAAGCACTCGCTTCTCAAGGCAATGAGGGTGGAGAAGGCCATGAATGGAGTCGACAAAATGTCGGCTGTGCGGACGATTGTGGAGACCTAACCGAAAACTGCACCGGCGATTGTGACAATTGCGAAGACGATCAAAAAAACTTCAAAAATCGAACAGAGGATGGAGTTCAGTCCCCTGAAGTTCATTTTAAAAATCGTACAGAAGAGGGCCTTCCTTCTACCGGAGATAGAACCGGTCAGGGCCTGCAAAATAATACCAAACAAAGTCCAGAACAAGGTTTGAGACGTGGAGCAGGACAAGGAATCGGTAAAAAAGATGGACAAGGTTGCAGTAGCGATGAAGGATGTTGTGATCATTAGACCTTCTCATTGATTCCATAGGCATAACCATCCCCTCTTTTTCCCAAAAGGGGGGATTTTTTTATTAGATTTTGATTTTACGAGCTTTGCAAAGGAGAGTTCGAATCAGGTATTCCTTACGAATCCCATAGCGGTCATTTTTATGAGAACGACGAGACAACCGTTCCAGCGTTGGCTTTATATATAAAATTTCTTCTTTGCTCATGTCGGTTGGCATATCACCAAGTGACAATGCAGTATAATAAAAAGGGAATCGTTTCCATCTCCCATTCCCATCCCGTAAGCTTTTCAAGTCTTCTAAACCTTTCATGAGCCTGGGTCGGCTAAATGGAATGCTTTCGTGAATCAAATTTCGCCAGTACGAAACGGTGCACTTCCCACAGCAAAAGAATCCACACCATTTTCCTTCAACTTCATTTTGAAGCATGATATCGTGAATAATAT
>JAQVSG010000144.1 GCA_028700655.1 Caldisericia bacterium
GTGTTTTGCCGGGGGTGCCTATGCTCAGGCTTTTTGTGCTTTTCATCGAATTCCCTCCTAAAAAGTCCATCCGTGCTGATGCGCGGATCGGTGCTGTGTTTGTCTATTATATACTTTCCTCTTCCCGGGTGGGCCGGGAGGGTGCGGGCATTTACAATTGTGAAGCTGCGACAAAACATGTCGCGTGAAGCAATGGTGAAGCAATTGTAAAAATAGTCAAACGACCGTCAAACGTTGTCAAACAGTAGTCAAACGGTTGTAAGGGCCGACGGAGGGTGCATCCGTGGGGAATTTGTTCGCTTCGCATCGCGGTGAAGTGCAGATCGGGACTCGACGCCAGAAGTGGCGATTTCATTAAATTGCGATAATTTTCGATAATAGCAACACCTAAATGAGACTTTTTCTCATTTAGGTGTTGCTATTTGTTATATAATGGGTATAATTGAATTTCAGGCAAAATGAAGGAGGGATCACAAATGCTTTTACAATTCAATTTTAAGAACTTCACGTCGTTCAAAGACAATGCGTCGTTAGATATGACCGCCACTAAAATTTCTGAATATAATAACCACGTAGTAAAAGTAGGAAATGAAAAAGTCCTTCCTGTTGCTGTCATTTTTGGTGCTAATGCGAGTGGCAAATCAAATGTACTGGAAGCATTCAGGTACATGTCCAGGTATGTGATAGCCTCCTTCGGATTCGGCGGAGAAATATCCGGCAAAGAGAGCGGACCCGAATCTTTCAAGCCCTCACCATTTCTTCTTGATCCAAAAACCAAAGATGCTGAATCATCTTTCGAAGTATATTTTATTTCTTCAGAAGACACCGGAGAAAAATCATATAATTACGGCTTTACCATCGACCAAAACGGAGTAAATGAAGAATGGCTCAATTGGAAATCTAAGTCATCACGCGGGGAATACAAAAGAATATTTTACAGAAAAGGGAAAAAACTGGATCTGCAAGGCATTCCTGCCAAAAGTAAGGAAAACCTCGAAATTGCTCTTGAAAAGGAAACGCTTATAGTTTCACTCGGAGCAAAATTAAAGATCGACAAACTTAAATTTATTCGTGATTGGTTTCTAAATAATGACTTTGCCGACTTTGGAAAACCTGCAGAAAACTTTTTTTTATCAGAAAAGCTTCCCGCAGATTTTGTTAAAAACAAGGAGGTCCGGCGAAACGTTGTTGAGTATTTCTCAAAATTCGATCCTTCGATCATTGGATTTGAGATCGAAACTCTTGAAAAAGATGACGAAAATAAATCCATTAAGGTTAAGATCGATGCCGTTCACAAAATGATAGGTACTGAGGAGACAGCCAGTATTCCATTAAAACTGGAATCAGCAGGCACGCTTAAAATGTTTGCGCTATATCCCTTGCTTCAAAAAGTGCTCAAAAGCGGTGGAGTTCTCTTTGTTGATGAACTGAACGCAAGACTCCATCCGTTGCTCGTACGCACTTTTGTCATAGCTTTTCTTGATCCGGAAATCAACCCAAAGCATGCCCAGCTGATTTTTACCTCTCATGAACCATGGCAGCTAAGCAGCAAAATGATGAGACGCGATGAGGTTTGGTTCACTGAAAAGGCGGATACCGGCGTTTCTACACTTTACTCCTTAGCAGATTTTATCGATGAGGACGGCACTAAAATAAGGAAAGACGAGAATTACGAAAAGAATTACCTCCTGGGAAAATACGGGGCTATTCCAGCCATGATGCATTTCGATATGTTTAAGGGAGAATGACGATGGCCGAAAGAAATGGAAAACGAAAAACCCGGGAAGAGTTATTGAGACGCCGTGTCCCCGAGTTGGGTTATTACCTTATAGTAACAGACACTAAAGAAACAGAGAAAAACTATATGAATGGTTTAAGAGATTCTATCCCTGAACGATTAAGGAGAAAACTTGTTGTTAAGGTAAGCGGAACAAAGACCGATAAACTCGTCAGGGAAGCAATTGAAGCTGCTTCGTTGCAGCCTCAGTACAGAGAACCGTGGATCATTTTCGACAGAGACAGAGTCAATAATTTTGATCAGATAATTCAAGAGGCAGAACAAAACGGGATAAAAACCGGTTGGTCAAACCCATGCATTGAAATATGGTTCAGCGCGTATCTTGGGAAAATACCGGGATATGATAATTCCGTTGCTTGCTGCAATGGTTTTGCACAAAAATTCCCTCGAATAACAGGCAGAGAATACGATAAATCGGATACCAGAATATATTCGAAGCTATGCGAATACGGAGATGAGAAAAAGGCAATTATCAATGCGAACAGCAAGTACAGGGAACAAAATGAAAAATGCAATAGCAAGCCATCAGAAATGTGTCCGTGTACAACAGTGTATAGGCTCGTTAAAGAGATCAAAGAAAAAATCAATAAAGGTTGATACTGATATGAGCTATGGATAACGAACTGATCAATGAGATAGATTTCAATGACATAAAACTTTCTCCGGAAGATAGGATAAAGCTTCCGGGGCGCCGTGTGCTCTCAAGCAGGCCGTGGAGCGAAGAGCAGCTGC
>JAQVSG010000145.1 GCA_028700655.1 Caldisericia bacterium
CCTAATCTATCTTGGTCTTTTTGTGTCATACTTAGTGAACTATAAATTTGAATTTGTCTTGAATTTTGGTAAATACCTTCTCAAGCAAACCTGCGTCTACTGGATTCAATTCTGCTGGTTGCTGCCTTGCATCTTTATGAGATAATGCATTTACCTGATTGCTTATCATTTCTAAATCATCCTTGTAACCTATGCTCTCCAATGCTTTCTTTATACCGCCCGTGCCCAAGAAGGAAGAGATGATTTCTAACAACTGTCTTAAAAGGACGAAATGGTATCCCATTATTGTTTTGTTCGTTATGTTTTCATTCAAAACTTGCAACAAATACAGGTGATAGAGAAAAACATCCTTGTCATGGTTTTTAAGTGTTAACTCATTGTTTTGGATACTAAGAATACCACGTTTGGTATTGTTCCTATAAGAGCTATTCATCAATCTGTCTGACAGAATCGAGAAAAGACCGATATGATGAGTTGTTATAATAAAACGCTTTTCTGATTTAGCAGTTATTTTTTCGTTAATGATTCTCATCAACGAATCAGCTGTTAGAAAAATGTTGTGTTCGTCCAGACTAGAAACTGGGTCATCAATAAAGAAGTGGGAATCCTGTTCTCCTGTCCATGCATCTGCATCAAACAGGGCAAGGAAAAAGCACCAGACAAAAATTCGCTCTTCACCCCGTGAAATTTTGATATTACGCTCTTCTTCTCTTGAAAAACGAATGGCATCAATTCCTATTTCTGGGTTTTTATTTTGGTCGAACTCATAAGTGTACTTTGGAAGATAGGGAGCAAGCTTATCATCAAGTAAATCAGGATTTTCAATGATTGAACTGAAATATGGATTCAAGCTGCTCTTTAATATTTCAAGGCGCATATTCTCATTTCCATTTTCTTCATCATTATTCCACCTAAACAGGTCTTCACTATACGCATTGTAATACACTCCTGCGTGAGAGCCATCTTTCTTTTTTGTTAGGTTCTTGTATTCTACACAGAGCTTGGTCTTTCCAGTCGAGTTAAAAGCGTAAATCAGCGTTATCGGCTGTTTGCTCTCATTAATCTGTTGTGCTATTTCATTAATTGTTGCCATACCTAACTCTCAATTTTCGGAAACAAACCCTGCATCAATCCCTTTTTATGCTGCTGCAATTGCTCAATTTTTTCCTGCTGGGCGGTGATAAGCTCATCTACAGCCGAAAGACAGGAAGCGATTTTTTGTTGTTCTTCTTTGGTTGGTGGAAACTTCAGTTTTACAGAAGAGAACAGTGTTTTATTAATTATTGGAACCGCCTGATTACCTGCTATTCCTGAAATCTTAAAAGCATTTAATTCAAGATTTGAGTATAAAAAGTCGCTCGAGTTCTCATTATTTGGAACCAGAGAATTGATTTGTTGATTTGTTGCACATTCGAATTTGTTCATTGCAACTTTTCCAATTGTAGAGCCAATGCAAACAAACATCACGCTATTTGCTTTTATTTTCCTCGTTTTTTCAAACCCTTCAAGAGAAAGTGTTTTCTCAGTTGATTCTACATATTTATTGTTCGAAATATCGGCAGGTGAGACAAACATTATATCGCCACCATAGTACTCGGGTACTTTTGTACTGGGTGTACTCCCAGTAATTATTGTAGAAACTTCACTTAATTCTTTCTCCACCCACTCCCCATCCCCTTCAAACTCTGAAAAACGCACTTTAGGCACGGATTCGCCTTCTTGTGGGAAAAGGTTTTGCAGCAAGCCTTTTTTGTGGTCTTTGAGGGCGTCCAGCTTATCGTTGTGGGCGGCCAATAGCTCATCTAAAGATGAAAGGCAGGAAGCGATTTTTTGTTGTTCTTGAGGTTTTGGAACTCCAATAGGTTCAATCTTGAAATCAGAAAAATAGATATGAGGAATTCCAGAGCCCTTTTTGTAAGAAGTGAAATCAATTGTATTCATTAGATAATAAATCCAATCCAAATTAAACTTCTCTAAATCTTTAGACTTTATGCATGCCAAAGTCCCAAGTATTGAAGATTTAGGAATGCATAAATTTAGTCGTCCGACACCTGAACCATCTTTTACAATAGAGATATATTTCTCTTCTTGTTGGTACTGGTCAATGTGTCCTACAATGCTATCTGCACCATAAACAGGATAACCATTTTTCTTATGTTCAATTTTGTTTAAAGCCAAATTTGAACTTTCAGAATCAGCAACAAATTCAAGAGTTTTTCTATCCCACTCCCCAAACTCCTCAAACTCAGGAAACCTTAACTCTGGTATTAATTTATCTTTACTCATAAGCCGCTAATCCTGATATTTCACGCCCTTGGGCTAATTTTTTTAATTGCGGTACCAAGTCTTCCATCAAGGCCAATTCTTTGGTTCTGCGTTCTTTCCAACTCAATTCCAATGGCTCCAACAAATCGGTGAGCTTTTCTCCATCAAAAATCATTCGGCTCATGATTTTCTCTACAAAGGTTTTGAGGTCTGCGGTTTGCAAGCCGTGCTTGTTGGCAATATCCGCTAATTCCTTGTC
>JAQVSG010000048.1 GCA_028700655.1 Caldisericia bacterium
CCTCTTCAAAAAGGTGGTTCCATTATGCTGGATGGCGATGAATACTATCCAAAGTCTGTTTTTGAAAACGGTGTTTACGGACCTCAATTGGAAACCTCTATTTATGGTAATTTGTATACATGCGACGACGATCCAAAAGCACGTGAAACCATCATTACCTATTCTCCTACTGGTACCGGAAAAGACCATGCATATTTACAATACTGGAACAAAAATACACGATTTGAATACCCCAATTTCTATATGGCTGGTGGATTGACCAAGCTAGATATTGCCAAGGGAATTGAAATTACGGTCATGTCTGACAAAAACATTTCCTCTGAGCAAACTTCAAAGGTAGTTCTGTATGTTAAGGAAGCTGGAACCAATGCAACCATTCCTGGTGCGAAGGTTACCATTGAAGGACTGGGTGTAAAGGATAGCAAGACTTCTGATAGTGAAGGTAAAGTAGACTTTACGATTCTTCCTGAGTCACAAGGCATTCTTGTTATTCACGCTACCATGGAAGGCTTGATTGATGGATACACAGTGATTGGTGTGGATAAAAAAACCACCACTTCTTCTTTAAGTTTGAATCCTGTGATTACAAATCCTGCAGAAGAAACGGCTACCATTTCCGGTTCTGTCGAACCCGGATCTATCGTTACGGTCAACGAAAAACCCGCCACTGTGAACGCAAAGGGAGATTTCTCCTACACAGCCAAACTTGTTGCTATGCGAAATGTATTTGAAATTTCCTCCGTTGATTCTTATGGCAACAAAGAACGAAGAGTCCTAAACATTGACAAGCAAGATGCTCAGTTGCGAATTGACTTGATGCTTCATGATCAATATATCGAAGAGAAAACCATTGATGTCAATGGGAAAGTTACTCGCAATTCCGATGGAGTAGAAACCGATCGATTAATTTGGGTATTTGTGAATGGAATTGAAGCCAAAGTGGTAGCTGACGATGCTGCCACTACCTTCGATTTTGAAGCACAAATTCCTGTAGAAGTCGGGAAGAACCGCATTGAAGTCAATGTGCGTACAAACGACGGATTTGCAAAAAAAGTAGTAGAAATTCCCAATTACAAAAGACGTTATGTACAATTGCAAATTGGTAATAAAACAGCTACCGTCAACGAAGAATCTGTTGAATTGGATGCCTCTCCTTACATTAAAGAAGGGCGCACGTTTGTTCCACTATCTGTTATCGCTAAAGGATTTGGGGCGGATGTTGAATGGGTTGCACAAACCAAAGGCATCAATATTCGATTGGATAACACCATTATTTCTATGCAAATTGGTTCTAACCGAGCTATTGTTAACAACCAAGTGGTACCCCTAGATGCTCCTCCTGAAATCACCAATGGAAGAACCTTTGTTCCCATTCGATTTGTGGTAGAAACGTTGGGTGCCGAACTCACATGGAATCAAGACGACAAATCCATCCACATTGAGAGACTATCGCTAAAATAACTGCTATGAATACGAGAAAGAGCGATACTTTATAGTATCGCTCTTTTTTTTTACCAAAATGGAAACCAACCAACAATTTCAACTTCAATCCCTTTATCAGCCGGCAGGCGATCAACCTCAAGCCATACAGAAACTAGTGCAAGGGATTCTTTCCCGTCACCAATATCAAACCCTTTTAGGAGTAACCGGTTCTGGTAAAACCTTTACCATGGCCAATGTAATTCAAAATGTTTGTATGCCTGCTTTGGTTATGGCTCCAAACAAGACTCTTGCTGCACAGTTGTATGCAGAGTTTAAAGATTTTTTCCCTACCAATCGTGTGGAGTATTTTGTAAGCTATTACGATTATTATCAACCTGAAGCGTATGTACCTACACAGGATTTATACATCGAAAAAGATGCGGATATCAACCAAGAGATTGAACGTCTACGGCAGTCTACCGTAAGAGCACTTCTTGAAAGAAGAGATGTGATTGTTGTGGCTTCAGTATCGTGTATTTATGGGTGGCAAGAGCCAGAAGATTATCAAAAAAATATTGTTTCCGTAGAGGTCGGCCAGACGATTCCACGAAATCAACTCATTCGAAAATTGGTGAAGATTCAATACGAGCGTAATCAATTTGAATTTACGCCAGGGCGGCTACGAGTACATGGAGATGTTGTCGATGTGTACCCTGCTGAGCAAGAAGAAAATGCGATTCGCATCGAATTTTTTGGCGATGAAATTGACTCTATGAAAGTTATTCATCCATTAGAGGGAAATACCCTCCAACGAATTGATCAGTTTACTTTTTTCCAAGCCAAACAATTCGTAACCACTAAGGAACGATTGCATAAAGCTTTACCCTTAATACGAGAAGAATTGCGAGAGCAAATTCAAGAGTATCAATCCCAAGGAAAATGGATTGAAGCACAAAGAATTGAACAAAGAACCATGTACGACCTGGAGCAACTTGAAACCATTGGTTCTTGCAAAGGAATTGAAAACTATTCACGGCATCTGGCAAATCGAAAAGCAGGATCCACTCCCTCCACTATTATCGACTTTTTCAAGCCTCCCTACTTGTTGTTTATGGACGAGTCGCATTTAACGATTCCACAAGTAAAAGCCATGTATCTTGGTGACCAAAGTCGGAAAAAAACCCTGGTACAATACGGCTTTCGATTACCCTCTGCCTTAGATAACCGTCCGCTTCTGTGGGAGGAGTTTGAAAAGAAAATTTCGCAAGCCATTTTTGTATCGGCTACACCTCGGGAATTTGAAACCCATAAAAGCTCCCAAATTGTACAACAGATCATCCGGCCTACAGGCCTTCTTGACCCCGATATTGAAGTGCGATCCACCGAAGGACAAATGAAGGATTTAATGGCAGAAATCCGCACCGCTGCCTCCAATAACCAACGAGTTTTGGTGCTAACATTAACGAAAAAATTGTCTGAAGAAGTATCTTTTTTCTTCTTGGAAAAAGGAATCCGTGCAAAATATTTGCATTCAAGTTTAGACACGATAGAGCGTATAAAGATATTAAAAGATCTTCGTATGGGAAAGTACGACTGTGTAGTGGGGATTAATCTATTACGAGAGGGACTCGATTTACCGGAGGTATCTCTTCTTGCCATAATGGATGCAGACAAAGAGGGATTTTTACGATCCAATACTTCGTTAATCCAAATGATTGGTAGGGTGGCTCGTCATTTACAAGGTAAAGTTGTGATGTATGCAGACCGGATTACTCCTTCCATGAAATTTGCGATCGAAGAAACAAACCGTCGAAGAAAACTGCAAGAAGCGTATAATATACAGAACAACATTCAGCCAAAAGGAATTCAAAAGGCTGTAAAAGATTTAATTGAAATGGAAGAAGAAAAAGAGCTTGCTACATTACAAAAAGAGATTAAAAAACATACCGATGTGCAATTGTTGATTCGCGGTCTTGAAGAAGAAATGCACCAACGAGCAGAGCAATTGGAATTTGAAGAAGCTGCAAAGCTCCGAGATAAAATTGCATTGATTAAGAAACGAATTGCAGAAGAACTGTAGTTAGGAGACTATTATGTTGGATATTAAACGATTGCGAGAGAATCCAGAGGACATTAAAAGAGCGCTTCAAAAGAGATCGATTCCCCCTTCCGTTATCGATTCCATACTTGCCTTAGATCGACAAAGAAGAGAGCTGTTACAAGATGTGGAATCCTTGCAGCACGAAAAAAATCAACAGTCCTCTGAAATAGGTAGTTTGGCCCAAAAAGGGGAAGATATTTCAGCACTACGAAAACAAATGAATGAAATATCAGAGAAAATTGCACAAGGTTCTGAAAAAATTAAAGATATTCAGGAACTTCTCATGAAGGAAATGTCCTTGCTTCCAAACATTCCTGACGATAGTGTACCGCTGGGAGATTCTGCAGCAGAAAATGTAGTCCTCAAAACGTGGGGAAAACCAAGAACCTTTTCGTTTGACCCCTTGTCTCATGTTGAATTGAGTGAAAAAAACCGATGGATCGATTTTGATAAAGGTGTGAAACTGGCAGGCAACAAGTTTACTTTGTTAATGGGGAAAGGCGCTATACTATCGCGAAAGCTACAGTCTTTAATGTTGGATTCCGCTTCTGCTCGAGGCTATACAGAAATCATTCCTCCCGTTCTGGCTCGACGAGAAATATTGTTTGGATCTGGTCAATTGCCCAAGTTTGAAGACGACTTATACAAAATTGAAAAAGAAGATTCCTTCCTGATCTCCACCGGTGAGATACCCCTGGTCAATATGATGAGCCATGAAATCATAGAAGAAAACGATCTTCCCCTTAAGCTGACTGCGGCCACTTCTTGTTTTCGCAGAGAAGCGGGGGCAGCGGGTAAAGAGACAAGAGGATTGATTCGCGTGCATCAATTCGACAAAGTGGAATTGGTACAACTTACCAAACCCGAGGCATCGTGGGATGCTTTAGAGCAAATACTACACGATGCCGAAGCTATTCTCCAGTGGCTTCAACTGCCCTATCGAGTGGTGACTTTATGTACCGGAGATTTAACCGCCTTCACGTCTTCCAAAACGTACGATATTGAAGTGTGGTTTCCATCTATGCATAAATATGTGGAAATATCCTCTGTATCGAATTGTTTGGATTTTCAATCCCGCCGTGCTAATATCCGTTACAGGGACACAGATCGTAATTTGCAATTTGTACATACGCTCAATGGATCTGGTTTGGCTGTGGGAAGATGCTTGGCAGCACTTATTGAGAATCGACAGCAAGAAGATGGGTCAATTCTGGTGGAAGATGTTTTAAAATCATAAACCACTTTTGCTGTTTTTCAACACTTTCGTATACTAGTAACTAATATTGGATGGGTGGCCGAGTGGTCGAAGGCACAGCACTTGAAATGCTGCGAGCGAATAGCTCCGGGGGTTCGAATCCCTCCCCATCCGCCATTTGATTTGGAGGTGTATATGAAAAATACACTTATTCATAGAGAAGTCTTAATTTTACTTGCATTTATGGGGGCTATTTTGCTTTTTCCTGCTCTCATCCAGCTCATTATCGCTTTTATTTACTCCTTTTGGAATGTGCAGCCAGGACCCATTATGTCCAATGTCATATATTTATTGCCCAATGTAGCGATGCTGGGAATTGCACTTTGGTTTTTACATCTAGATCAATGGGATTTCGCCTCCATTGGTGCCAAGGCGCGGAAAATTTTTCCCGGGTTGGTTTTTACAATTTTAGCATTGGTCGGTTTGTATGTCATCCTTCCTATCGGCACTGCTTTGTTTTTTGAACCAAAATCTCTGTATGTTACCGCCCAAACTATCGACATGGATTACGCCCTTTCATTTCTCAGCACATGGGTTGTTGCAGGTGTTTGCATTGCTTTTATGGCCTGGGGCTATCTTCTCAACAAAACCTACTCTGTTCTAGATCAAAAAATGGCCGACCATTGGAAGAAAATTCTATCTGTGGTATTGATATCAGTATTTTTTACCTTATTGCATGTTCTCCGATTTCAAATTGCCAAATCGACAAGTATTGGTTTTGGAACTGTTCTCTTCGTTTTCTTATACTGTGTGTTCTGTTCGTATTTGTATTTGCGAACCCAAAACCTATTTGTTCCTGCTTTTATGCAAGCAGCGTATGCCTTTCCTCCACTAGGTTTAACCGTGGGAGGGAAACTGGTACTAAAAAGCTTTGGATTCATTGTTCCCATGGTTCTATTATTTGCTTTCATTGTATTGTTAGCAGAGACCTATGGAATATGGGGAAAACCGCTTGAATTTGAGAAAGAAGAAAGCGTTGCATCGAGCTAAAAAAGCTCTTTTTATTGATGGAAATCACTTATTCTACAGGTCTTTTTTTGCTATCAAGGACTTGTCCACTCCAGAAGGAATTCCTACCAATGCGATTTTTGGATTTTTAAAATCCCTTCTTCGTCTTGTTCAATCCCAAAAACCCAACGTGTTTGCAGTATGCTTTGATACAAAAGGAGGCACCTACCGTTCTGCTATTGTGCCTACATACAAGGCCAATCGACCCGTCCCACCTTCTTCATTGATTGAACAATCAAAGCGTATACGAGAGATTTTGTCCTTTGTAGAGATTCCATGGTTCGAACAGAGTGGTTTTGAAGCCGATGATCTTTTGGCTACGTTGGCTAAACAATATAATGAAAAAGCCCATCAAGTGTTTATATATTCTGGCGACAAAGACCTGTTGCAGTTAATTTCTCCTGCCGTCCATGTGTTGGTTCCAGTATTAAAACAAAAAGAACCCCTAGAAGCAGACGAAGCATTTGTATTTGAAAAATACGGTGTATATCCCTCCCAAATCGTCGATTTTAAGTCTTTGGTAGGGGATCCATCAGACAATATAAAGGGAGTGCCTAAAATAGGGCCAAAAACCGCTTCTAAGATGCTTCAAAAATATGGTTCTATACAAGGTATATTAAAAAGTGCTTCCAAAGAAAAAGACACCCTTCTTCCGTGGATAGAAACCTTGGAGAACAATCAGCAGATCATTACACTGCAAAGGGATGCACCCATTGCATATCAAGAAAACGATTTGCTGTTTTCTTCCTTCTCAAAAGAAAAATGGATTACCGTTTCCAAAGACTATTCTTTCCGAAGTTTATTACGAGATATTCAATCTGTCCATGGGGAATTGTTCCTATCGTCTTCTCCCACCCTATACGAAGATCCTCCCCCGTCTCTTGGAAAAGACGTAGAAGTACAGTCATGGGATGATACTACAACCGATTTTATAGAGCAAGAGATTCTATCTCGGCAAGAATGTGCTATTGTAGTAGAGGATCAAAATGTTTCCATTGCCACTCCTCACATTGTTTTTACTGCATCCACTGCCTCTCTAAAAAAGTCTCAGATACAACGAAAGAGCTTGTTGCACTGGATGCAAAAGGAAACAATTCACAAATGGGTGTTTGACATCAAGCGAATGGGACACATTCTTGAATGGGATCGTGTAGACAGTTTCCAAAATGTAGACGATGCCCAACTACTACATTTTCTTGCCAAGCCCAATGCAAAACAATACACAATGAAAGATTTTCAACTTGATGCACAGGAAGCCCATGAAGTAGTACCTGCTCAATCTGTTTTGCAGTATGCCCCCGTCTTACTGGCAGATGTAAAAAGAATGGACGAAATAGAATTGTATCAAGATACCGAAAAACCCTTATCTTCTGTTCTCTACAATATGGAAACGATGGGTATTAAAATCAACATTGAGTACCTAGAGAAGAGCAAGAACGAAATGGAAAGAAAAATTGAGCTTGTAACCGCCGAGATTTATGAACTCGCCGGGCAAGAATTCAATATTTCTTCTCCCAAACAGCTAGGCTTCATACTGTTCGAAAAAATGGGACTACCTTCTGGACGTAAAACAAAAACAGGGTATTCAACCGATGCCGAAGTATTGGAAAGCATCAAATCCACCTCTCCCATTGTAGAAAAGATAGTGTTCTATCGCGAGTGCACCAAAATGCTCAGCACCTATATTGTTGGGCTACAAAAAACCGCCAACGACCAACACATGATTCATACAACCTATTTGCAAGCAGGCCCAGCCACAGGGAGAATTTCTTCGGTGCATCCCAATATGCAAAATTTACCTTCCGATCCCCATTGGGGACAATATATTAAAGAAGCTTTTGTGGTACGACAACCAGATTCCATTTTTATTAGCGCCGATTACTCTCAAATTGATCTGCGCGTTCTGGCTCATTATTCAAAAGATGCACGCATGACGCAAGCCTTCCATGACGGAAAGGACATTCATGCCTGGACCGCCCGTCAAATATTCGGGATTGCCGACACCCGCGATGTGTCTCGTGAGTATAGAAATATTGCGAAAACCGTTAATTTTGGGGTTATATATGGAATGACTCCCCATGGATTATCCCAATCGCTTCATATTTCAATGAAAGAAGCGAAGCAGTTTATTGACATGTATTTCCGAACCTTTCCCGGCGTTCGAGAGTTTATCAACAAGGCCATCCAATCGGCTACAGAAAAGGGTTATGCTAGTACCCTTCTAGGACGGCGTAGACCGATTCCTGAACTGCAAAGTAGCAATCATATTGTGCAATCCTTTGGTGAGAGACTCGCTGTAAATACCGTTATCCAAGGAACATCCGCCGATATTATTAAAAAAGCAATGATTTCTATCGATACTACCTTGAAAGATTCTTTCCAAACTAAAATGATTTTGCAGATTCATGATGAGATTATTACAGAAGGACCTATGTCAGAGCAAAACGAAGTGCAAGAATGGATTCAGAAAATCATGACGACAACCACCTCTCTACGGATCCCTTTAAACATCCAAATGCACCATGGAAAGACTCTTGCTTCTCTGAAATCATGACCCCTTTTTTAATTGGAATAACGGGACGAATTGCCTCTGGGAAATCGGTAGCCGCAGGATATATTTCAGAGGCCTATCATTTTCATCTCATTGACGCCGATACAGTGGGTCATCAAATCTTGGAAGAGCCATTGGTGATAAAGGACATTGCACATCATTTTCCCTCTGCTTTTAATGTTACTTTGAACTCCATTCGGCGGGACATTCTGTCTGATATTGTATTTCACGACACCAAACTGCTTCACGTACTACAGTCTATTACCTGGACAGCTATTCTTGCAAAAATACATCAAGAAATAGAGCAGTATCCTCGTTCTGTGATTGAAGCTATTGGCCTATTTCAATCCTCGCTATACAAACAATGCGATTGCACAGTATACATTGATTGCACGTCTGAAAATATTCAAAAGAGACTGCAACTGCGGGGTATTTCGGATGGGAAAATGCAAAAAATATTGAATTCTCAAAAGGACCATGCTTCCCTGGTTTCTCTAGCCGACATTGTCATACCCAACAATACGACTCTTTCGGACTTTATGGATCGCATTGATACAGCCATGAAGAAAGTACTCTCTGATTACTGAAAGTATTCTTTTAGAGCGGGGAATAATAGAAACCAAAGGGTCAAGGCTATGAGTATCGAGGATACAGACAAAAGAAGCGTTGTAACGTAATATCCTATAAAACCTCTCGAAACGATTTCAATCACAATAGATACAATTTCATAGGTGAGGATACAAAGAATGGATACAATCAAGAGCTTCCACTTCGATTGTAAGAACGTTTTTATAGTTTGTAAGTGGAGCGAGGCAGCAATCAATGAAAAAAAGCAAACGAAAGGTAACGACACCCCTCTGTAGGCAGGAATACTGCGAATATAGGGGGGTGTTTTTGCACCGTAGAAGAAGGCCAGAATCGGTTTAATGATCGATACTTTGAAAGAGATATAAGTGGGTGCAAGGATATAAAACAAAGCGATCAAGACAATCAGTGCGATACTAAAACGAAGGAAAAAAGAGGGACCCAATACAACGTTTACTTTTTTGTTTTCTTGTAAATCCATGATAACCACCAAAGGAAATAGAGGACAATTAAAAGAATAAAGGTAATTTGGAAGATAAACACGTGGGCATATTGAAAATACTCACGGCTACTGTACCCAATAAATATAAGAAGCGTTAAACGTGCATAATTGAATAGAAAGGTTGTTGCAAAAGCCCCCATCACTCCCCAAAGGCGAAGTTTCCCTGTTGCTGGGTAGGAGATGATAAGAGCTGCCAGGATCAAGAATGGATAGATACCTGTACAGTCGGGGATGATAGAAAACTTCATTTCACTGCCTGAAAGAAGGGCAATCTGATTCCCTGTTACCGTTGTCTCCAATCCGATGATTTGTAAACATACATTTGTAAGCTTTGTGGTAATAACAATGAGAAGCTCTTGAACCCACGGTAGCAGACTTATCAATACAAACAATAAGATCCATAAAAAAGACACGAGTAGATACTTTGGAATAGGTTTAAGGGGGAAGGATGACGGATTGTTTAAGGTATGATTTTTTCTTTTCATGAGATTCATTATATAAAAACCCTCGCAAAAAAAAAGAAATAAAAAAAACGGGGAGATTAATCTCCCCGTTTTGGAAAAAGAAAGGTTATAGAGAAACGAGATTAGTTATTATGTGCGCGTTTTCGTAGAACCAA
>JAQVSG010000049.1 GCA_028700655.1 Caldisericia bacterium
ACCATTTCTCTGGATACACCTCCTCAAATACTACAGGGCAGAACGGTTGTTCCGCTTCGTTTTATCTCCGAAGCCTTTGGGGCAAATGTTGAATGGGTAGCAGAAACAAAAGAGATTACAATCCAATGGGAAGAACATATCATACAGCTTCGCATTGGTTCTTCACAGGCACTGGTAAATGGTCAAACCATTTCTCTGGATACACCTCCTCAAATACTACAGGGCAGAACGGTTGTTCCGCTTCGTTTTATCTCCGAAGCCTTTGGGGCAAATGTTGAATGGGTAGCAGAAACAAAAGAGATTACAATCCAATTCTACATGTGATACAATTTATTTTTTAGAAAGAGGTATTGTATGGTTGGTAAGAAAATTGACGGAAAATGGTATATACGCCTTCAAAAAGGGGAAGAGATCATCTCGTCACTGCTAGATTTTTGTAAACAAAACCAGATTTATTTGGGGACTATCAGTGGAATTGGAGCTTGTTCTCCGGCAACACTGGGAATCTTCCTTACCAAAGAAAAAAAATATATAAGCAAAACCTTTACAGGAGACATGGAGTTGACATCACTACTTGGCAATGTTACTACCATGAATGGGAATATTTACCTCCACTTACATGCAACGGTAGGAGACGAATCGTTGAACACTCATTCTGGTCATCTTAGTGCAGCCACCATTAGTGCTACAGGAGAAATGGTTATCGATCCATCCAATGGAACAATAGAAAGAGAAAAAAACGAAGAAATTGGGATTAATATATGGAATCTACTTTAAAAAAGAATATTCGAGGGTTTGTTTTTGATATTGATGGAACCCTTTTAAATACTCTTCCAGAAATAGCTATCTCTGTCAACTCAGTGTTGGAGAAATACCGTCTTAATCCTCACCCAGTTGAAGCCTATCGTGGTTTTGTGGGAAAAGGAGTGGAACATCTTGTCCAAAAAGCTTTCCAGATATCCACATCAAATACTGATTTTAAAGCTATTCTAGCCGATGTAATGGAGCAATACACCCAGAATATAGGAAAGTACTCTAGTCTATTTCCTGGAATTCAGGAACTAATCCGGAGTATAGCAGATAAGTCTTACCCCATTGGCGTGTGTTCCAATAAACCGCAAGAGTTAGCAGAGCAGTCTGTTTCTCGTTTTTTCCCTCACCAAACCATTTTTCCTGTCATTGGTGCTAGCAATGACCACCCTTTAAAGCCAGAACCCTGGGGGTTGGAATATATTTCCAAAGAGTGGGGGCTCCCTCCGTCGGAAATAGTTTTCTTTGGTGACTCGGTCGTAGATATTCACACAGCCAAAGCATGTGGAACCTTTTCTGCGGCTGTCTCATGGGGCTTTTGCAATCCCACTCGCCTTGCGAAACACAAACCCGATTTCCTCTTTGACAATGTCCAAAACATCCTTGAACATTTCTCTCTTGCTCCAAGAAGCCAACTTTAAGCCATACAAAGGAGAAGCTGCTACTATGTACAAGAATCTTTTTACATCAGAATCAATTACAGAGGGTCACCCCGACAAAATTTGTGACAGCATCGCTGACGCTATTCTTGATGCCATACTTGAAAGGGATAAAAATGCTCGAGTTGCGTGTGAAGTTGCAACCAGTACTGGGTTTGTCTTTATCATGGGGGAAATCACGACCACAGAATATGTAGATTTAACAGCAATAGCTCGTGAAACTATATGCAATATTGGTTACGATACACCCCAGTGGGGTTTTAATGGCAATACATGTGCGGTTTTTAGCGCTGTAAAAGATCAATCTCCAGACATTGCCCAAGCAGTCAATCAATCTACAGATATTGGAGCAGGCGATCAAGGAATGATGTTTGGATTTGCTTGCAACGAAACACCTTCTCATATGCCTTTACCAATATCCCTTGCCCATGCGCTGGCAAAACAACTCGCCTTCGTTCGAAAAAACGGAACTCTTCCTTTTCTTGGACCCGATGGGAAAACACAAGTTACAGTTGAATATGATGAAAACCAACAACCATTGCGCGTAGATGCTGTGGTTGTCTCTGCTCAACACAAACCCAACACAAACATGAGATACCTCTCGGATGCTATTGTTGAAGAAGTAATACGTCCTATGATTCCTAGTCACTATATTGATCGTCATACCCGTTTTTTTATCAACCCCAGCGGTTGTTTCACGATAGGAGGCCCCGTTGCTGACACAGGTTTAACAGGTCGGAAAATAATTGCAGACACCTACGGTGGTTATGCCAACCATGGAGGAGGTTCTTTTTCAGGAAAAGACCCTACAAAAGTAGACCGATCAGGGGCTTATGCGGCAAGATACCTTGCAAAAAATATAGTAGCCGCAGGATATGCAGAACGAATTGAGTTGCAACTATCCTATGCTATCGGTATGACACAGCCTATCGCTATTCATATTCAAGACTTTGGGACAGCTACTATTCCAATGAATGAAATGATTCACAAAATTCAATCGAATTTTAGTATGTCGCCTAAAGGCATTATTGATGCTTTTGATTTGTTTCGTCCAATATATCGCCAGCTCTCTTCTTATGGCCATTTTGGTAGAGACGACTTGCAACTTCCCTGGGAACAAGTCCATCTCTTTTCTACGATGTAACTTTTTGGGTATATATGTGTAACATACATAGAGTGTTATTTTTTTAAATGGAGAATTAATTTGTCAAGCAATGCATTCGTAGGTACTTTTTTAAATTTTATGGCTTTGTTGATTTGTTTAACAGTACATGAGTTTTCTCATGCCTGGGTTGCACATAAACTAGGGGATCCTACCGCTGAGCAAAGTGGTCGTCTCACTTTAAATCCTTTCAAACATTTGGACCCTATGGGAACAATCATGCTTTTACTTTTTCGTTTTGGCTGGGCAAAGCCTGTCCCCATCAACCCTTATTATTTTAAAAACAAAAAGCAAGGTATTGTCTTAACGTCGATTGCAGGCCCTATATCAAACTTTCTTTTAGCACTTGTTGGCGGTTTTTTTCTAAAGATAACCTATCCCTTCCAAAACGCTTTTTTAAACACATTTTTGTATATTTTTATCTATATGAACATTGCATTAGCTCTGTTTAATCTTCTTCCCATACCCCCATTGGATGGTTCCCACTTGATTACCGTTTTTATCAAAAACCAAAAAATCATTGCATGGTTATATTCCTATGGAATGTTCGTATTCATTGGTTTGCTATTGATTGGTTCTTTTTTTGGCGCATTCAATATCCTAGCCCTTATTATCAAACCCATTGTTTCCCTTATTTTTTCTCTTTTTTCGATACCAGGATTCCTGTAAATGTTTTATCGCTTCTCAGTCTCTTTCCTTCGCTTATTAGTAACGATTTTCAACCGGTACATCGTGGTGGGGGAAGATAAAATTCCCCAAAAAGGCGGTGCCATCGTAGTTTGTAATCATAAATACTACCAAGACCCAATTTTGGTAGGTTGTTCGTGTCTGCGAAGAAGGTTTTATTTTGTGGCAAAAAAGGAATTGTTTCGATTCTTTTGGTTTGGCCTTCTTATACGTTCCCTAGGAGCCTTTCCAGTCAATCGTGAACGGGTGGACAGAGATACAATTCGAACCTGCACACAGCTTCTTCAAAAAGGAAATCTCGTACTCATTTTTGCAGAAGGTACACGAAACAAAGATCCCCATGTAGACATTCTGCCACTTAAAACGGGATTTGCTTTTCTAGCCAATCGAGCCAAAGTACCTGTCATTCCCATGTATATAACAAAAGCAGAGAACGTGTTTCAATATCGCATCCCCAAAAAAAAGATATACGTACATATTGGGGAACCGATCCCGTGGAATCAACCCTTGCGAAAACTTGTCCAGACTACTCAGAATGCACTTTACGCATTGTGTATAGAAGGGAAAGAGGAGTACCATGAAAACCAACAATGAGCTTTTTCAAAAACTTCAAGAAAAAGACTTGGATCTTTTTTTAGAAATTTTCCCTCTTTGGATGCAGAAAAAAATTCAAGACACTGGCAACATTCAAGAACTTATCGAAATCATCTTGGACGTTGGGCGAAAACCGGAAGCACGTTTTCAAACCTTCACTCAAAACCTGATCGATGAACCCGTTGATGTCAGTCTAATTAATGCAATTCTAGACCGTACAGAAGGTTTCAATCGTGACAACCGAAGTGGTGTTGGGGGTACACTCCACAGAATTTCAGGCATTCGCAACCGGCAAGGGGATGTCATTGGGTTAACTTGTCGGGTTGGAAAAGCCATTTTTGGAACTGCTGACAGCGTGAAGGATATCATTTTCAGCAATCGGAATATTTTACTACTAGGGCCTCCAGGAGTAGGGAAAACAACTCTTCTTAGAGAAACTTCTCGACTTTTAAGCACAGATGCAAAAAAACGAGTAGTGATTGTAGACACGTCCAATGAAATTGCCGGAGAAGGAGATATTCCCCATCAAGCAGTTGGTATGTCAAGACGTATGCAAGTACCCTTATCCAAACAACAATTTGAAGTCATGATTGAAGCGGTTGAAAACCATACCCCTGAAGTCATTATTGTTGACGAAATAGGAACAGCAGAAGAAGCAAATGCATGCAGAACCATAGCAGAGAGAGGTGTGCAATTAATTGCAACCGCGCATGGAAAAACCTTAGAAAATGTTCTTTTCAATCCTACTATTGCAGATTTAGTCGGCGGTATCACCAGCGTCATTCTTAGTGACGAGGAAGCCCTTCGTCGAGGAACACAAAAAACCGTTCTTGAAAGAACTTCCGACCCCACCTTCGACGTTCTTATTGAGATCCACTCCTATACAAAATATGCCATTTACCTTGATGTCTCTAGTACAGTCGACAGATACTTGCGAGGTTTCCCTGTAACACCGGAGATTCGCCAACAGTCTTCTTCGGGAGATATCGAGATTATTCGACCCCAAAATCATGAACCAGAACAACTTGCAAAACAAAATTCAATAGAAGACCACCTTTTGTTAGAAGAAATGGAAGCAAATCAAATTACTTCCCATATTGCCAAAACAGAAGAACCACCTCCTGTCAAAATATACCCTTTTGGCATCAGCACAAACTACTTACAAAGAGCTTTAAAAAGTAGTACAATAGGCATACAGATCAGCAAACAACTATCCACCACAGATCTAATACTTACAACCGATCCCTATCGTCGCAAAAATCCTCGCGCTTTACAAAAAGCCGAAGACATGGCGATACCAGTCTATTCAATACCCAGCAATACCCTGCAAGATATCAAGCGTTTTATCCAATCATTGAAAGCAGATTTAGCAAAACCGAGTGAGATTACAGAAAATCAACTCGACGCGATGATTCAAAAAATATTTCACACCCATTTACCTCTCAATTTTCCTCCCTCCAGTGCTAAATTAAGAAGAATTGAACATCAACTTGCTCAACGATATGGTTTGCGATCCGAAAGCTACGGAGAAGAACCTCATCGTTTTGTTGTCGTTTATCCCCCCGACTCTAAGGAGGCCATAGAATGAACAAGATTCGAAAAACAATGACGTATCTTTTATTCGGAATGTTACTATCCACATTTTTCGTAGGGTGTGGTAGTTCTGACATTTCTCGAACACTTAAAGCCAATGAAGCAAAGATTATTGGTATTGTCACGGACGTCGAGAAACAAATCCCTGTCCATAAAGTAAAAATTGTGTTAAAAAGCTCCAACACAGACAAAGAATACAAAACTACTACCAATTCTTCGGGTCAATATGCCGTTGTATGTGAACCCGGATACTATTCTTTTGTGGCCGAAAAAGAAGGCTATTCAAAGTACACCAAAAACGTTGTTCTTGGAAAAGGAGAAAATGAAGAGAGCTTTTACTTAGGACAAGTAATTGCCTCTTTGTGTGAATTGGAAGGGCGCGTTGTAGATCATCTGACGCAAGAAGTTATCCCTGGAGCTTCAATCCAGATTGGAAGAAATTTAATCCATTCTGATGCAGATGGCAACTATAAGTTTGAGAAAAAATTACCAGAAGGTTCCTACGACTGCTTTATTTCTGCGCCTGGATACGAATTGTTAGAAAAGACCCTAAAGCTTACAAAGGGGCAAAATAGAGCTCAATTTGAATTGGCTCCTTTTACTCCGTCCAACACGGATACTTCTCAAAACAATGTAGGTGGCGAAAAAGGTATACAAAGAAACCCGATTACTGCCGTTGATCCTTCCTATATCAATGATTACAGGATTACTGTGAAAAAAGTATTACAACCCAGCAATACTCTCCTCGAATACGAAGTGATCGTTCAAGACCGTTATACAAGCTATCTTAACTCCATAGAACCAGATTTTCGTGGTCTTATATTAGTAACCAAAGAAGGTTGCTATGAAAAGGTCAACGATATGGAATGGACCAAATTTCAACAATCTGAGATTATGCAACCGCAAGATGTCTTTAAGGAAGATGTTGAAGCATTATTGTACTATTTTGGCTTTGCAGATCCCAATGTAACCATTGAAGAGATTGGAGAAGAGGTGATTGAAACCTATCCTTGCAAAAAATACCGAGTATACACAAAAAAAGAAGCCCCCGAGGAAGAACAATTTGATTTTACGACATGGGTGATCAAGGATATAAACGCTCCATCACAGCTTCTCAATTGCATGATTCGTATGAAAGGTACCGTTCCCAAAAGTCCTGAGGGCCTTTGGTACGACATTGACATAACCTTTTCCAACATAGGAAATGGAAACCAAGTGCCCGTACCTCCGAATTTACCAAAATAAAAAACATAGTTCCCGCAAATTCATTTGTCGGAACAAAATGAATTGATTTGTAGTATATAAGTTGTTCTGTTGTATACTCTTTTTATATGGAGGTTCGTATGGATATCACTGCCCTATTTGCATTGAGTTACGGTCTATATATCGTTTCTTCAGAACTGGATGGAAAATTTAATGGACAAATTTCCAATACCGTATTTCAACTTACTGCTGAACCAATTGCTTTAGCGATATGTGTAAACAAACTTAATTTGACGCATCGTTATATCTCGTCCTCTCAGAAGTTTTCCGTCTCTGTTTTAGAACAAGACACTCCTATGACCTTTATTGGAACTTTTGGGTTTAAGTCAGGCCATGACATTGACAAATCCAATGGATTGCACATTGTGAAGGGCATGAGTGGATGTCCAATCGTAACCGACCATTGTGTTTCCTATGTAGAATGTAAAGTTCTTCAATCTATGGATGTTTTCACTCACACTGTTTTCATTGGGGAAGTCGTCGACACACAACACGTTAAAAAGGCTCCTCCAATGACTTATGCGTATTATCATCAAATAAAAGGTGGTAAAACTCCACCAAAAGCATCCACCTATGCAGGGGATGCTTCAAAAACAAAGGAGAAAGCAATGAACAAAGAAAAATGGGTTTGTGATGTATGTGGATGGGAATATGATCCTGAAGTTGGGGATCCAGACAACGATATTCCCGCTGGTACTTCTTTCGAAGATCTTCCCGATGATTGGGTATGCCCTGTTTGTGGTGCTTCCAAAGATGAATTTTCCAAAGTGTAGGTAATTGTATGCAGTTACACCTCTCCCAACATGTTACTTACGTCGGATCCATCGACTGGGATCGAAGAATTTTCGATCAACTGATTTCAATCCCTTTTGGCACAACCTACAATGCATATCTCTTACAGGGAACAGAAAAAACAGCACTTATCGACTCGGTCGATCCAGATAAAGTAACCGATTTAGAAGAAAACCTGGCTGATTCTTCCGTATCTCATATTGACTATATTGTTTGCCAACATGCAGAGCAAGATCATTCTGGCTCCATTCCGTACCTTTTGGAAAAGTTTCCCGAGGCAAAAGTAGTCACCAATGAAAAATGCAAGGGTTTTCTAATCGATCTTTTATCGATTCCTGAAGAAAAGTTCCTTCTTGTCAAAGATCAAGACACTCTGTCTTTAGGCAATATAACACTTCGTTTCCTTCTCACCCCCTGGGTTCACTGGCCAGAGACAATGGTTACATATTACGAAGAAGAAGAAATTCTTTTTTCTTGTGACTTTTTTGGTGCCCACGTAGCAACCAGCGATCTTATCACCGACACTCCTATGCTCTATATAAGTCCCGCCAAACACTACTTTGCAGAAATCATGATGCCATTTCGGAACATCATTCAGAAAAACTTAGCCAAAATTGCTCCTCTTTCCATTCGCATGATTGCTCCTTCTCATGGCCCTATTTACAAAGACCCCAATCCCATCATGAAGGCATACGAGGAATGGGCCTCTGATCAGACCAAGCCAATGGTCATCATCGCTTATGTATCGATGCATGACAGCACGAAACAAATGGTCGAGTATGTTGCTAATAAACTAATGAAAAATAATGTCGCTGTGAAAGTATACAACCTACCCAAATCGGACATTGGAGAAGTAGCCACGGACCTTGTAGATGCTTCCAGTATGATTTTAGCAAGCCCTACAGTCCTTGCAGGAGCTCATCCCGAAGCCGTATATGCTGCCTTTCTTGCCAATGCCCTCCGGCCAAAACTCAAGTATATCTCCATTATTGGTTCGTATAGCTGGGGTGGAAAAATGGTAGAACAAATTCAAAACCTCATACCCAACTTAAAAGCAGAAATCATTGAACCAGTTCTTGCAAAAGGAACCCCAAAAGAAGAGGATTTTAAAAAACTGGATGCCTTAGTCCAAGCTTTCCTTAATAAAAATCGTAACCAATAGTAAAAAACACTATGCACTCATGAAAAAGAGACAGCATGTAAAGTCTGTCTCTTTTTCATGAACATCCAAATATACCCTGGTTCGTATGTTATTCTTGTATTTTGCTAGCCTGCCATTTGATTTCTGGAATCATGCCTTCTTCAAAATAAACTGGAGTTCAACCCGATACCCCAGGTACGTCCTGTGATAGATTGATAGTGTGTTAAAAAGTCTAGACAACTTTTAAAATCAAATGTGGTGAATGCAAAAGTTGATATTTTTTAGGGATGGTTGAGGTTGAAGATCGTTTTCAGGAAATGAGCGAGGTGTTAAGCAACCAATCCAGCACATTGATTTTTTTAATGCCCAAAAAATCTTCGATTGGATCATTGTCTAAGGTAAGAATATATTTAGGGTAATGATCGGGTATTTTTTGCAAGGAAAGAAGCTCTCGATGCAGTGTTTTTTCGTCTCGAACAGAAGCTGCCACCTGGTAATAGATTATCCCTCCCGAATGCAAAGCAACGAAATCCACTTCTGTATCGTCTACTTTTCCGACAAATACCCGAAAACCTCTTCGTAAAAGTTCAAGGTAAACAACATTTTCTAGAACATGTCCGAGTTCAATACTCCTCTTTCCAAGTAGCAGAGACCTCAATCCAACATCTACAATGTAGTACTTATCTAAGGTTTTTAGATATTGTTTTCCTTTTACATCATATCGTTTTGCCTGGTATAAAATATAGCTGTTCAGTAAGGCAGAAAGATATTTTTCAACTGTTTTTACATCAATTTTTCTACCTGCTGATAACATTGAGTTGCTGATTTTTCTGGTAGAAAGCTGGCTTCCAATATTATCAAATATAAAACTTAGTACACTTTCCAGCATCATCACATCGGAAATGCCATACCGATCTACTACATCTTTCAATATAACGGTACTGTAGATTCCCTGTAAATATTCGTGAATTTCTCTTTGATTCCCTCCCAAGGTAAAAACATATGGGAAAGAACTGGTTTCAATATACTGGACAAATTTGCGGCTTAATTCTCCAGGGTTTCCTGTACTTTTAACATATTCAGCAAATGAAAGAGGCAACATCTCAATCGTAATATACCTTCCAGAGATGTGGGTTGCCAGTTCACCAGAGAGAAGATACGCATTTGAACCTGTAATTGTTATGTCTATGTTTTTCTTTAAAAATAAGCTGTCAACGACTTTCTCAAAGTTTTTCACATTCTGGATTTCATCTAGAAATATATAGGTAGTGGAATCAGCTGAAAGGTTTTCCAGGAGGTATT
>JAQVSG010000013.1 GCA_028700655.1 Caldisericia bacterium
ATGTAATAGACCAGAACCACCCCCATCACATATATAGTGTCACCCCTTCCCAAAGTCCTCTTTTTTACAAAGGGATCAATAGTAGTCACTTCACACATATCCAATACAAACACCCTTTTGTGTTTGTTCTAGATCCGTATAACCAATGTATTCACCAAATATCACTAGAGGGAAAAGTAGAAAAGACCTTTGCATTTCCCACCTCTATGAAAAATGTCCAAAGTTTCTTTATATCAAAAGATAAGCTCTACTTGCTCAACCATAAAGGGGTCATTTTCGTTCTAGATTCTTCTTTCGAATCTACAATACGCAGTTGCACGCTGCAAGGGTTTTCCCCCTCTTCCACCGCCAAGATCTATTTTATTCCCCTTGAAGACCGATTTCTGGTTGTCAATCGAGAGGATTGTTGTATTGATATCTACAATAGCCTGAATGGTGTTTTGTTTTCTACCTATGGCGACATTGGAGGCCCCAATACTTTCATCCAAGACAGCAACTCGCAAGTAAATTTATGGTTTGAGACAGGTTCGTTTTTATTCCCCGAAAAAATAGTTTTTTACCGTCAGCAAATTGCCATTGCAGACGCTGGCAATCACCGTATTCAGCTCATTCCTGTGTCTCATTTCCTCCACACCGTCATTCAGTTGCAAATTCATCAATACAAAGCTTCTGTCAATGGTACTTCCAAAGAAATGGATGCAGCTCCGTATATTGCTCAGGGGCGAACGATGGTCCCTTTACGTTTTATTTCGGAAGCATTCCATGCAGAAGTGCTATGGAATTCTCAGAAACAAGAGATCTCTATTCAAGATCGTGATACAATAATATTGTTAACTATTGGCTCTACAAAAATGCGAGTCAACGAAGATGTAATAACGCTCGATGCGCCCCCTGAAATAAGGACAAGTAGAACATTTGTCCCTATACGAGCTATTTCAGAGGCCTTGCAAGCTGCTGTCGAATGGAATGCAGTCAATCAAATTGTTACGATAAGGAGGATGTAGATGTTCGATTGGGAAAAAAACCTTCAACAAATCACAGATCTGTATGGGTTGAGTGGAGAGGAATCCTCTGTGATCCAATGGATTCAGAAAGAAATTGCACCTTTTGTCGATGAATCCTACGTCAATACCCTTGGTAGCTTCGTTGCTATCAAAAAAGGGAAAGGCTCGCAGAGAGCAAAACTCATGATCTCCACCCACATCGATGAAATTGGTTTTGTCGTTGGGGCCATCCTAGAAAATGGATTTTTACGTGTGGAACCAAGAGGAGGGGTGGATCCAAAAATCCTTCAAGCACAAGAGTGTTTTGTTCGTGATATTCACAACGAAATGATCCCTTGTGTATTTTCTACCGTTCCACCTCATTTGGTGAAACCAGAAGAGCGTACAAAAGTCCCCAGCTATGACACTCTTATTTTAGACACAGGACTGGAAGAAAAGGAAGTGCGAAAACGAATTCATGTTGGTTCTGGAATCATTTTTAAATCTTCTTTTACAAAGCTGTTGTCTGACCATTATGCAGGAAAAACCCTTGATAATCGTTCGTGTGCCGTCATTAGCATGGCAGTAGCCCATGAGCTGATGACCGTTCTACACGATTGGGACGTGTACTTTGTTTTTTCTTCTCAAGAAGAAGTTGGAACAAAGGGGGCTGGAACCTCTGCCTGGGAGATCGAACCAAACGTTGCTATCGCCATGGACGTTGGTTTTGGTTCTCAAAACGGACACGATGGTCTTCCTTTAGGGAAAGGTCCTGGTATTGGAATTGGTCCTAATTTTACACCCAAAATCGTGAACGACCTTCGCGAATGTGCTGATAATAAGTATATCCCCTTCACTCTTGAACCTTGCGCAAGACCAGGCGGAACAGATGCTGGTTCCATACAAATTGTTCGTAGCGGAATTCCCACGGCACTTCTCAGCCTACCCCTACGGTATATGCATACGCCCGTTGAAGTGCTCAACCTCAAAGATTGCAAATACATTGTGGAACTCCTAACAGCGTATATTAAAACTTTGAATGATGAATACTTGGAGGGACTTCAATGGTCTTAAAAGAATTGTGTAATCTACCCGGAATTAGTGGATATGAAAATGAAGTACGCACTTTCATTCGCCATGAGATTGCTGATTTTGCGGATGAAATAAAAATAGACTGTTTGGGCAATTTAATGGTCAAGAAACGAGGTCATAACTGCTCGAAACATATCATGTATTTAGCCCACATGGATGAAGTAGGGTTGATGGTAGAAAAAATTGATTCCAATGGGATTGTAAAATTTTCTACCGTCGGAGGCATTCTACCCTCTATTTTGCCGGCCTCTCGGGTGACGATCATGGGCAAAAAGACTCTACAGGGAGTTATTGGTATATTGCCCATCCACCTTCAAAAAAATGCCATTATGGATCCCATAAAAATGGATTCTTTGTACATTGATGTTGGAGCTTCTTCTGACAAAGACCTACAAGGCAGTATTGAAATGGGGGATCCCATTGTTTTCAACACGGCCTATGAAGAGTACGGTCGTCTTTGGAAAGCAAAAGCATTCGATGACAGAGTGGGTTGCTCTATTATGATCGACATGTTAAAACAGAATATTACGCCTGCTTATGATACATGGTTTGTGTTTGCGACACAGGAAGAAGTAGGTCTTCGAGGGAGTGCAACTGCAACCTACCAGATTCAACCAGATTTTGCTGTTGTCCTTGAAGGAACCACTGCTTGTGATAATCCCCTGGTTGAAAGGAATCGTTATACAACTCAACTGGGGAAAGGTCCGGCCATAAGTATTGCTCACAATGGATTCGTTTTTTCTAAAAAAATCTTTGATTTTTTTAAGTCTGTTTCGGAAAAACATCAAATCCCTTACCAGATCAAAGAAAAAGTAGCAGGAGGTAACGATGCTACAAATATCGGAAAAGGCGAAAAAGGGTCGTATGTTGGATCGTTGTCAGTTCCTGTCCGTTATATACATTCACCGGTAAGCCTTATGCATCCCGAGGATTATCAAAATACCTTACAATTAGCCCTGGCAATTTACCAGGAGAATCATTCCTTTCTTACTTTGTAGAGGAGGTACTATATGAAAGACATTCTTAAACAATTTGTTGAAATTTCAGCACCCAGTGGAAGAGAAGAGCCTATCCAAAAAGCGATTCGTGCTTCCATTCAACCGTATGTGGATGAAATTAGAACGGACTCGCTAGGAAATTTGATAGCCCATAAAAAAGGAAACGGGAAAAAACTTCTTTTCGATGCCCATATGGATGAAATTGGTTTTGTTGCTACGTATATCGACGATCATGGTTTTGTTCACATTGAGCCCTTGGGTGGGCATAACCCTGTCAATCTTCCTTTTCAAAGAATTTGCTTTGAATATGGGAGCAAAGGGACGATTGGGTTTGAATCTGAGATTTTATCAAAGAATGGAGCAGATCGTAAGGAGGTTTCTTTCGACACTCTGTATGTCGATATTGGGGCCCGTAGTAAAAATGAAGCATTGTCAAAAATTCGTATCGGAGAAACAGCAACATATGATTCCCCTTTCGTTGATCTGGGAAATCGATATATGTCCAAAGCCATGGATGACAGAATTGCTTGTGCCCTTTTAGTGAAACTCATTCAAACATTGCAAACCCACCATCACGACCTATATTTTGTGTTTGCAACCCAAGAAGAAGTGGGTCTTGTGGGTAGCAAAGCAGCTTCCTACGGAATTGAACCTGATTTTGGGATTGCTCTCGATGTCACAGCAACAGGTTTTGAGGACACTCCAAAGGGACTAAAACGTGTACCGATGAAACTTGGTGCCGGTCCTGCTATTAAAATTCAGGACAGAAGTATGATCGCCAATCACAATTTAAACCAATGGATTCAGACTGTTGCAGATCAAAATAGGATCCCCTATCAATTTGAAGTTCTTCCTTTCGGAGGAACCAATGGTGGAGTTATCCAAACAACCAAATCGGGAGTTTATACAACCTGTATTTCCATCCCTACTCGATACCTTCATTCTCCTAGCGAAATGGTGGATGTTATGGATGTACAAAATACACTACAGCTTGTTAAAGCCATCGCCGAAAAAGAGATTGTACTTTAATCCTTCCCACACGTCTCTATCCATACTTTACATAGATGGATAGAGACGTGTGACTGTTCTCAAGTAACGATGTTGAAAATTCCATTTTTCTTCAAAAAAATTGGGTATTTGTTTCGGTACTCTTTTGTGCATTTTTATAAAGACGACTGTGTCATGAAAGCAGCGGGCCTTTCATGGGCATTGTTTCTTAATATGCTTCCCATGCTGATTCTCACTTTGTCCATTGCCAGTAGCCTTCTGCCTACTGGTCAAAGCGCAGTAGAATTCACTCGTCTTTTTTTCCGCATCTTAGACCAGTTTACGCCCTCTCAGATCAGCAACCTGCAATCTATTATAGATGCAGCGTTCCAAGCCTCTCTTTCATCGTCAGTTGTTGCTTTTTTTGTGATGCTATGGTCTTTATTTATTTTTTATTCTTGGATAAAAAGAACCTTTGACAGCATTTGGAAGGTCCGTACCTCAAAGAGGCTTTTTTCGGGAAGCAAGGTGAGGGGGATGGGAGTCATGATCTTGTTAATGGTATTGGTAGTATTTACGCTCATTGTTTACAATATCCTCTTATTTTTTATTCGATTCATTGATGCCTCCACCTTTGTTTCTTTTCCTCAAATGACATCTACGATTCTTTTGTATTTTTTAAATTTAACCATCGCAGGTTTCACTTTCTTTGCCTTTTTTAAATGGATTCCCGAAAAACCGGTTCATACAAAAGCGGCCTTCTATGCGGCTCTTGTTTCCTTAGTATTGGAGCTGGTGGCATTGTTTGGCTTTCAGCTTTATTTGCAGTATTTTTCCAAAACAAGCATTATATATGGTTCCATGTTTTCTATCATTGTCATTCTTATCTGGATGTATTACACCATGATCACATTGCTCTTTGGATGTGAATTTTGTAAAATTCTTCATCAATCTATCGATTAGGAGTTTTTATGTATACACCGATACTTAGTATCCACATTGAAAAATTACGGAATAACTTGGCAGTAATCCTTGGCTTATGCGAACAAAACAATATCCAGCTAACGCCTATTACCAAAGTAGTTATGGGAGATCCTGTAATATGTAAAATGTATACGGAACGGGTTACATCTTTGGGAGATTCCCGACTACGAGATATTGTTCGCATGAAGAACAATGCGATTGAAGCTGAATTTATGCTCATACGAACTCCTTCTTTGAAGAATGTTGCTCCCGTTGTTGAGATTTGTGATAGTACCCTTAATACTGAATTGAAAGTCCTTGAGGCAATGAACGAATATTGCTTGGAAAAGAAGATTACACACAAAGCTATTTGTATGATAGAAATGGGAGATCTGCGCGAAGGCATTATGCCGCAAGATTTTCAAGACTTTCTTAAGCAATGTCGTCATTTCCGTGGGCTGGAAATTGTTGGCATAGGTGCAAATGCCACCTGTTTTGCTGGTCTTATTCCAACGCCCGACAATTTGTCTGTTCTCGAAAAAGCAGCGAAAGATTTTGTTTCCATTATGGGACACAAACCACTCTATATATCCGGGGGGGGATCCAATGTAATCCCTCTCTTGGAGAATCAAACTCTCCCCCCCTATATCAACCACCTTCGAGTTGGAGAATCCATTGTGATGGGGGTAGATGCTATTTATAAAAAACCAGTTCAGGGTTGTTTCCAAGATTGTTTTACACTCACTGGTGAAATCATTGAGTTAAAAACCAAACCATCCATTCCTTTGCAACCATTAACTAAAAATGCCTTTGGCGAAACACCTATTTTTAAAGATAAAGGACTTCGGAAACGGGCTATTGTTGATATTGGTCGTTTGGATACAGATGTTTCAGAAATTGAGCCTCTTGATCTAGGAATAACGATTTTGGGTGCTTCTTCAGATCATCTTATTGTTGACGTTGAAGAGGCGGAACAATCGTTTCAAGTGGGAGATAGAATTTCTTTTGGGCTACATTATTCTGCGCTATTGTATTCTATGAGTTCAGACTATGTTCAAAAGAAGTATATCTCTTAAAGATCGACAAGATATCCAGCAATGGAATGCAAGAAGTCTTGCACCTGCTCCATTAAAGGAATAAAAGCAACAATCACGCCCAGAATGAGCACAGCTATAATAAGGGCGTACTCCACAAAAACTTGCCCAGATTCATCGTTTTGAAACCATTTGATAACATTTCCTTTTTGTAACTTACAATCTTTGGTTCTATTCGCAGGCAGTTCAATGGTGGCATACGATATACAAAACAGCATCCTGCTAGGTTTGACAGAACAACATATCCGATGTACCTTTCCCGATTTTTTTACAAATACAACATCAATAGGAAACTTCATGCCAAAGGTATGGATTGAAGAAGCATGATAGAAAATCATGGCCTCTTGTGGCAACATTTTCATTTTCCCTAACAGCCCCCTTGCTTTTTGAAACATGCTCCTTGCAATAGTTGCTTGCGTAGATATCGCATCTCCATTCATTGTTGCAATGGTCCAATACGAGGTTTTCATAACTCGGTCTCAATTTTTAAAGAAAAGGTTCGGACAATAAGCTCTATGGGAGGGAAAAATGGAATGGATAAGCCTTCGTATTCCGCTTGTACCACATATACTGTATATACTAAATCAAGAGTTTCTTCCTCCCATGATATAGAAAAACGATTGGTGTCACTGGTATATATGGGGAACAGAAGATCGGTTTCATAAAACTCTAAAACATCGTTGATGGACTGCTGTGTTTGTGAAGAATCTGCTTGTATATCGGATAAGGTTAGTATCCGTGCAATATTGGATGTCATATGGTGCAGGTTGGTCCTATAGTAATACGCAGATCCCAGAGAAAGAAAAGCCATCACAACCAATAAAACAACCCCTAATAAAAAGGCTGTTTCTATAATTGACTGCCCAGACTCGTCGGCTTGGAAAGCATTTTTATTCATCCAGTTCTTCAAACCCGTAGACATAAAATGCCCTTTCTGTAATCGTTTTATAATGCTCTGTTGAATCTTGTGCTGTTTGGGATAGTGAAAGTGTAATCAAATACTCGGGGATGAACCCTTGCCGTACCTGTAATTCCGATTCCACGACACCCTCTTGTTCAAGAACAATGGAGGAAGCCCGTTCTTGAAATTGATTGAGAAAGGGAAGAGTTTGCAATTCTTCTTGCATGGAAGAAGGAATACTTGCTGTTATCGCTTGGATTCGAGCCACTCGATTTGCTTGGTATGTTAACATCAGGGCATCGACATATCGAAAAAGAATGACCATCGCAAAGAAAGTGATTAAAAAAGCAAGGGGAAATAGCAATGCAAATTCGACCGTGGTAGAACCATTCTCTCGTGTACGACGACGGGTTTTCATAGGAACAATGGCATCTCTAACACATGAATGATGTATAAAATGCGCAATAAAATGGCTAAAACAGTTCCAATAGCAATAGACACCCCGTACGGCATTGTCATTTTTCCATACCCTTTTAGGGTGGAAGCGTTTTGTGTTTTTATCAAAGCATGAAACAAAGGAAAAAACAATATAATGGCAACAACAAGCCCCACAATAGCTGTTAGAATGATGGCGTTGACTGCCATTTCCCAACCCAACAGGGCGCCAATAGCACCCATCAATTTGACATCTCCAGCACCCATATTTTTCCCTTTTCCCACAAGATAAAAGATAAAGAAAAACCCAAATCCCAATAGAAATCCCCATAAGGAATGACTGAAGCCTTCCCAGAAAGTGCCTCCATGGAATAAAACCAAGGTGGGTCCTACAACAAACCCAAGAAGAATTGCTGGGTAGGTAACAATGTTGAGAATCTTTCTCGTTTTTATATCCGTTACGATAGAAATTCCGCAAACCACTGTTGTAATCACATAAAGTATAATGGAGTGATAGGACAGTTGATACATCATCCGGTAAGGCTCCTTGTTATTAATAATTGAATTTTGGGGCTTTTGTTCCCCTCTTTGTCTTCTGCAAAGATTTGAAATTGGTTTACACCTGGTTCAATGGGAATCATTTCTTGGACTCTTCCAGTATCATCGACATAAATAGAGGTTTCCAATGCAAGTTTGTTGTTTTTTACCCCATAAATATGAAGTAAGGTATTGGGAGTAGCAATGCCTGTTAAAATCCCGTATTGATCGACGGTATTGGCATTGGTAAAAGAAACATTCACAAACACGCCCGTGTATTGTACTATTCTGTCAATGGTTGTGGTTAATCCTAGATCATCGGTTAACGTAAATTGGATGTGATTGTTTTGAGAAGTTAAGGCCAAATCTGGTACGGTAAACTCTCCTGTTTTCTCATCTACAGAAACAGGCAATTCTTTTTGGTGCATCATCGCCTTTAAGGCTATACCTGGAGTAACAGATCCACGTATTGTAACTGATTTTTCAGGCGTTATATAAACTCCTTTTTCGTCAAAGTCTTGTAAGTCTATGTTTATATATTTCATGGCTAGGTAATCGCTTGCTCTCTGCCCATTGTGAGCCACCACGGAAATATAATACTTCACAAGTTCGCCTTCTGGTATATCAAATCGAGTAAACCAAGCTTGCTGAACCTTTTTGTTTTCCAAGTAGTCTCGAATATATTCCCCTTGTTCTGGGGTTTCTATGGCTCCTTGTGTATATTGCAATTGCGTTTCCCCGGTGGCGGAATCGGTTACCATTCGCATTGCATAAACAGGAACTTCATTTCCATTGACAAGCACCTTTACTCCGGGAGTAACTCGATAATAGACAAAATCTTGAAATGTAAGAGACATGTTTGAGTTTTTCTGGACTTGTGCAGGAAGCAAAACAGATCCCAAAATAATCATAAGCATTGCGGGGAGTATAAACATGATAAGAGGGAACAGCATTTTTGTAGGGGCGGTTGCAATCTCTTTTTCAACATGAGCTCGGCGTTTGGAGCGTAGTTCTTCTGCTTGATTCATAATAACCGGCCGGAGTGGAGTCCCAAGTTGTTCTCCTTGAATTACAGAACTCAAAAAGCTCCGAAATTCAGGAGATTCATTCCGAGCTAAAAGGTGCTCAAAGGAATCTATTCGGTTGAATCCTACTTGAATGTCATTAATAAAAATGTCAAACTCATCGGAAAGAATGGTATTGTTTCGTTTCACATACTCTTCTACTGCAAGTTGGAAATTCATACCAGCTGCTAAGCAAAGAGCAATAAAATCCATAGCATCCGGAAGTTCAAGAGATATCTTTTTAGCTCTAACCTGCAAAAGAGAAGAAACAAAAAAATCGGGGTACACAAAACCAATCAAACCAAAGGCAACTGCATAGAAGTAAAAGTTTGAGTTTTCATTGCCTAAAGCAACAATCATGAGAAGGAAAAAGAAAAGAAACGCGGTAAAAAGTTTTAACTTACCATGCTCGTTTGCGTCCATTCCAAAGGGTCTACCAGCTTTTTCTAAACGGTCGTCCAGCCGATCTTTTGACTCTTGGCTTCTTCTTGTTGCAATCCCCTTCAACATAGGAAGTATTCGATAAAATGCTTTGGATAAATTGTAAAGTATTTCAACAATAGCATTTGGTGATTTCTGCTTCTTTTTTTTCAGTTCTTCGATACCAAACAATGAATCTGTGGATCTTTTTTTTCTTTCTTTCCACGAAAACCATAGTCGGAGGATAAGATACCCAATAGTACTGAAAAATATGAGGGTGAGGAGAGACGTTTCTAGTGTTTTCATTATAGATCAATCTTGGTTAGCTGAGAGTTTATAAAGATACCAATCACTTGCATTATAACAGCTAGGATTAAAAGTAGAATCCCTTTTAAGGTGGTTGTTAATGCTGCATACCCTGAAGATACAAGCAACATCAGCATCACATAAGGAAGGAGTGCAACAATCGCCGAGGATAGTTTTGTTTGAGCTGTACCTACAGCAATACTTCTACGTAGTTTTACGCGTTCTTTCAGGATTTCTTTCAATTCCTCTAAAAACGGGATTACGTTCCCCCCCACTTGCGACTGCAATACCAAAGAAGAAACAAAAAGCTTAACTTCTGCATTCGGATATTTGTGAATTAAGTCTTCCAAGGAATCTTTTAGGGTTAATCCAACGCGATAATTTATGTGGATTCTTGAAAATTCACTCTTAGAGGGCTCTGGCATTGACATGGAAACAAACTCAAATGCCTGATCTAAGGAAAACCCTGCTTTCAGGGAGTTGGCAACGGCCGACAATGTATCTGGCAGTTGATTGACAAACTGATTCTCTTTTTCTCCTTTTTTGATTTGTAAGAACATCTGGAAACCTACCAAACAAAGGCCCATAAAAACAATTCCCATGACAATATTTCGATCAAACATGAAAAAGAAAATGAGGAAAATCCCAACCGCGATAACCGTAAAAAGAAATCCAAATGTAAAAGTATTCATAGAAATCTTTAGTAGGTCTTGAACAGACCCTTCTTTTATCTTGAGTTCAGAAAACTCTTTTGTATCTCTTCTTCCCTTTTTGTGTTGATAAAAAGGGATAAAAAGGTCTTCTCGAGCATTTCCACTCTCATTTTTTTTCATGAGTGTGTCCTAATTTTTGCAGTACTTTCTGCATTTTTTCATAGCTTGGATCGTTTGTGACAGGATTGCTATTCATCTTAGATTCCAAGGAATCTAAGGGTTTTTCTTTGTCGTATCGTAGTGCTTCCAACTTTGATTTTATACGGTTTGTATACTGCTTATATTCATAATGTCCCTGTATTTTGCCATTTTCATCGCGTCCATCGATGACAAACTGATAGATAGGATTAAGAACCACTTGTTTGTCTTGGAACTCAGCCAGTTCAGAAATCGTGGTAATCCGCCTTGAACCGTCCGAAAATCGGGCTGTTTGGATCACACACTCAATGGCACTATAGATCATTTCTTGCAATATGTGAACAGGCATTTCAAGTCCTGTCATATAGACCATAGAAGTAAGCCGCGAAATAACATCTTTGGGGGTGTTGGCGTGAACGGTCGTCAAAGAACCATCATGACCGGTATTCATAGCTTGTAACATGTCAAAGGCTTCTTTTCCTCGAACTTCTCCGACAAGAATTCGATCTGGCCTCATTCGCAAGCAATTGATTACAAGGTCACGAATGGTAACTTGTCCTTGCCCTTCAATATTAGGAGGTCTGGCCTCAAGAGATATAACATGAGGCTGTTTTAGTTTTAGTTCCACCGAATCTTCTACTGTGATAATTCTCTCTGCAGCAGGAATTGAAGTGGAACAAACATTGAGCAAGGTAGTTTTCCCAGATCCTGTACCACCGGATATAATAATATTGGCTCTGGATCGAACAATGGCATGGATAAAATCGGCCATTTCTCGAGTCATGGAACCAAACGTAATCAGGCTATCGTAATCCAAGATGGTATCTTTGAATTTACGGATCGTTAATGTGGGGCTTTTTACAGCAATGGGTGGAATAATAGCATTCACTCGACTTCCGTCCGGCAATCGAGCATCCACCAAAGGGCTGGATTCATCAATTCTTCTTCCCAAAGGACTCACAATCCGATCAATGATTTGCATAATTTGACCAGGAGATTCAAATTGAACATCGGATTTAAGCAGTTTCCCATCTCGTTCAATATATACTTCGTCTGGTGCATTAATCATGATTTCAGAGACAGAAGGATCTTCTAGTAGAGGTTGAATCATCCCAAAACCAAATATTTCATTCAAGAGTCGATGAATGATTTGTTCTTGGTATTCTATGGGAAGAACTCGCTTGGATATTTGAATGGTTTGCAGACAAATATTTCGAATCTTTGCCTTCACTTGTTCTGGATTTTCTTGTTTTTCTCTGAGTATTTCTGCGGGCGTGATTTCTTCAAAAACACTATTGCGGATCTTCTTGTAGAATTCTTCCGTATCAGAAGAATGCTTGATCATCAATTCCCCTCCCACTCAAGAATTTTTTCTGCGATATCCATAATATCCTTGCGTATTACACCCTTTTTAGTGACGGCAGGAAACATATTGTTCATGGAATTAAAAGCAACATTATTGTCTTCTCTGACAGATCCAAACAGTTGATATGGAAGAATTTTTTGGAGAATGGACTGGATTTTTTGATCGGCTTTTTTGCTTCGTTTGTTATAGATAATCTCTGGAGGAGTACTAATTTTCAACCACTGAAATTCTTTTAAATAGTTCACTAAACGAAACAAAGAAGGTATTTCGGGGGTAAAAACAATAAATATTTTGTCAGATTGCTCAAAAAAAATCTTGGAGATTTTATTCACACCCGGATCCAGATCTACAATGATGTAATCGTATATAAGTTTCAGGGTTCGGATCGCTTTGCTAATCTTCCCATTTTCAATCTCTTTAACTCGGTCAAAAGAACCCGGGGACATAACAATATCGAAATTGGGGTATATTTCACTTCTCTGTACAATATTGCTGAGTCTTTCGGGTGACAATTCATCCGCAATAGTAAACAAATCGATGGTGGATTGCGTTTTATCAGGGCTAATATTGGTGATGGCTCTTTGGTCTCCATAGGGAAGCCCTAGATCCATCAATAGTATTTTGAAAGATTCTGTCAGGTTTGCTAAAACCAGCGCAAGGTTGACAGACAAAAGAGATTTTCCTACACCCCCTTTGGCAGAGGTAAAACTTAAAAGCTTTCCCAATTCTTTGGATTGCATTCCAGCGTTTTGATATTTTTTATCTTTAAAGCTAGACACAAAGGCATTCATGGCAATTTGCGGGAGAGTGTCAGGGTCAAAGGGTCGAGTAATCACATTGCGAGTGGCTGTTTTGACTATTTTCCGAATATCAATCAAGTCGTCTTCTCGAACAATTAATACAATGGACGTTGATGGATACTTAATGATGGCTTCTTCTAAGAAGTTTATCATATGAATGTTTTTTAAGTGGTAGTCCAAAATTAAAATATCAGGCGTTAGCATGCGTATTTTTTCATCAAGTATAAATCCATCCAATACAAGATCTTCAATTTTTAACATGGGGTTTTTGTCAAAATAGGGTTGAAATGTATCCAATTCAGAAGCATTTTCCAACGCAAAAACGACGGTTAACTGGTTTTCAAACCCAAAGCCTGCCACTATACTACCTCTCTTGATTCTTGATTAGGCGAATGACAAAATGGTCCTCAATGTTTCTTTCAAGAACAATGGAAAAGTGCATTTTGATGCTTAAAAAATCAACAGGGAGATAGGCTGTATCATTGATTTCTAAAATGGGATTCACACCCGTTATTGTTTGTCCGTCAATAATGTATTGATTTTTAAACAGAAAGAACTCGTAAATATGCTGATCAAGATTCCGTATTTCAATTTTCTCTTGTTCAAAATCATACAATAGTTCCGCATCGAAAACGCGGTGTAAAAAACGAATCGGAAGATACAATTTTTCTTGATAAATAAACACATTGGGTTCTGTCATTTGGGGTTTTTCACCCTTAAAGCTATAGGTAGCTTGATCATAATTGATCAATAACTCCGATACCGAATCGGGTGTATTTGCTATTGTATAGGTAACTTCGTTCAGAATTTCGTCCGTTGGACTAGCATATTGTAGAGTAAACTGAATCATTTTTTCTAAATTGGGATTCGAAGAATAAAGCTTTAAGGAAAACACACCATCATCTGTTGATTTGGATATACTATAATCCACCGTCGGAGTTAACTTTTTTATTGTGTAATAGTGGTCAGGCTTCCAAGATGGATTTTTTAAAACAATGGTGGTGGGTAGTAAAGGAGAAAGAAAAACTTCATGGACAGATTTGGGAGAAATCCACTCCAAAAAACCAGACTTTCCATTGGGAGTTTGTGAACCTTGCTTAGAGGGAGATAAAGGCCCAAAAATAAACAACAGTAATATTGCGGTCAATGCGATTAATAAAAGGGGCAACCACAGCCTTTTCTTGGGAGTTGATCCTGAGTTCTCGGTTTCTTTTTTTGAATGTTTCATCGAAAACGTTGGAGAGTGCGTAACAGTTGCATCCACTTTCGTATTCTTTTGTGTTTCTTCATACATCTCTTTTTCTTTTGACAGCATTGCTTTGTTCAACTGTTTTGCCTCAGTTTTTTCGACATCTCTTGCATGAGGATCCATTTTAAGGTCATCATTAATGATTTTGCGAATATCAATCTTATCTTGATTCATTTTTGTAGAAGGTCTGTTCTTTATAGAAAACGATACCTGTTTTTTGGAACCACTCTTTTGTTGTAAATCTCTATATAGTCCAGTATCTGAAGCAATATTCAGGGGGGGGATTTGCGATTCTTTTTGTTTTTCTTTTCCATCCGCTGGGGGTTCCTCTTGCTTATCTTCCGATGCGGAAAACTCTTGTGATTTACCAGTGAAACTCTTTAAGAAAGTTTCCAGCGCATCGGTCATTTCTTCAGCGGTTTGGAATCTTTGTTCGGGTTGTTTTGAAAGTGCCTTTAAAACAATTCTTTGAAGAGTTAGAGGAATCCCTTTTTGGAAGTCCTCTGGGAAACGAGGTACTTTTTTTAAATGCATATCCATAACTTCAACGGGTAGGGTAGAGTCAAAGGGAGGAGATCCTGTAAGCATTTCAAACAAAAGTACGCCCACGGCATAAATATCTGTTCTAGCATCAGAAAAAGACTGCGTGATTTGTTCTGGAGCTGTGTATTGCACAACACCCAAAAACTCCCCGCTTGATACGCTAGACGCATCTTCTACTCGTGTAAACCCCAAGGAGCTGATGCGAGTTCTACCCTTTTTAGGTATCATCACGACATCAGAATTCAAATCACGATGAATAATTTTTCGTTGGTGTAAATAGGCCAAGGCATCTAATACATCCAGTGCAATTAGGACGCTGCGCTTAATGGACAATTGTTCACGCTTTAAAAGATTCTTTACAGAGCTCCCTTCAACATACTCTCTAATAACAAAATGAACACCTTCTTCTTCAACAATATCGATAAATTTAACAAACCCTGGATGGTCAATTTTCTTCATTGTTTCAATTTCTCTGTTGATTCGGGTTTTGAAGGTTGGTCTTGATTCATTTGGAAGTTGGATGGTAACGGGAATATCTTTGACCAAATCGACGCCATAGTAAAGCTTGCTTAAAATACGCCGAAGAATCAATTTTTGAATTCTGTATCGGTGTTTGATTTCTTTGCCAATATAGGGATCTGTATCGAAACCAAATTCCGCCTCATTATTTGATTGTGTCACTGTATTAACTTCTTCCATGATGGGCTCCGAATCCTTTGTTTCTGCGTTGTTATAAGGAGTTTCTTCTAGGTCTTGGTTTTGATCTTGGTCTATTTCTTCATCTTCTGAACTAATCATCATAGGTACTTCTGAATCATGCGTCATCAATTGAGCTTTAGAATCATCACCATCGGGTTGAAACACAAAAAAAGAACCTTCTTCCTCTTCTTCGTACTTAGGGCGATAATACTGAGATACATCTTGCAGTTCTTGTATATCTTTCAATACCTCTTCCATATTTTGGTAGCGTTCGGATTGTTTCTTTTTGAGCATTTTCATGATCATGCTAGAAGCTTTCAGCAATAAGTCCGGTTTTAATTTTTTGGGGGATTCAGGCATCACATTGATGTGTTGATAGGCAATATTTACGGATGTATTGTCGTCGGCAAAAGGCAATTGTCCGGTTGCCATTTCATAGAACACAACCCCTAAGGAATATATGTCCGTTGTGGCATCAATTTTCCCCATTTTGTGATCCAACTGCTCAGGAGCACAATAGGATAATGTTCCCACAATTTCGTTGCTTCTTTGTTCTAAGTTGTCTAGACTAATGTTTCGGGAAAGGCCAAAGTCTGTAACCATTACATGGCCATTGTTGTCCACCATAATATTAGAAGATTTTATATCTTGGTGAACAATGCTTTTTCGATGGGTGTAAGCAAGTGCCGTGGAGACTCCTTGCAAAATATTTGTAATAATATTCAACGGAAGGGGACCTGTTTGGGTAATCATTTGCTGTACCGTAAAACCCTCAATATACTCCATCACAATGTAGTACTTGGAGTCCTGTTGTCCATAGTCAAGGATGGAAACAATATTGGCATGCCTGAAAGAAGACAGTATATCGGCCTCTTTCTGAAATCGATTAATAAAATTTGAATCCGATCCTAAAAACTCAGATAAAACCTTGATTGCAACTGGTTTGTTAAGAGTTGGGTGGTCTCCTCTGTATACAATGGACATCCCGCCTCTGCCAATTTCTTCAATTGCAACATATTTACCGAAATGAATTTTGTCCATTCATTACCCTCCAGACACACAGCCGATGGTCAGAGTCGAACTGACGACCTGCTGATTACGAATCAGCTGCTCTACCAACTGAGCTACATCGGCAAAGAAAAAAATATGGGCGGAACAGGATTCGAACCTGTGACCCCTTCCGTGTGAGGGAAGTGCTCTACCTCTGAGCCACCCGCCCAACCCTTGCAAAATTCTAAGTTAAGTATAAACTTGACTGCATAGAAGTCAATGAAACGCGCATACTATACAAAGGGGTTACCATTTGATAAGTGTTTGGATTGCCTTTCTGATGAGTGTTTTGGGATTTTTTTTGGTGTTCCAATTTGTACAAGCCATTGTCCACTATTCTGCTGAAAAATCAATTCAAGATATTGGGTCCATTATTCGTCGAGGTGCTTTTGCTTATCTTCGGCGTCAATACAAGATTTTAGCTCCTTTTGTGATAGGTTTTACCATTGTAATCACTTTTTTATTCTCCATAGAATTTGCTATTTTATTTTTTACGGGCTCTCTTTTTTCCATATGCAGTGGTTTGATTGGTATGAGTGTTTCCACTATTGCCAATTACAAAACCACAGCTGCTGCCAAGAAAAATGTACAATCCGCATTGTATGTTTCTTTCACAGGTGGTTCCATTATGGGAATTGCAACGTGCAGCTTTGGGATATTGGGCCTATCACTTAGTTTCATACTTGCTCAGCAGTATACAAGTCTTTCTCCCATAGACATCCTCCTGGGTTATTCTCTGGGAGCCTCCTTGGTGGCACTTTTTGCTCGCATAGGCGGGGGCATTTTTACCAAAGCAGCGGATATTGGTGCCGATATTGTAGGAAAAACAGAAGCCCACATACCAGAAGATGATCCTCGCAATCCAGCAGTGATTGCCGATAATGTTGGTGACAATGTGGGAGATGTTGCGGGTATGGGAGCCGACCTTTTTGAATCCTATATTGGTGCTGCATATGGGTGTTTTGCTCTTATTGCTCTATTCTATGAAGGCCATCTCCCATATATTTCTTTTATCTTTACTCTTCTATCGATTGGTTTTTTTAGCTCCATTCTCGTTATTATTATTGCTCGACAGTTGTCCATGAAGAAAAACGTGAATCCAAACTTCATGATCAAAAACATCGGTGTATTTTCTTCTCTACTCACTATTATTCTCACTTTTTTTGCAAGTTTTTTCATGCTCCAAAATGTCTTCTTTTTCTATGCGGTTGCCATTGGAGTCATTTGTGGTACAGCCATTGGTTTTATCACCGACTATTACACATCGGCCCAACCTATTCGGAACATTGCTGCCGCCTCAGAGGCAGGTACTGCAAGCAATATTTTAAGTGGTTTTAGCTATGGTATGCAAAGCACTTTTTTAACCATTGCCGTGATCGTCATTGCTATTTTTGCTTCCTTCGCGTTGTTGAACGTTTTTGGAATCGCTCTTGCTGGTCTTGGTATGCTTGTCACAGTAGCAGCAACGATTTCTGTCGATGCCTATGGCCCCATTTCTGACAATGCCGGTGGTATCGCTGAAATGACTCACCAACCCGACTATGTTCGTCAAACTACTGACAAACTGGACTCTATAGGCAACACAACTGCTGCCATTGGAAAAGGATTTTCCATTGGTTCTGCAGCTCTTACGGCTTTAACCTTATTTAACACATTTACACATCTAGACTCGATTCAAGCTCTTCATATTTCTTTCTCCCTCGACAATCCCCAAGTCATTATCGGCCTCTTCGTAGGAGGTATGCTGCCGTTCCTTTTTTCTTCCTTAACCATTAACTCTGTTACGCAAGCAGCGAAAATGATGGTAGAAGAAGTACGAAGGCAGTTTAAAGAAAAACCGGGCCTTTTAAAAGGACTCACAGAACCTGACTACGAAAAATGTATCGACATATCCACCACGGGGGCAATTAAAGGAATGATTCTCCCCTCTTTGCTGGGAATTCTCTTTCCCTTTGTACTATTTGTTACCATTGGGATTGAATCTGTCATTGGACTCCTTGCGGGATCTCTGGTAAGTGGCGTTACAATGGCTGTTTTCATGTCTAACAGTGGTGGCGCTTGGGACAATGCAAAAAAATATATTGAATCGGGACACTTTGGGGGTAAGGGCTCTTTGGCTCATATTGCCTCTGTGACGGGGGATACTGTTGGCGATCCTTTAAAAGATACCGCCGGTCCCTCCTTGAATATTTTGATTAAACTCATTTCGATTGTAACGTTAACCTTTATTCCACTTTTTTTATAATTCTTCAAAGGAGATCCTATGAAACGAATTGGTGTTTTTACGTCTGGGCGTGATGCTCCGGGAACCAATGCTGTTCTTCGAGCGATTGGAAGAACTTCCTTTGAACACGATTATGAGGTAATTGCTTTCCGCAACGGAATGGAAGGTGTTGTAGAAAACGATTCTTTTATGATGGATCGGTCGTATGTGTCCGGCATTTTACCTATTGGCGGAACGATATTAGGAACATCTTTAAGCGATCCTTACCTCGAAAATCACAATGCCATAAAAGAGATGAAAAAGATCCAAGAAAAGTTATCTATCACCTGTTTTATTGGAGTTGGTTCCTTTACAACAATGAAGCTTTGTTCTTTTATGAAAGCATCTGAAATTCCCGTCATTGGAATTCCGGCAACCATTGATAATAATATTCCAGGTACAGACTATAGTGTCGGATTTCAAACCGCGGTCAATTATGTCTCGGGTTCTTTGGATCGTCTGCACTCAACAGCTTCTTCTCACCATCGTGTTTTTTTAGTGGAAGTTATGGGTGGTCAATGCGGGTGGATAGCTCTGTATGGTGGCCTTACTGGAGGAGCAGATTTAATCATTATTCCAGAAAAAGCCTATTCCATTCAAGAAGTTGTTTCTCATATCCGCAAACGAGAAGGAGAAGGAAAGTTTTTTTCGATTGTCGTTCTCGCGGATACTGCAGGATTTCCCAACGATATATCGGAACAAGAAAAACAACAGATCAACGATCACAATGGCCTTCTTCAATTCTTGTCTCTTGAGATCGTGAAAGAAACTGGTATGGAAACTAGGCAGTTAATACTGGGGCACCTTCAACGTGGTGGATCCCCTTTGGCTACCGATAGACTGCTAGGAACACTTTTGGGCAATGCTAGTGTTGAATGTATTCGAAGAGGTATTACTGGTGTTTTAGTAGGACAAATCAATGGGCACATTGAATACACAGATTTAGAGTTGATCAAAGCTAAGAGACCTGTTGATTTACAATTGTTGAATATCGCAAGAATCTTTTACTAACCAAGGAGATGGTCATGGAAATGAAAGCTACTCGTTTTGGATATTCTGAAGCATTGTTAAAATTGGGGGAAACAGACCCCACTGTTGTTGTTTTAGACGCTGATTTATCAAAATCTACAACAACCAACACATTTCATAAGAAATTTCCGGATCGAGCCTACAACATTGGGATCGCAGAACAAAACATGTTGGGTACGGCGGCTGGTCTTGCTATTGCCGGAAAAACTCCCTATGTGTCAACGTATGGGGTGTTCGTGTCTGGTAGAGCTTACGACCAGATTCGTACGACCATTTGTTACACCAATCTGAATGTAAAAATTGGTGGGGCTCATGGCGGTATCTCGGTTGGACCGGATGGCGCTACTCACCAAGCCTTAGAGGAAATTGCGTTAATGAGAAGTCTTCCCAATATGACAGTTATCGTACCTTGCGATTATCATGAAACCTATAAGTCAACGCTTGCGTCCGCTTCTATCCCTGGGCCTGTGTATATTCGTTTCGGGAGAGAAGCTGTCCCCATCCTTACAACACCAGAAACACCCTTTGAATTTGGAAAAGGGGTTGTTATTCGGGACGGTTCCGATGTTTCTATTATTGCTTGTGGTTCGATGGTATATGAAGCTATCGTAGCATCAGAAGAACTAGAAAAAGAAGGAATTCACGCCCGAGTCATCAATATTCATACTGTAAAGCCCATCGATCAAGAACTTATCATTAAAGCAGCCCAAGAAACAGGGGCTATTGTTACAGCGGAAGAGCACCAATTGATGGCTGGTTTTGGTTCTGCTGTGGCCGAAGTGGTTGTGCAGAATTATTCTGTTCCTATGGAAATGGTCGGAATTGAAGATACCTTTGGTGAAAGTGGTACCCCCGATGAATTAATGCAAGCCTATGGGCTCACTCACAAAGCGATCATTCATAAAACCAAAAAAGTTTTGCAACGCAAATAACTTCTTCCGATGTCTATTAAAGACCGTATTGACTATATAAGAGAGTCCATTAAACAACACGATTATTATTACTATGTGTTAGATCAACCTCAGATTGGCGACGAAGCATATGATGTGTTGTTTCAAGAACTTTTACAACTTGAAAAAGAACACCCCGAATTTAATAGCCCCCATTCCCCAACCCAACGCGTTGGGCATTCTCCCCTACAGTCATTTCCCCCTTTTCATCATCCAAGCAAAATGTATAGTTTAGACAATGCGTTTTCAGATGAAGATATTCATAATTGGTACCAAAAGCTGTCTAGAATTACGGATATTACCAAATGTTCTTTTGTTGCTGAGCCCAAATTGGACGGATTGTCTATTGAGATCCTTTATGAGAATGGTTTTTTAGTGTCTGCTGGTACTAGGGGAGATGGATTTACTGGAGAGGATGTCACCCAGAATGTAAAGACCATCCGATCTATACCCCTATCCGTTCATCCGTTTGCAAAGATGCACTCTGTAGAAGTATTGCCAACCTTTCGGGTCCGCGGGGAAATCATTATGAAAGAAGCCGACTTTACAGCATTGAATCAATATCGGGATAGCCGTAAAGAACCCTTGTTCGCCAATCCTCGAAACGCGGCGGCTGGTTCTTTGCGACAATTGGATTCAGCAATTACAAGACAGCGGCAGCTAACGGCCTATTTCTATTTTTTAACGGACTTCCATCAGGAAAGCGATGCTCTTCGTTACCATTCCGATATCCTTACCTATCTTAAACACCTGGGTTTTCTAGTCAATCCTGAAATACAAGTACTCCCTACTTTCCAAGACTTGTTTGTATATCAAAAGAATATTCTTACCAAACGCCCTTCTCTCCAGTATGAAATTGATGGAGCTGTTTACAAAATTAACGATAGAAGGCTTTGGGACCTATTAGGCACCACATCTAGAGCTCCTCGATGGGCCATTGCTTACAAGTTTCAAGCCGAAAGTGCCACCACTATTCTTACCGATATTCGTATTTCAGTGGGTCGATCTGGTATACTAACCCCAGTGGCCGTTTTAGAACCTGTTTCGATAGGGGGAGTAACAGTTTCTAGTGCTACTCTTCACAATGAGAATGAAATTGCTAGAAAAGACATCCGTATTGGCGACACTGTTTTTGTCCAACGAGCCGGAGATGTGATTCCTGAAATTCTCCGCGTTGATATATCCAAGAGACCTTCTCATTCGATGCCCTTCAAAATGCCCACTCATTGTCCTGTTTGTGAAACAGAAGTGTACCGTTCACCAAATGAGGCGTATATTCGTTGCACCAATCTAGAATGCCCTGCTCAAATAGAAGAACGTTTTTCATACTTTGTTTCCAAAAATGGGATGGACATCGAAGGACTTGGGAAAAAACTCATTCAAAAACTATACAAAGAGAACATTGTACAATCGATTCCAGATATTTTTATCATTCAAGAAGAAGATCTTGTGCAATTGGATGGTTTTCAATCCAAACTTGCACAAAAGATTGTTCAGGCTATACAATCTGCCAAAAACCGTCCTTTGTGGCGTTTTATCTCCGCCATTGGAATCGAAGGAGTTGGTGAGAATACAGCCAAACTATTGTGCCAATACTATAGTACAATTGACGAGTTCTTACATGCAACCTACGATGATCTGTATGCAATTCCTGGTATTGGTCCAGAAACAGCTACCAATATAGCCCAGTATATACATCACCCCAAAAATGTGGATATGATCGAAAGATGCAAAAAAGTAGGATGCTCTTTCTCCAATACAGACAAAAAAATACCTATTGCTTCCAAGATCGTTGGCAAAAGCTTTGTTATCACAGGTACACTGTCTATTTCGCGCAATGACATGAAGAAAAAAATTGAAGACAAGGGTGGTTTTGTAAAGAATGCCGTGACTGCAAACACAGATTTCTTACTTCTTGGGGAGAATCCTGGATCAAAACTTTCAAAGGCGATAGAATTAAATATTCCGACTTGTACTGAAGAGGAGTTGGAAGATATGATAAAAGACCTTTAGTTCACAAACCCTTGTATATAAAAAAAGCCCTCTCTGTGAGAGGGCTTTTTTTATTCATCGGTGTAAGTGTATTAGGATTTCGGATATATTAATGTAATTGTTTGTGTGGATCCATCCCAGCCAACTTCTGCACCAAAGGTTTCAGCACAGAAACGCAAAGGAACCATAGTTCTGCCATTAATAATGGTAGGTGGGGCATCCAAAATCATAGGATCGTCATTAACAATTGCAGTGCTCCTACCAATCCACAGCTGTACGGTTTTTCCGTAATAGATTAATGTAATTTTTTGTTCATTGCCATCCCAGCCAATTTCAGCGCCAAAGGTTTCAGATACGAAACGCAAAGGAACCATAGTTCTGCCATTAATAATGGTAGGTGGGGCATCCAATTTCACAAATTGTCCATTTACCTCTGCTTGGTTATTCCCTATGCGAAGAATGACAATCTTCTTTTCAGGATATACAATGTGTAAATCGATTACTTTTTCGTTTCCAATTTTATCAATTGCTTTAATGGTAAATGTATTCACTCCTCTTTCAAGAGTTACTTCGTAAGCAAAGGTTCCTCCTTTACCAAGATCAATTTTCTTTGTATCAATGGTTACGACGACATCTTCTTCGTCACACTGACCAATAATATAGAAAGTAGCCTCGGTAGAAACGGCATAATCAGGAGTTGTTATGTTCAATGCGGGAGGCTTTGTATCTAGGTAGATCACAAACGTCTCTTCGCCTTTATTGCCAACATCGTCTTCTGTTTCAATGAAGATTTCATTTTTCCCTTCTTTGAGTTCAGTAAAGAATTCAAAAAATCCATCTGCATCAATTTCTGCTTCCTCTTCATTGATATAAATAAAAGCAGTAGGTTCTGTTTGACCTTTAAGAGTCAATTCTTTTTCTTTGGTATACAGTTTTTCGTCTATTTCAATAAAGTTCGATAGATCCCATTTTATCACGGGAGGTTTCTCATCGACAACTGTAATTAAAACAGGTACAAGAACTTTCCCACCATTGGTTTCGAAAACAACTCTTCCGGAGTGATCTCCTTGATCCAAATTCCACGTATTTACGGTTAAAACAGCTTTTGAAGAATTGTCATCAACGGTATCAATATCAATAGATAACCATTCCTGATCCACAGAAACAGTTCCCTCTAAGCCCTTAATGCCAGCATTCTTAAGAGAAAGCTCAATATCGGTCATTGTGTTTCTTTCTACTTCTTCCAGTACTACTCGGTTAGGAGAAACATCTAGTTTTGGAGCCAGAGATTGATAATAGAATATCTGACTGCGACCAGTAAATATGATCCCCCTGTTATACAAAGCAACATGTCCAATCATATCGTCAAGTGTTTCTTTCCATATTTGTTTGCCTCTACGTGCGGCATCCAATACCACAACTATTGATTCTTTAATTGCACCATTACTCTCAACTTCCCAACCAGCGGCAACGACATAATCATTTGTAACAGCTATAGCTGTTGTATTGATTCGATCACCTACACCTTTAGACCAGTCTTGGGTTCCATCTTCTTTGTTTATGGACCAAATCTTTCCTGCTCTGTCTTGAATAAATACATTTTTATCATTACAAACAGGAACATTCCACCAACACGACACGCCGTTCTCTTTGTACTCCCATTCTTCTGTCCCAGAGTCTAAATCGTGAGCAGTAACGACCATTTCAACAGTATTTGCAGAAAAATCAATTCTACTTCTTGCATAATAAAGTGTTTCTCCGTCACTGCTGATACCAGTACCAGTTGCTCCCGTAGAATCCTTCACATCCCATACGATAGAACCACTATCAGTATCAAGACAATACAAATAAGTAGGGTTTAAAAAATATATACTATTTTCTCCAAAACCGTAATTGGCAGTAGCTGCATATACGTAATCATCGACAACTACGCAAGGGGCATCCCATTCAAAATACCATGCACCCTCAACATCTGTTTCCCAATCTACATCCCCTGTTTCTCCATCGATTTTAGCGATACGAGTACCGTCACCAGTAATGGAATAGTCTAAATCCTTGTCTTCAACTTCTTTTGCAAACGTTGTTTTCACATATACTGATCCATCGCTTATTGTTGGAGGACAAGATGCTGTACCATCCAAAGATGTGCTCCATTCAATTTCACCATCTTCAAGGGTTAAGGCAGTGATACGTGTTGCGCTACCTCCGGTTCTTGAAACAAATCCCAGGGCAGTAGATACAATAACCAATCCAAGATCTTCATCTATGGCTGGTACGCCACTAAATGCAAAATTTCCTTCGACATCACTGCGCCATATTTCCTCTCCAGATTCAAGTTCAATAGCAACAACCTCAGAAGAAGACCCTTGCAGGTTAGACATAAATTGAGTATAAAGAATTCCGTTGTAAATAACTGAACCGTCGCCTAGCATCTGGTTGCTACCGGCATCGCTGTCCCAAGGGAAGTCTGGAGACTCTTCATATTCATCTCCAAGTTCTGTGTGTGACATACCAGACATTTTTCCATCATAATAAGCGGTAAGCCATGGATCGTTTCCAGTTGAATCGTTTTCATTTGGCATCATACCTGAAAAGGCATTTGAGGTCATAAAAATTCCTAAACACAAGAAAAGTGATAAGGTAAAACTAATAAACCGTTTCATGGTCCCTCCTGTCGGATTAATTGGATTTTTTTTCAGGGTCTTTACTTTTTGCATTTTCACTGTCGGGTAAAGCTTTGACGGTTTGTCTTGTATGCATCATGCTTTTCCCTTCAAAAAACGCGTTTTCTTCAATGATCAGTTTATCGGCTGATATTTCTCCTACAACCTTACCTGTATCATGAATTTCTAGTTTTTCTGAACACACAATATTGCCCTCAATTTCGCCCATCACTGTTAAGTTGGTTACTTCAATATTGGCTTCTATAAGCGAACCTTCACCAATAATAACATCGGCGTCTCCTTTTATAAGACCCTTAACTTTCCCATCAATACGAACATTTCCTTCAACGAAAAAACTTCCTTCAATGAAAGTTCCTTTTCCTAAAAATGAAGTGGAAGAAGACCGGCTACTCTTTTGATCTGATTTTGATCCAAATGCCATATATCACCTACCTATTATGGTTCTACAGCTAAATTGTTAACCAATAATTGATACCCAACAAAACTTTCTTGGGTGTTTGGATGCATACCCACTTTTGCCAACACTTGCCCTTTTTCAATATTGTCTCCCAAGCTTACTTGTAAACCATAGCAGAACAAATATCTTGAAATGGTGGTATGCAAATCTTCGTTTTTGTGAGTAATTTCTATAACATACATAGAAGAGGCAATTTCTTCAATTTTGGAAACTACTCCACCCGCCGTCGATTTAACGTATGTACCGTATGGTGCTAAGATCTCAACCCCAGGCGTAGAGATATAGATTCCAGTGCGCACAGGATATCCATTGATAGGAAGACCTGTGGGAGTTTTTCGAACATTTTCCTGAATTGCTTCTTGTCGTAATTGAGACGTTTCCAATTGGTCTTCATGATCTCCAATAACAGGATAAGTATCTGTAATGGTAGAGGCGGGTTGAGCTTTTGACTGACTATGTCGCACAGAAAAAAGAAAATCAGAAAATTCTTTATTGGAATAAGGCAACTTCAAAGAACTGCATGCATCTTGCTCTGTAGAAGAGGCTTTGGATAAAAATACATCCGATGTGTTGATAAATGCTTCCGTTTTGATGAGAGATTTTTTTACTTTGATTTCGCGTGAAAGATCTTCGTCGTCTGCATTCATTATCGTCTGAAAACGTTGATAAAAAGAAGTCACTTTCGATTGATAGTACCAGTATTTATACCCAATAACAGAAAAAAGAAGAATAAAAACAAGCAAACAGGAAAGAGCAATGATGCGTATAGGTTGAGACAAAAGAATGTGGAACGATCGAGAACTATGAGAAGAAACAATTAAAATTTTGTCGGGGTGGGTATTTTTTGGATTAGCGAGGGACATGTTTATTCACCAAGCTATTAAACCTTTCCGGATCCACGGTCTCTGCTCCATATCGTACTTCATAATGTACATGAACACACGTTGCAGTTCCTGTACTTCCGGCTTTTGCAATCACTTGTCCACGTTTTACATATTCACCTTCATGCACAAGATTTTTTGAGTTGTGTGCATATAGAGTGGAGATACCGTCTCGATGATACACTATGACAGTGTTCCCGTAGCCTCCCATGAGGGTGGATTTAATAACTCTACCTGCAGCGGTAGCCACAACATCTTGTCCATAATACCCAGAAATATCGACTCCAGTATGCCAATCTGGGGTTCCCCATACAGGATGAATGCGGTATCCATAACCGGGGTCAATAGGTCCTTTTAATGGAAAACCAAGAGGTGTTTTTTCCCATTGCAACAAAAATTCTTCCGATGCAAGGGATAGTATTTCATTGTTTGTGATGATTTGGTCGAGTTTTTCTTTTTGATCAATCAAGTCTTTTTCAATCGTTAAAGCAGTTTGTAAATTCATGGTAGTCAGATTGTTAAAATAACCCGTATAGCGGGTTATGTCAGAAAGATAGTCGTCGGGATTTAAATTGATGGATGCTAATTTTAAATTGGTGCGATTCTTAGAATCACTATTGGCAATGTGTTTCATTTTTTCCAAGTTTTTCTCTTGGATTTCGTAGATCACTTTCAGCTCTTTTTCAATCGAATCCAGTTCTTCTTGTTGCAGTTGTTCGGTTTCTTCTAAGGAAAGACCGGCTATTTTAACGAACTCTGTTTTGTAATAATTATAACGGTGAACAAGCCGAAAAGAAGCAAAAAGAAAAACAAGAAACACCACAAGAGCTAAAAAAACCCAAATAGAAGAAATAAAAAAGCTCTTAGAATTTCCTCTGGAAGGCAAATAAATAAAATTAAATCCTCGTTTTTCTATATTCATAGCACCATCATTATGTAATAGTATTACACTTCATTTTGGTTATTTGGATAAGTTTGTCAAGAAAAGGCAATAAAAAAAGCCCTGGTAGTACCCAGGGCTTTTTGTTACCGTGTTTGTTATTCTAAAACAATGCATTCAAGGGGGCATGAATCGACACATGCACCACAACTCGTACACTTATCTGGATGAGTCAGTTCACAAATATCATCAACCAATTCTAAAGCTTCGACAGGACACCCATCAACACACACCCCACAGCCTGTACAACAATCCGCATCAATTTTCGGTAAAGCCATTGAATCCTCCTATAAGAATTTTTTTATGCATTATATACATCATTTCACAAAAAAACAAGATTGGAATATTACAGATCTTGTTTAGTACATTCATGCCAGTAAGAGGTTTGAAAAACCAGCGCTTGGTTTTGAAATCGAACAATATCAATGGGTTTCAATGACAATCCTTTCGAATCAAATCCTTTCAAACCCGTTAAGAATTCTATCGCAGAAAGATCTGCATTTCGTAAATCTTTGTACATACCATTCAATGAATTCTGCTTTGATGAAGAAGCAACATGGTTTATCAACAACATTTCATCAGCTCCTAGTGCTGCATAATAATCAGGTACATTCCCAAACGTTTTCAAGTAGCTTTGGTAAAACGAAGAGGAAACAAAACTGGGTTTGTCGTCGAAAAAGGGGATAAAGAAAAACGTATCTTCCCAAAAACTGTTCCACTCCACATTTTCGTTTGGTAAAGTAGGTAGAATGATAGGAACATAGATTGCAAAATCCTTTCTTGCTGTAAGAATCATAGTTTGGTACATAGAGGGGCTTGTTAACAAAAAGATAGCATCCACATTTGACTGCGAAATCTTTGCAAACAATGTATTGGGATCTACAGCATTCTCGTTGGTAAAACCAATCTCCATAATAGTAGCATCAATACTATTCCCTTCTTGGGTAAAACCTTCTTTGATCGTAAGCAACTGCTCATTGGATTGATCCACGACAACGCATATTCTTTGTTTGTTCATTTCTGATACAAGATATCGAGCGCTTAATGTGCCCTGGTATAAAGGATTTTGGTTCATGAGAAGGGTTGTTTTTACTTGATCAACAATAGTGGTTTGATAAGAATTACACACAAACGTACGATCCCAAACATCTGCTACAAATTTAGACACTTGTGCACATTCTGCAGAAGGCGTTCCCATCATAATTCCATGATCGTATTTCTGGAAAAAATCTCGAAATGCGTTGGCGGCATTCTCTGGATCTCTTTTTGTATCGTAGTAAACAAATCGAAAATGGCGGTTCATTTCTAGCTGACTCGATTGTAGTTTTCTTCCATTGGTTAAGGACGTATAAACGCTCGACATGTGGGAGGATTGATCTTCCGCAAAGCCAATATAGTAGGGGTCTTGTTTGGAACAATTTGTCAACAAGAAAACGACAACGATACAAAGGGATACAATATACATCTTGGTTTTCATCAATTTTGCACCCACTCCATAATGGGAATATCGAAAAATCGTGAAATATAATTCTGTATTCTGGGTTGGGGTTTTAAGCTTTCATAGTCATAGCCTTGTCGATGAGACATAAGGATTTGATAATTCGTGGCATTGGTATGCAAATCAAGAAGCATGTCGCCAAAGGTATCCATATACAACATCATGTCGTTGTTTTGTATTGTCGAAGAAGTGTGTAAGTCCATGCTTTCAACCATTGATTGAAGGATTGAATAGAAGTTTCCAGAAGACTCATCTATGTCCACTGCATACGATTGAACATGAGATATATACGCCTCGTAATCCTCAAAGATGTTTGAGAAGCTATCTTCAAAAATATCTAAAGATTCTGTAACAGATTGATAAAAATTTTCTTCTGTTGAAAAAACATCTTGCAATGTCATTTGAGTGAAAAATTCCTCTTGTTCAGTCTCGATTAAAAAATCATACCCTAGTGAATCGGCCAATAGAGCTATGTCTGTATTGTCTGTCAGACATAGCTGATGGGTGGAGAGCAACAAGGGATACGCGTTTTCATAAAATTGAGAGGGACTGTTCATTTCTAGAGAATCAATCTCTCGAAGTTCAACAAAAAGATTTTGGTAGAGAAGTTCCAATTCGTCCCATTTATCTTTCATGTATTGCTTACGAAGACCGTATGCATTACCCTGTGTTGGATTTTCATAATCATCCATTTCTTGTATGATGATTTGTCCTTGGATGTTTGTTTCGTGAATACGAGTTTCATAAGAAGCTAGCCACATTTCCGGATATGGGATATCTTGAGGCAATTGAAGAGATCCTACAGACATCATTGCTAATTTTCCCATTTTTCCATACTCTTGGAAAATTAGATCTCCGACGAATAAATCTGGAACATTGACGGTTTGCAAAACAACGAAAACATTTCGCATAGAAACCTGTTCCCCGGCTTTTTCCATAGAAAACATATTGACATTGTGTCCTTCCACTTGGTCGGTATAACACTGCATAGAGGGCACATCTGTGAATTCTATGGGAGCTTGTTTTAAAAGACACGCGGGGGATATAAAAATGGAATCAATGTTTTGCCAATCTTGTGTACTACTATCCACATTTAAATCCAGTATTTGGTTGTACAGAATCCTCTTTTCCAACTCTACAAAACAGAATAACTCCTCATCTAGAGAATCTGAAAAACCAGAAACCTCAACTTCTAGAAACGTAGGATCTTGATATTCCACAGAAAGAGGTATTTGTAGCAAGGCATCCGCAAGGTACATATAATCTGCAATTGATTCTTCTGCATAATCACTAAACCAATTGGCCATAGTAGAATAATTGGACACATAGCTTGTCAGCTTATCCGAAGCTTCTTTGTAGTTCTGTAGCATCACACCCGTATGGTACATCATCCTTGCATAACTGGATGCTTGGTCTGTATTCACCTGAAACAAAATGGGCTGGGCATTCTTTTCTGCTAGTTGTGCTGCTAAAACTCCCTGATCAACTGTGTTTCTCAGTTTCGTTTTAAACATGACCACTTTCCCTATATCAACCATTCCAATGCCTACCACAACAAGAAAAAGAATAAACACAGCATATAGAATAATCACTTGTCCAGCTTCTGAAGCAAAGTCTTTTTTGCGTTGTTTCATGACTCTCCCTACAAAAATAATTTTTATACCGGAATAGACAAAACTACGGTTGTTTAATATCCTTCAAATATTATAATTCAAAACTGTACGCATATTATATACTTTAACGAGGTAGAATAAATATGAAAAGACGGGAATTGGGCCTCCGTTATTTGAAAGAAAATCCGTATGATGTGAAAACTTTTGATCAGTATCCTGTCTCGTTTACTCGAGAGGGTATTTTTCATTTTTGTCAACAAATCCGGCGCGATATTGTGTTGTCAACCTTTGCCGCCGGTTCAGGGCATCCTGGTGGTTCCCTTTCTGCAACCGACATGATGGGCGTTCTATGGACATCATTTCTGAAGCACAAACCCACCTTGCCAACTTGGGAAGATCGAGACTATATGATCTACTCAAAGGGACATGTGAGCCCGCTCATTTACTCTCTTTATGCAGAAACTGGGTATTTTGAACGTGAGCTTCTTTCTACTTTCAGAGAATTCGGATCCCCTCTGCAGGGCCATCCAGCCAAAAGTAAACTGGACTGTGTAGAAGTTTCCTCTGGCTCTCTCGGACAAGGCTTATCCGTTGCCGCTGGCATTGCAATGGGCTTAAAGCAAGATCACAAAGAAAACCACGTATTTGCACTGTGTGGAGATGGCGAATCACAAGAAGGTCAAATTTGGGAAGCAATTATGAGTTCCGCTCATTATCGACTTGACAACCTGACTCTATTTTTCGACTATAACAATCTTGAAATAGATGGTTGGGTAGAAGATGTTATGGGCATTGCACCCGTACAAGAAAAATTTGAAGCATTCAATTGGCACACCGTTGTCATTGATGGTCACAATATAGATGAAATTTCGAACGCCATCCAAATCGCACTCCAAAACAAGAATCGCCCCACGGTTATCATTGGGAAAACTGTGAAAGGAAAGGGAGTTTCTTTTATGGAAAATGAAGCCGATTGGCATGGTAAAGCACCGAATGAAGAACAACTCCCCATTGCTTTGGGGGATATTGACAGAGAGGTAGAGGAATGGACACACTAAAAAGAACTCCTTTGTACAAGGAGCACGTTAAACTAGGAGCCAATATGGTTCCTTTTGTTGGATTTGAAATGCCTATTGTGTATACATCCATGATTGAAGAACACATGGCTGTACGAGATCATGCTGGAATATTTGATGTATCCCACATGGGTGAGATATTTATCGAAGGAAAAGATGCACTTGCTTTCACAGATTATTTAATTACTAACAAGCTAAGCAATGCAAACAAAGGAGACATTAAATACTCTGCCATGCTGTATGAAGAGGGTGGAGAAGTGGATGACTTATTGGCCTACAAAATCAACGATGAAAAGGTATTGCTAGTTGTCAATGCATCCAACATTGAAAAAGATTATGCCCACATTCTAACAATCAAAGAATCTAGGCCTGATTTGGATTGTACCATTAAAAACACATCGGATCAATGGGGCCAAGTTGCCTTACAAGGGCCAAAAGCAGCTTTCATTTTGCAAAAAAATACACCCTCTGATTTAGAAACCATGAAAAAATTCACATTTCAAGACATTGCCATTGGTGGCATCGATACTGTAACCTCCAGAACTGGCTACACCGGCGAAGATGGATTTGAAATACTAGCTCCAAAAGATCAAATTGCAACCCTTTGGAAACTCTTATTACAAACTGGCGAAAAGGAAGGGATTCTTCCGTGTGGTTTAGGATCTAGAGATACTCTCCGTTTTGAATCCTGTCTTTGGCTTTATGGCAATGATATTGACTCTACAACCAACCCTATCGAAGCAGGTCAAGGCTTTGCTGTCAAGCTAGACAAAGATTTTGTCGGTAAAAAAGTCTGCCAAGAAGCCAAAGAAAAAGGTCCCCAACGAAAACTTACCACCTTCGAAGTAAATAGCAAGATGATACCTCGTCATGGGTATTCTATTTATTCCGACGGAAAAGAAATTGGGCAGGTTACTTCGGGCAGCTATTGCCCTAAAATTGAGAAAGTATGTGCAATGGGGTACATACCTGCTGATCTTTCTGTTATTGGGAACGTTGTCCAAATTAAGATCAGAAATAAAGAAGCCTCAGCTACTATTGTAAAAAAACCATTTTATAAAAACGATAGATAATTTCTGTCATTTACAAAGGAGTCGGAAATGCAAATTTCGAGTCGTGCTAAACATGCAAAAGCCGAAGGGGCTTTCGAAGTCTTGGCAAGAGCGCAGCGTATTGAAAGAGAAACCGGGATGAAAGTAGTTCACATGGAAATCGGTGAACCCGATTTCCCCACCCCAAAGGGGATTATCGAGGCCTGTAAAAAAGCTCTCGACGAAGGTAAAACTCACTACACCCCAGCGGGAGGTATCCCAGAATTTCGCAGTGCTGTTGCAAAACACCTCAGCAAAACAAGAAACATTTCTGTAGATCCCGAAAATGTTTTGATTGCATCGGGTGGAAAGCTATTAATCTATGCAACCTGTGTCACTTTTTTAGAACCAGGAGATGAATGCATTGTCCCGGATCCTGGATACCCCCCCTATCAATCGGCTGTAAGTTTGGCCGGTGGAATATCCATCCCCTTACCTCTCACCGAAGAAAATGGCTATCAAGTTACGGCTGAAGAATTAGAAAAAAGAATTACTCCCAAAACAAAATTGATCATCATCAACACTCCCCAAAATCCCACTGGAGGTGTATTGTCTAAGAATGAACTTGAAAAAATAGCCGATGTTGTCAAAAAGAGCAATGCGGTTGTGTTTTCTGATGAAATTTACTCGGATTTGATTTACTCCGAAGAAGACCAGCATTTTTCCATTGCTACCATACCAGGGATGTTAGATCGAACGGTACTTATGGATGGTATGTCAAAAACCTTTTCCATGACAGGATGGCGATTAGGTTATGCTGCGGTTCCAACCGAATTCTACGGAAGTATGAAGAAAATCGTTAACAACACTGTGTCCTGTTGTCCAGCCTTCACTCAGATAGCTGGCATCTATGCCCTTGAAGGAGACAACCCTGAAGTTCATATGATGTGGGAACACTTTAAAGAACGCAGAGATATCATTTTTTCATTGGTTAACGAGATTCCAGGCATGAGTATGATAAAGCCAAAAGGTGCTTTTTATGCCTTTGTAAATGTAAAACCCATTTTGGAAAAATATTCAATTACGTCTGCCGATTTGGCCGAGATTTTTCTCCAAAAAGCATACGTAGCATGTCTGAGTGGAAGCATTTTTGGAAAACAAGGAGATTCCTATATCCGTTTCTCCTACGCAACTTCTAAAGACGATATTCAAAGAGGCATGAGCCAAATTAAAAAGCTCATTGAAACGGAATTCCCAACATAAATGACAGTGCAAAAGGATTTTCGATTTGATGCAGCTCATCAGCTGACACATTATCATGGCAAGTGCGAATCCTTACATGGACACACGTATTACCTCTCTGTTTTCGTGGAAGGGGAAATGGATCGTTCCTCGGGAATGGTCATTGATTTTCTCCACATCACCAATACTGTTCAAGAAATCATCCTGTCAAAACTTGACCATAAAAACCTTAACGATATGTTCGAAAATCCTTCTACCGAAATTGTTGCAGAATGGATTTTTAAAACTCTGTATCCCCCTCTTCAAAGTACCACCTATCATCTTGCCTCCATCCGTTTATCAGAAACACCCTCCAGTCACATAACCTACTCAAAAGAAGATTATGCGAGATATACAGAACGAAACTGACGATCGCAAAGTAAAACTAGATCGGGTTGGTGTACAAGGGGTACGCTACCCGATCTCTGTTTCAGATCGAGAGGGTTCCACTCAAAGTACCACAGGACTTGTAAGCTTGTATGTTGATCTTCCCAAAGAGTTCCGCGGTACACACATGAGTCGCTTCATCGAAATACTGAATATTCATCGAGACAATATTGCGATTCTCTCCCTTGAGGGTATTCTTCAAGACACAAAGAGAGCATTAAAAGCAGAAACCTCTCATATTGAAATACAGTTTACTTTTTTCATTAATAAAGCCGCTCCCGTTACGGGTATTAAAAGTTTCCTCTCGTATGATTGCACATTCATTGCCTCCAAGGCAATTGATTTTGACTTTGTGATGCAAGTCAAAGTCCCTATTCAACTTTTATGCCCTTGTTCCAAAGAGATTTCATCCTATGGAGCGCACAACCAACGTGGTACTGCTTCGGTCTCCATACGAATGAAACATGGACATCAGAACATTGTTTGGATTGAAGAATTGGTCTCCATTTGCGAAAAAGCTGCTTCTTCACCGGTATACTCTCTGCTCAAAAGAAAAGATGAGAAATATGTGACAGAATACGCTTACAACCACCCCAGGTTCGTTGAAGATGTAGTACGAAACATTTATCTGCCTTTACAGCAAGATCCTCGAGTAACGTGGTTTTCGATCGATGTTCTTAGCAATGAAAGCATCCATAATCACAATGCTTACGCTCAAGTTGAAAAGGATAACCGAGACGAATGTTAACCCTTCTAAAACCACATTCCATCAGTTCTGTTTTACAAACCATCGGATGTACCCAAGAAAGTATTCCTATCTTTGCGAAAAAAGCGAATATGCTTTGCATTCAAGCAGATCATATTGGATACAGAGAAGCTACTATTCTCAAGCAAACGTTCCTCAGTCAGGGGGGCGATGTAGCTGTACACAAAAATGTGCTGGATCATTCCGTGCAGGATTCTTCTATCTTGATGATGGGAACAGAAAACGTCTTTTCACTTTGTCTGCAAAGTTTAGAAAGACAAAATTATTTCCAAATACCAACAATTCGTGCATCATTGGCTCATTTTCTTCGTACAATTCTGTCCAAACAAAAGAATCCTCAGCCCGTTTTGATGGGTATTCTGAATCTTACTCCTGATTCTTTTTCTGACGGCAATGAATGTATGTCTACTGCCTTTGCTTTGGAAAAAGCAGCCTCTCTTGTTGAGCAAGGTGCAGATATTATCGACATAGGAGGAGAATCCACCCGACCCGGCGCCAGATTGATTCATGAACAAGAAGAATTGCAACGTGTGCTGGACCCCCTCCTTCACATTCGTAAACGTTTCCCTCAGTGCAAACTTTCGCTAGATACTCACAAAGTTTCTGTCGCAAAAGCAGGAATTGACAATGGCATCCAAATGATCAATTGTATAAAAATCTCCCACGAAATGATAGAACTTGTTTCACGCTTTCCGTCTGTTGAATTGATTGTTATGCATATAAAAGGAACGCCGGAGACAATGCAAAAAGAAACACACTATGATTCGCTGCTTGAAGATATTCACCATTTTTTTGAGAGTACTCTCGATCTATGCTCTCAGTATTCTATCGATAAAAACCGTATTATTTTAGACCCTGGCATTGGGTTTGCAAAGACAGCCCCGCAAAATGTTGAGATTGTACGTAATATATCGTGCTTCTATGATCTAGGGTGCAGAATCCTGGTGGGTCATTCCAGAAAAAGTTTTTTGGGTGAAATAGCAAACATCCCTCTTCCTGAAAGAGATTTACCAACTGCAGTTATGGGGGCCTTATTGTGGAGAGAAGGAGTTGATATTCTTCGTGTCCATGATGTAAAAGCAACCAAAAATGCCTGTAAAATAGTTTCTATCATGCATTCATGAATACCGTTTTTTTTTCTTTAGGAAGCAACTGTGGCAACCGAAAAACATCTTTGCTTCGAGCTTCACATTACCTATCTCTGGAAGGAATCCTGCTATTGGATGCCTCTTCTATCATCGAAACAAGCCCGTACGGCCTAGAAGATCAGTACCCGTTTCTGAATTGTGTTCTGAAAACAAAAACAAATCATTCTGACCCCCTTCAAGTTCTTCGGCTTGTAAAACGTATTGAGCGAAATATGGGACGAAGAGAAACGGTACGATGGGGTCCAAGAAATATTGATATCGATATTCTTTTTTGGAATCATGAGCTCGTTCATAAACCCCCCTTGGTGATACCTCACCAAGACCTTCACAACCGAGATTTTGTCCTTCTCCCTTGCCTTGAGATTTGCCCTACTTTTATCCATCCGGTTTTTCATAAAACGATAAAACAACTATGGGATATTTACAATGAAAAGTGAATATGATACTATGAGAAAAAACTTACGGAGGTTCTTCAATGTGGTCAAATTGGATAAAGATTTTTACTTCGATCTGGTTGATTTTATTTTCGATCCATATTACCAATATATGGAGTCTTCACCCCGTTACTCTCATTGTTATGGCAACAGTGGTTTTCATTGCTGCAATGTTTGACCTGATTTCAAAGCAAAAAGACAAATAGTTCTTGTAACGAGTAACGCTTTTGTATCAACGTTTTGTTGCTTTATTGTTGTGTTTTGTCTTTGTTGTAAGTGCTGGTTTCCCAGCACTTTTTTTTTCTGAACCCGCCCAAGCCCTTTCATACCAACCTTTCCATTGCATTATTGAAAATCAGGGACAATGGGATTCTTCGATTTATTTTTTTGGTACCACTTCCTTTGGAGGTATTGTATTCACAAACAATGCCTTGTGGTATATACTCCCTAACCAACCTCCTATTCAACGTTCTTTGCCTTTCCATATGGGTGTTCCTACAGGTGTCCAGCCATCTAGTATCTCTTACACTTACATAACGTCTTCTTCTATGGTTCATGCCCCAACCTGGTCATCCATTCAATATAGAGACGGTGCCAATGGA
>JAQVSG010000050.1 GCA_028700655.1 Caldisericia bacterium
CTAGTGCGTATTCAAATTGCTTTTTTATCAACTCCACGTTTTGCTTTGCTGTTTCGATTTCCGTCAGGTTTTCAGCAAGAGACATCCCGTAAAGAATACCTTCACTTTCTTCTTTAATATAACTAACAAACCACCGAATGGTAAGTATTTGATTGTTCTTTGTGTAGCATCTATTTTGAAAGTGATACGATTTTTTGGTTTTCTGCAATTCCTGAATTCGGAGATGTGCTTTTTCAATATCATCTGGATAGTATAACTTATCTGTAAAGCTGTACCCTACAATATCGTTTGCACTCCACCCAAAAATTTCCTCTGCGGTTGGATTCCACTCTAAAACTGTGGCGACTCCGTGACTGTATTTCCAATACATCATGCCCAAAGGAGAATTGGCTAAACTCGCTGCTAAATTGTGCTGAATTGTTTTCTGATATTCTACTTCTTTCCCTGATTGTTGATTTTCAACAATACTCCAAACACTGTCCATTAAGAGTTTTAATTGCAATTCATCAGTGGTCGTGTAATCCTCACGTTTATTTGCTACCCCAACCACAGCCACAATACGGTTATTAAAAAAAACCGGTATAGATAAATACTTTTTTATTTGGACATGTCCTTCTGGAGTTCCCTTTTTTCGGGGACTGGATTTTTGGAATTGATTGTCCAGGATCGTTTTCTGATATCGAACAACGTCACCCCAAAATCCTGTGTCCTTTAATGTATACACAATATTTGTGTTGGGAATATTACAGTCATTAAGAACACCAGATGACCATGTATTTAGAGTTAACTCTTGGGATTCTTCATGGTAGAGATATATGTAACCGTATTTGCTACCGGTAATATGGATCGCTTCATTAAGCGCATTGTCTAAGAACGATTGAATATCGTCAAAAGGGCTTTGTAAAACACGTATTAGGGCTTGGAGTCTTCGTTCGTTGGAAGTATTTTCAATCTCTATCTTTTTTCGTTGTGTAATGTCTTCAACAAAAGCAGCAAAATATCCTGGTTTTGGAGAAAATGCTTGAATTCGAAACCAAGATTGGAAACGAGAAGAATACTTTTCAACCTCCACACTTTCTCCCATTAAAGCAGCCTGTCCATAGATTTGAATCCAAGGGAATGAGTCGCTCATCATATTTGGATCGAATTCTAAAAGGGTCTTACCAACAATATCTTTCGCGTACAAAGATGTCATTGTTTCAAAGGCGGGATTGATTTCAAGAATTCGAATATTCACAGGTTTTTCATTCGAGTCTGTTAGAATTTGACCATATACAAATCCACTTTTCATTGCATAAAACAGAGATTGATATGTGTGGTGGCAGGGTTGTAATTCCATTTTTATCTCAAATTTTGGGATCGTATTTTTAAAATATTGAAAGAATCTTTTCCCAACGCTTTCTCCTTTTTAAACCAGCAAAAAAAAGGGTACAACAAAGAGAGAATCGAGAGGACCAAGGAACCCTTTCATAATACACGGGAATCATAAGCCCAGTGTAGTAACGCCTGCCTTTGTTTGGGACGGCATTTTATGTCTCCCTTTGCACAATGCTTTGTTAGCTGTGAAACATGTCTTTTCATAGATTTCCATCGAGTAATCTGCCTACGATCTTCAAAAGGGATTCTTCGTCCCAGATAGTATCGGCAATACCACTGAAACCAACCTCGTGGATCTTCATGGTAAATCCATCCTTTTTCTTGCCAATACCGGAGAGGTTGAGAGGCATTGACAAGGAAATAGTTCAACCTTGGGTCGTGCTGTTTCGAACATAGTTTTGCATTCTCAAACCAAGAAGAAGGGTATTCATGGATGCAATCTGTCATATACCGACCGCCAAAAATGCCTAAAAATAGCATCTGTTTCGGGGTAAGATCTGGTTGAAACAGAGGATCAAAGTGTTGCCCCTCCGGTTCAGTTAACACATACCGATACCCCGATTGCATCTTGTCAGAAATCGTTTGAACTAATGGCCTTTCACTTGAAATCATACTCAATCCTTGGTAACGTTTAGAAAAAGTATACAAAAGTATACAAAACTTTTTTGTTTTCTTAACATCCTCATATAATAAAAGAAAGTTATTGTGCGGGAGGGCGTAATGAATACTGCAAATCTTGCGTATATAAATATCGGTTTTTTTGTTGGTAGTGTTTACTTTTGCTTAGCCATTTATGCTCTGGTTTTATCCTTTATGGTTGGTTGGAAAAAACGTCCTTTTGTAACAGATCAAAAATTACTTGGAACGTTTTTTTTATGCATTCTAAGTGTTCTCGCTTATTTTCTCTTCTTTCAAAGTCAATGGATAGGAATTGTTATTGTGTATCTCTTGTTCATTGTGGATCTTTTTCTTCTATGGATTGTTGTCCCTTCCGAGTTTCGCATTATATGTTGTCAAGCTTCTGTTACTCCCCTGATTGTAAAAGTATTACTTCGTGTTAATATGCCGTTTGAACAGAAGAACAATCGATTTATTCTTTTGAGCCACAACCAATCCCTCTCTATTCGTAAAACGTTTTTTCAAACATACCGTATCATTTTAGAACCAGGAAAAGAAAGAAGTCTTCTTAGAAATGTTCAAAACGAAATGAAAACCTATATACGTCTTGAATCACCAGAGATTTACAAACGCGGTGTACAATATCTTTTGGGAATAGGAATTGCTTTTTTACTTTTTTCAGGAACTCTTTTTTATTTCTTCTTCCATCACTATTCTTTTCTTTTGTCAATGTAACTATTTTGTAACTACTTTTGGATGGAATCGAACTATACTTACCCTAGGGTGATGTGAATACGTAACCTTTGGGGTGGTATGATATTGCATATTTATTCTCAAACCAGGATTTTGAATCCTGGTTTTTTTTATTGTATAATCGCACCGGTATAATCGCTGATCTCTTTATTAGGAGAACAAAATGAAGTTAATTGTATTCACAGGTGGTGGAACAGCCGGTCATGTCTTTCCCAATATAGCCCTTATCAATGAACTATATCAAAACAATTGGTTCATCCATTACATAGGAACCTCTAACGGTCCAGAGCACAGAATTATCGAGAAATGGAATATAGAACACCAGTACAATATTGTCTTTCACAGCATAAAATCTGGTAAATATAGACGCAATCTGAGTTTTAAAAACGTTCAAGACCTGTTCCGCATTCGAAAAGGTTTTAAAGAAAGTCTTGCATTGCTGTCGAATATTCAACCTATGCTTTTGTTCTCAAAGGGTGGTTTTGTATCGGTCCCCCCTTCATATGCAGCACATCGATTGGGTATCCCTGTGTTAACACATGAATCCGACTTTACTGTGGGACTTGCTAACAAACTAATAAATCGGGTAGCAACAAAAATATACACGTCGTTCCCTACTAACTTGAAAAACGCTATGTACACGGGCAACCCCATCAGAAAAGAATTGATGAATGGGAACAAAAAAAAAGGATTAAAATATTGCAACTTTACAGACAAAAAACCAGTTCTGTTCATTATGGGAGGGAGTCAGGGTTCTTCTTTTATTAACGACCTAGTGAAACGCTCTATTCCCTATTTGTTGTGTCAATACCAAATCATTCATATCACAGGAAGGGATCAATTCTGTCATGTCGATGACTCCTGTTACAAAGGGATACAATTTGCTCAAGAGGAATTGCCCGATCTCTATGCCTGTGCTGATCTTATCATCGGCAGAGCAGGTGCCAATTCAATATTTGAAGGTCTGTACCTTCGCAAGCCCATGATTTTAATCCCTTTACCGAAAAAATACAGCCGTGGGGAACAAATCAAAAACGCTCGTTATTTTGAAGAAAAAGGACTTCTGCGAATGCTACAACAAGATAAAATCACTACAGAGATATTGGTTAAAACCATTCAAGAATCGTTGGAATCCAAGGAAGCAACGCAACAAAAAATCAACGCATTTGTTTTGCCCGATGCGAACACAATTCTTATTGATGAGATCGAATCGTTTGCGAAAAAGAGTGTCCTTGGGTAACCAACCGTAATCCAAAGAAATTATGCTTTTCAGGAGGTTCCTATGAAGTTACTTTTCATTAGTCTCATCATAAGTATGCTTTTATTCTTGCAACCAACCCTCGGTTTTCCAACACGACTACCTCCTACTGAATGTGCCAGTCATACTTTATTCCCTGATTTGAATGGCATCGTAGAGCCAGGAGAATATGAAGCATCGTTTTTTAATACCCCTCAAGATTGGTCTTTTCATTACACGATCGTGAATGAAACTCTGAAAGGAGGTATTATAGCAGATACTAAAGGTTGGTGCGCAATAGGGTTTGATCCCGAAACCAAAATGAAAGGTGCCGACATCATCCAAGGATGGATGGTGGACGAAAAACCCTTTGCCACAGATAGCTACGGAACCAAAGAATTTGGTCCTCATCCCTTCGATACAGACTTAGGAGGCACCAATAATATTCAGTACTTTGCTCTATCTTATCAAAACGACAAAATTCATTTTGAGTTTCGAAGAAAACTTGACACCGGAGATTCTTTCGACAAACTCTTTCCCATACAGGGGGAGCTCCCCATTTTATGGGCCTATGGTTCATTATCAAATCATTCCTCCATCCACACCAAAAGAGGCTATGGTTTGCTACAAAACATTGAAGAATCTATCCGTACTACGCCCACGATTGCCATGAAAACAGTACATGAATCTTTATCTACATATCAGATTCTTGATATATCGGATCAGTATTCTTATCTACATATCAAGAATTCTATTCATTGTCCTCCGCAAGATTTACTTGACAATGTATCCATTCTTGATCATACAAAACCCACGGTAGTGTATGGCAATACACAAGACGATCTTCTAAAATTCACCAACGATCTACTATTTCACGATTTTAGAGTCGTGTACACCCTTGATGGATCCCTGAATGATTGGATTTCAAAAGGATACCCCGTGGAAAAAGGGTCTGCCAAATCCATCATAATGAAATTCTATATCGGACTTCAAGAATATTTTGTGAATAAGAAAAAGATCCTTATGGATGTAGCACCTGTTTTGCTTCAAAACCGAACCTGTTTGCCCATTGTTTATGTTGTTCAACCCTTGCATGGAACTATTCAATGGTTTCCCGAAACAAAAAAGATTGTTATTCAACTTGAATCCACACAAATCGAATGTTGGATAGGAAAAAGCAATGCCATCGTGAATGGAGAAGATCGATGGATTGACCCTGATAATCATGAGGTTGTACCCGTACTACTACCACCCGGAAGAACATTTGTCCCTGTCCGGTTTGTTGCTGAATCTCTGGGTTGTGAAGTCTTGTGGAATGCATCCTTGCAAGAGATAACGATCCAATATGCACTCGAATAAAAAGGTCAAAGAGACTAGGGTTGTGTATTAATAACTTCTTCGTATTCTCTTTGAGCTTGCTCCCATTTTTGAATAACCAAGGCAAGTTCCAATTCTGAATCTTTCAATTGTTGGGTTGCTTCCATCAGTGCGTTTGGATTCTGGTGCGTGGATTTCTCACACAAACGTTCTTCTGCTTCCTTTTTTTTACTTTCCCACATCTCATACATTGTTTCCAGTTCTACAATACGATCCTTGTACGGTTGTATCTTTTTCCGAAACTCAGATTCTAAACGCTTTTGTTCTTTTGTTCTTCGTGCGCTTTCTTCTTTGGATTCTTTATTCGAATTCTTAAAAAGTGATGTAGAGGAAGGTGAATTTGGAATACATTGATCTGTTTCAGAAAGAGCCGTTTGTTCTTTTCTTTTCTGAACATAGTAGCTGTAATTACCCATATAATTTTTAACTGCTTTGTTCTCGATAGATACAATGCGAGAGGCAATTTGATCCAAAAAGAAGCGATCGTGAGATACAATAACCAGGGTTCCATCATACGCCATTAACGCTCTTTGAAAAATCTCTTTTGTATAAATATCCAAATGGTTTCCAGGTTCGTCAAGAATGAGTAAATTCTGGGGCTGTAACAGCATTTTGCAAAGAGCAAGTCTTGATTTTTCCCCACCCGATAAAACCGTGATTGGCTTATATAAATCTTCTTGAGTAAACAAAAAAGCCCCTAAGAGAGTTCTCTTTTCAAGATCGTTTGCTTTTGTGTCAATGGATTGGATTTCTTCCCACACTGTTTTTTCATAGTTCACATTTTGTGCACTTTCCTGTGCATAAAATCCAACATGGACATTTTTGCCCCATATCACTTTTCCTGTAGTGGGTTCTTCTGTTTTTGACATTAATCGAGACAATGTGGATTTGCCAACTCCATTCTTTCCAACAAGAGCCACTTTTTCTCCTCGTTCAATGGTTAGATCAATGGAATCCAGTACAACATGATCGCCATATTTTTTAGTAACAGAAACGATCTCTACCGATTTTAGACCAGACCTTTCACAAGTAGGAAAACGAAGGGATATTTTCTTGGGAGGAGGATCAATCTCAATTCTGTTCATCTTTTCCAACATTTTTATACGGCTTTGTACAGCACTCGCCTTGGTTGCTTGATATCGAAATCGATTGACAAATGTTGTCGTTTTTTCAATCCACTCATCTTGCCTTTGTTTCTCTTGAATAAGTTCCTCTCTTTTTTGGGCTGATTGATGAATATAAAAATCATAGTTTCCAGGATATTCGTCAATTTTACAGTTAGAGAGTTCCGCAATTTTATCAATACAATGATTTAGGAACATTCGATCGTGAGAAATTGCGATCATCGTTCCTTCATAGGTACGAAGATATTGCTCAAGCCATTCAATACTGGCAACATCAAGATGGTTAGTAGGTTCATCAAGTAGCATGATATCGGGGGATGAAAACAGAATTTTTGCAAGGTGAATCCTCATTTTCCATCCCCCAGAAAAGTCTGTACACTTCTTTGAAAAATCATCTTGAGAAAATCCTAGACCCATAAGTATTTTTTTCACGTTCGATTCAAAGGAGTATCCTCCTAGCAACTGAAATCGATGCAAAAGATGTTCATATTTCGTACCTATGGTGGCTAGCTTTTTTTCATCGTGCGAATGCTTCTGAAACAAAGATTCGGCTTCTTTAAATTGTACCATTAAGGTATCGTATCCAGATTCTTTTTTTATATACTCAAAAAGTGAATCAGAGGACAATACATCAAGTTCTTGGGGCAAAAACCCTATGGTAGGATTTCCAGGAATCTCAATTTTACCCTGATATCGATCATCTTGTCCCATTATACAACGTAGGAGAGTTGTTTTTCCGGCTCCATTCACTCCCGTTAAAGCTACCTTGGTACCATAAGGTATCATCCACTGAAGAGAATCAAAAAGTATTTTTGAACCAAATTGTAGAGTGAGATCGGTAATTTCTATCATAAAACAGTCCTTCGTAATCTGCGAAGTCCATCTCTAAATGCTTGAAAACTGGCAGATCGGTTAATATCTGGGTTCATATATTGAGCAATTGATTTCGCTGTCCTTATTTTTGGCAATCCTCTCCGAACATACTGGGCACGCTTCAATTCTTTAAACAAAGCTTCCCATGTGCCTCCTTGGATATTGTCAGGATCGCGATAATCGGGACAATGACAAAGAGTACTGTAATCAATGTTGGGATAAGCTTTGTGAATCGCCTCTAAATCACCAAAAAACCAAGCTTCTAGCTCTTCGATTGCGATACGTCCTAAAAAATTGTAGTGATCACCTTGGTTAGCAGATGAAGGAATTAGTTGACAATGGGAAGCAATGGTATCTATTTTTTTCTTAATCATGGAACAATCTTCTTGATCACGATCAGTAAGAACAACATACCTCCAATTTTTATGAGGGTTTGACGCATACCCTTTTAACTGAATGGGAATTTTTTTAAATAAATCATATTTCCCTTGATAGGCATGAAATGCAATCGAAACACCAGGAACAATACGGGGAATGAGTATTTGCAAGGCAGCTACGGCTGACAATTCTTCGGTCATAATCTCAAAATGCATTTATTCTTCTACGTATCCTTCAGACCATAAATATCCTATTTTTGCACCGTTTTCAACATAGGTCGTAATATCATTGTTTTTGACTAAATTATCGCATACTGTGATACCCATTTCATTGCGTTTACAAGCCCATACTTCTCCGGGATTCATAGCATTGACAAAAAAAGGAGAGTGTGTTGCAATGGCAATTTGTTTAGCTTCCGAAGATTCTCGACAGAATTCGGCCAAATCAGAGATAAAAGAAGGGTGAATATAGTTTTCTGGTTCTTCAAGTCCAATAAATGAATGCTCATTGGGTTGTAGGAGAAGAATATAGTAGGCTAACATCTTTATAATACCACTTGAAATATAGTTTACACCAATAGGTTGGGGGAACCCTTTGTCAGTCATAAATATTTGATTGATATTTAGCAAAGGATCATACCGGGCTTCAATTTTTTCTAGAGAAGGAATGTGTTCTTGAAGATATTGTATGATCTTATAATAAATGTCAGGATGATGGTTTTGAATGGTGTATAAAACATTGGCAATGTTATCTCCGGTTTGAGATAATGAAAATTCTTGTTCATATGAAGGTGTTTGCCGTAATGTATGTACCTGAAAATCAAATACGCGTAAATGCAAAAGGAATTGATATATTAGATGGCATTCTTCAAAACGGCCTAGGCTTCCGAATATCGATAGTGCGACTACATCCTTGCTTACTAAATTTTCAGATTGTTCGTGAGAAACTCCATTGTGCGAATAACATAGCATTCCTGTACCCGATTCAAATAGTAAAATTGGAGTTGCGTCTTCAGATTGCGTAACACATTCTTTTTTAACATAGGGATTTCCATTTTCTTGAGCTACGTAAAGAGAATACCATAAAGACTCTTGAGTATCATCATCATATAACTCAACTTGGATCATCAGGGACTCAGAAGAATCTTTTGAAAGCAATTCATGGATACCACCTTTTTTCTTGCAGGTATTTTTCAAACCGTTTGTAATGCAGTTGGAAAGGAAGCTTAAAGAATCCAGAATGGTAGATTTTCCGGATCCATTTTTCCCTAGAAAAACGGTGAATGGTAGGATGGAGTCAATACGAAACGACTTTAAAGTTCGATAGTTTGCGACATGCAAGGAACGTATGATTGTGTTTTTCAAGTTCATTTTAAAACATCTTGTCCCACCAAAAGATGAATGGCTTTCTTTAAAGAATAAAAAAAGGAGGATTCATCGATGGTTTTAAAATCCGGGAAAATATTGATTCCACAAGAAACGACTTCGTTTTGGGTTGTTTTAATATTGACATGCCACCAAAGTGTAGCGACAAGGGTGGAACCATACTCTTTTTCGAGTGTCCATAGATGGAACGGCTCCATAACAGAAAAAAAAGAGGACCAATCCGGCGTAGGAATGGTGGCATTTAGTGTCTCTGAAAACAAACTTCCTACACCAGCTCGTTGTGTATAAAGGGATTGTTTATCATTATATGCATAAAAACTTTCACCCGATAAACGTTCAATTCCAATTTCAAAAATTTCAATCTTTTGTTCTTTCATAGTGCAATTATAACCATAAATGATGAATTTAAAAATGGATACAAATAAGAAAGACCCCCTATTGAAAAGGGGGTCGGAAATAAATAAAAGGGAAGGAAAAAAAGGAGGTGCGAAAATGGAGGGTGAAATCTAAAATAAATAGATTTCTCGGGCTGGCGGCTTCCTACTCTCCCAGTCAGTTTCCCAACAAGTACCATCGGCCTCGATGAGCTTAACTTCCGTGTTCGAAATGGGAACGGGTGTACCCTCATCAGCATCGCCACCAGCCAAAATATCA
>JAQVSG010000051.1 GCA_028700655.1 Caldisericia bacterium
GTGAGACACTTCATATCGAAATTCCAAATGAGTATAGATAACTGCAAATAACAGTTTGTAGGGGAGTTCTGATACTCCCCTATAAAAATGGCTATTTATCAACTGTTTGTTGTGACATAGCCAAAAAGAAAAAAGGAGCCGGTGTCAATCTGTTGACACCGGCTCCTTGCGCATTTTGAAAAAGTTTTTTTTATTTAACCGACTCTAACCTTGTAATAATCGCTTTGAGTTGCTCAATGAGTTGATCACGATCTTTGAAATTTGACAGTTGCTTGTTCGTTGCTCCATTTTTATTATCGGCAAGCGTCTTTGCTAATCCAAAGAAAATTTTGAGCGATTGTTCTTTGCCCTTAGGGGTTGCTTTCCTATTTTTGAGTACTTTATTTTCTTTACCCCAGTCGAGGATATCAGTGCCTTTTATTTGTTTGGTTTCGCCTTTGACGACAGCGTTAAACGCCTCTTTCCGTTTTTCCTTTTCAATTTCGTTGAGTGAAATGTACACGATCGGACGTTTTGGAAGTTTCTCTTTCTGCTCTTCGTCCATTCCATCTGTCACCAGCTTGTATGTTTCATAGGCTTTGTTTAAGCGGCTATAGTACGCTCGATGGAACCCAAACTCTTTGTCCATGTAATCCTCAAAGCCAGAGTATAGAGGGTTTTTCTTATCAGCATTTCTGCATTCAAATAACTTCCCATCTTTGATTTTTCGCAGATTAATTACAACATCAAGAAAGTCATCAGTCTTTGCATGAATGATTTTCTCACAGTCTGCAAGTTGTTCTTCCTTAGGTCTGTTATCTTCGGGAAGTGCTGGCAGATTAGATGAATCATCGACGACTACATCAGCAGGAGTTGTTTCTGCTGTCTCTTGGGGCGTTTCGCTTTCGTGTTTTTTTGACATGGAAATTCCTTTTTTGTGCTTGTTGAACTGAGACCGGAAACAGATTGTCCATGAAAAACATGTACTGTTATTGATTGTAGCGCATAATCTTGCATTTTTCAAGTTGGAACGCTAATTTTAAACGGCTTGAAGTGCCGGGTTCAAGGAAAGTTCATAGACGAAAAAGAATTTTTGTATGATTTTTCCAGGAAATGCATGCTGCTGAGTAAAAAAACTGACAGATAGAAAAAAATGTTCTAAAAAGTTCCGATGCAAGGTGAAAAACCGGGATAAGGGGTTACATTTACCAAGGAGTTTTGGTTGTCCTTAAGCTTTTAAGAATCCGACTGAAATACAAACACTAAGAGAGGAGAAAAATATGAAAACCAAAGGAGAACGTACAACACTAAACGGGTATACTATCGAATGGACTGGAAAAGTTGTCAACCAGATGGGTGGCACCTACGACGAATACCGCATCCTTGATGGTCTCCGTAAGGGAAGCAAGGGACTCGCAAGAACTGAGGAGTTTAAGCGTGAGTTCGAAGAGCGATGTCGAAAATTCCGGACATGAGGAAAACGGCGCAATCTTTGTGGAATGGTACACTGATACTTCCAAGGTCGAAGCATTATTTGCCAAGTTGAAAATGAGATATGAATAAATTGACGTACATTAGCTTATTCAGCAGTGCCGGAGTTGGATGCTACGGCTTTAAGCTTAATAATTTTGAATGCATAGTAACGAATGAACTGTTAGAACAAAGACTTGAAGTTCAGCGTGCCAACAACAAATGCAAATATTCTTCTGGGTATATTGCCGGTGATATTCGGCTTGAGAAAACACAGCAAAAACTGTTTGATGAAATTTCTTTCTGGGAAAAAAACGAGGAACTAGAACAAGTTGATGTTGTCTTTGCCACTCCCCCTTGCCAGGGAATGTCTACGGTTAATTATAAAAAGAATGACAAAGAGCAAATAAGAAATTCTCTAGTTGTGCAGGCTATAAAAATCATATCCCAGGTTCACCCTAAAATCTTCATCTTTGAGAATGTCAGAGCCTTCATGAAAACAATTTGCACTGATATTAGCGGTGATGACATGCTCATCGGTGAAAGCATTAATCGTAATTTAGCTACCCAATATAATATCTATCATAAGATAATTAACTTTAAGGATTATGGTGTTCCCTCTAGTCGCCCCAGGACAATTGTCATCGGTGTCAGCAGAGATTTAACAGATATTTCTCCTCTGGATTTATTTCCAACAAGGCAAAATGAAATAACGTTAAGAGAGGCAATAGGGGATTTTCCTCCCCTGGAATATGGTCAGAAAGACCCAAATGATTTTCTACATTTTGCAAGGCCTTTTCCCGAATATCAACTTAAATGGATTGTTGACTTGAAAGAAGGGCAAAGTGCCTTTGAAAAACCAGAGGAGCAACAGCCATCAAAAATCGACAAGGATGGTAACCGGGTTATTTTAAAAGGTGCATATATGGGTAATAAATATCGTCGTCTTGTGTGGGACAAACCATGTTCCTGCATTGCGACACGAAACGACATTATGAGCAGCCAGGATACAATTCATCCTCGAGATAGTAGAGTATTAAGTATCCGTGAACTTATGCGACTTATGACCATCCCAAATGATTTTATGTGGACAGAACATGACAAGAGTGTCAAGGTTGATGTCGCCGAACTTTATCTTGCAAATAATGAATTAAATATTAGACGCTGCATTGGCGAGGCTGTCCCAACTCAAATAATCAAGGACATATCAGAGAAAATACGTTGTGAATTAGAGAGGGAAGAAAACAATAAAAAATTGTTTTCAAAGCAAGAAACCTTCTCTATTATCAAAGATATTAATTCAGAACAAGACAAGGTGACTATTTTGATGTCACCATCGCTGGAAGACTTGACTTTATCACAGTTAATATCCCTTTATTCTGATAGCACAAAGATAGAAATTGATGTACTCGGAAATGAGGATAATCGACAAGCAAAAGATAATACGCAGTTAGCCAGTAATGTGATTGTACGACATATTTGCAAGTTAGATAACAAAAAATACACAATCTCTGTCATATCCACAGAAGATATAGATGCCCTGCAGACATTGATGTACTCTATAGGGAAAGCGGAAGAGATAGTACTGATTACATCTAAAAAATTCCTATTTTCTGCCATCTTTGAAAAAAACAGAAAGCAACTTGCCGGATATGGAATCACACGGATTTGTGAAATCAATAACCAGGAGCTGATTTCAATACATTTGCTCAACAAATGGAATGGAAACATAAATATTGAAAATTGGATTACACAAGAAAAAAGGCAAACTACCCAAGAGGCAGTCCGTCTTGAACATCTATGGACCATCTCCGCGGACAAGGAGTTTTTCGACTACAAGAAAACAATGGAACTAGACGTATACATGCTTCCAACAAAAGGTGAAATTGTAGTTGAAAATTTCACTGATTTATTAAAGGAGATAGAGAGACTTCCAGCGTCCAATCTATTTGTAAACAGAGACCCACAGGTATATTCTTCAGTAGAGTTTGAAAAATATATCGGAGTACTGCGGAGTCATTCAAAAATGCCAATTGCACTTGATGATTCCCTCGTATACTACATTGGGAGCCGATAAAAACTTAGTTAAAGTAAACACATTGTAAAATTTGATTACTTATGAAAAACATTGACACTACCATTCTTGACCATCTGATTGCAGGCAGAGTTGAACCTCACATATATGCATTTACAACAGAAACGATTCCCAATTACTTAAAAGTTGGAGATACCTATCGTCCTGTAGGCATTAGACTTAATGAATGGCGTAAGTATTATCCTAATTTAGTTCAAAAATACACACATGAAGCTCGATTGTCAGATGGTACAATTTTCAGAGATTTTGCCGTTCATACTTTTCTTGAGAAGGACAAGGGACATAAGCATTTACTTCAGGGTGAATTATCAGTTCCATATTATTCAAAAGAGTTTTTCAAGGATGCTACGCCAGATGAAATTGATGAAGCCATTGCGGACATTCAACGGAGTGCAAAAGAAAACGATGGCAAATATCAGTTTTATTCGCCAGAATATCTTCCTGTTACATATTCTTTTAAGCGCAGTAATTCATCCTTCACACCTCGTCCTAATCAGGAGGAGACCAGTGAGCGATTTGTTAAGGCTGTCAATAATGGGCGAACAAATCTTTTGATGTATGCAGTCATGAGATTTGGAAAATCTTTTACTGCGTTGTGTTGCGCAGATAAAATAGATGCGAAATTAACAGTAATTGTATCGGCAAAAGCTGATGTAAAGAATGAATGGAAGAAAAACGTTGAAATTCCGCTAAACTTTGTTGATTATCTTTTTCTGGACAGCGACAGTCTGCTGAATGACAAAGATATTGTAAAAAAAACACTTGATGATGGCAAAAAGGCTATAATCTTCCTTACACTCCAAGATTTGCAAGGAAGCGAAATTAAAGCAAAACACAAAGAGATTTTTGAAAATGAAATAGACCTCCTTATCATAGATGAAACACATTTTGGTGCGAGGGCGGCCGAATATAGCAAGGTTCTTGTTGCCACAGGAATTAAACAATCATCGTCTATCAAAGAGATGCAAAATGGCGATTTTGCAGATGCATACGATGAATATCAAAAAACACTTAATGCTAAAGTTTGCCTACATTTGTCCGGCACTCCATATAGAATCTTGATGGGCGATGAGTTCTCACGTGAGGACATTGTTGCCTTCTACCAATTTACAGATATTGTAGATGCTCAAGAAAACTGGAACGAAACCCACCTTTGTGGAGATGATATAAAAGAATGGGATAATCCATATTATGGTTTTCCGCAAATGATTCGTTTTGCTTTTACACCAAGCAAATCCGCACGTTTGTGCTTGGAAGAATTACAAAAAAAAGGATGTTCCTACGCCTTTTCCGAATTATTCCGGCCGAAATCCTTAGTTAAAACCAGTGATGAAAGACACAAACACTTTATTCATCAGGATGAAATCCTAGATTTATTCAAGGTCATTGATGGTGTACAAGATGATGATGAACTCCTGGGTTTCTTGAATTTACCGCAAATAAAAAAAGGCAAAATGTGCCGTCATATTGTTTGTGTTCTTCCTTATCGGGCATCCTGTGATTCCTTAGAGACACTACTTAGTGAATATTCTAATTATTTCTTGAATCTCGCTGAATATGAAATTGTAAATATCGCCGGCGTAGAAAATGAAACACTTTATCCTGATACCAATGCCGTCAAGCAAAAAATCACCACGTGCGAAAAGAACAATAAAAAAACAATAACATTAACAGTAAACAGAATGCTTACGGGGAGTACAGTTGAGGAATGGGATACTATGCTTTATTTCAAGGACACTGCATCTCCACAGGAATATGACCAAGCGATATTCCGCATACAAAATCAATATATCAAATCTTTCATCAATGAGAAAGGAGAGAAGGTGCAGTATAATATGAAACCGCAGACTCTTCTTGTTGATTTTGATCCCAATAGATTATTCCGCCTTCAGGAACTTAAATCACAGTTTTATAATGTCAATGTGGAACAAAATGGGAATCTGAAATTAGAGGAACGCCTACGGCGTGAGTTGCAGATATCTCCTATAATCGTTTTAAACAAGGGGAAACTGCATGAAATCACTCCTCCGAGCATTATGGATGCGGTCAGGAACTACTCACAGACAAAGAGTATAAGAGATGAAGCAACAGATATTCCATTTGACGCAGGATTGCTTCAAATAGATGAAATTAAAGAAGCAATAGATAAATTGAAGGCGATAGACGACAACAAGGGTTTTGATATACAGCCTGTGGAAGGGGATGATGACATAGTGCCCCCTCCTCATCCGGAAGGAGACAGCTCTGGTACCCATGGCAATGATTCCAATAATAATGGCAGCAGTGAGAACTCATCCACGGAACTAGAAGATGAAAATGCCATTTTCCAAAAAAAACTGGCAACCTACTATTCACAGATTCTCTTTTTTGCTTATCTAACTGATACGGAAGTTAAATCGCTAGAGGAGATTATTGCCTCTATCCCAAATGATGAAGACAATATACGTATTGCAAGAAACGTTGGTTTGAGAATTAGAATATTGTTACTTATGCAGGAAAAGTGTAATCCTTTCATTTTAAGCAAATTGGATTATAAGATTCAAAACATCAATTCATTGATGCGTGACACTGGATTATCTCCATTGGAACGGGCTCGGGTGGCAATGAAAAAATTCTCACGTTTTTCCGAGTCAGAAGTTGTAACCCCGCAACATGTTACAATGGATTTGGTGGATTTACTTCCACCAGGAGAGTTGTCCTCGAACTTTATATTTCTTGATATTGCCTCACTTCAAGGAGAGTTCTCATGTGCCTTATGTCAAAAGTATGGAGAAGATATTAAGTCAAGAGTATATGCACTACCAACCTCACGTTTAAGCTATGAATTGACACGCAAGGTATTTGGTCTCTTAGGAATTCCAATAGACCATATTATTAATGATTATACCGCCTATGATTTAATTGGTGAAGACAGTGAACAACTCCTTGACAAAATTAAAGAACTGCATCCTGATGTTATTATTGGAAATCCACCATATAATTATGATGGTAAAATTGTGTATGGGCAATTTGTTGAAATTGCAAAATCAATAGGGCCAAGATTCATCTCAATGCTAATTAAAGCCAATTGGTTTTCGGGCGGTTTAAAATTGGACGATTTTCGTAATAGTATGTTAAGTGAACGCAGAATCAGGATTTTACACGACTATCCCGATCCCGACACATATTTTAAGGGGCCAACAACTCTGCGTGGTGGTATTTGTTATTTCCTTTGGGATTCTGAATACGATGGGAAATGTCTTGTTTTCAATCATATCAATGGTCATACAAATACAAAGGAACGGTTCCTTAAAGAAGGAGATCTTGATATTTTCATACGCTACCATCTTGGTATATCTATTTTAGAAAAGGTGTTGGCTAAGAACGAAAAATCCATAATGGAGGGGGCGTTTACAAGGAATGCATTCAAACTAGGGTCCAATTACACTGAATATAAAACGAAAGCAACTACCAAGGCTTGCTATAAACTATATCTTCCAAGAGAAAAACATGGTTTCTTTACGAAGGAACAAATAACACATAATTTTGATGTTGTACAACAATGGAAAGTTCTTGTTGCTAAAGCAAGTCCAGGTGATGACACTATCCCGCATGGGGTAATCAGTCACCCAATCGTTTCAGAACCCAAGTCTCTTTGCACGGATTCCCATTTGGTCGTAAGAGTTCTGCCTTCGCAAATTGAGGCAACGCATCTTGCAAACTATATGTCTACAAAGTTTTTCCGTTTCATGATGCTTCTTGCGAAAAATAACCAAAATATGACCAGAGAAGTATTTCGTTTTGTCCCCATTCAGGATTTCAGTAAAAATTGGACTGATCAGGAGTTGTTCAAAAAATATGGATTAACTGATGAGGAAATTGCATTTATCAATCTTGTGATTAAGAACTGGGTGAAATAAACCTTACAAAAATGATCCACAGCCGTCCTATAATCACTGAAATGCCCCTTATGGAGGCACAAACAAGCAGAAAGGCTCTATATTTCACAGAAAACCTTTTGGGGGTGTAGAAAAGTTTGACCGGGTGATAAGAGGCGGGCATTTTGGACTACTCAAATGGGAAAGTCCAGGACAATATCATAAATCCGGAAGCTTCACAAAAAAAAATGCACTTGAGGAATGAATCCCCATCAGGAAAGGCCAATACAGCTTTTCCCCGATGGGGTTCGTTGTTTAATCCTTGTTGATGATTTTCAGCAGTCCCAGCACACATGCTGCACCTGCAATGAATCCGGCAATGATTGCGCCAAGAATGCCGTCTGTTTTCTCCGGTATTTTGATGATTTCTGGATCTTCTTCCATGCTATCCTCCTTTCTGTTTTGGGTTCAGGTTGCTCTCAAGTTTTCCCAGAGAAAGAGTCCAGGCAACAGATTGCTTTCCTCCCTGTACTCTTCCGCTTCGATGATGATTTTCATTGTGTCTCTCCGGCTTCGGATCATTTGAAGAATCCGTTTTCCCTCATGCTGCACCAGAAGGGTTTTTCCTCGGATGGCTTTCCGATGATGATGTGATCAAGCACGTCAATACCGACAACTTTGCCTGCGTTGATCAACATATTGGTTGATGAGATATCCTGTGGGCTTGGGTCTGGATCACCGCTGGGGTGGTTATGCGCCAAAATGATTCTCGAACATGATGCTTGAATGGCATATCGGAAAATCTCCCTGGCATGAATCTGAGTCGAGTCCACAAGTCCACGAGTCACCATGCAGTCTTTGATCAGCCGGTGTTTTGTGCTCAAGAGAAGAGCATGAAACTCTTCCTGCCGCAGATGGCCAATGACTGCCTGCATGTATTGAGCGACAGTTTGCGGATTGCTCATTATTGGTTTATCAGTGGGATCGCCACGCTGCAGACGCCTGGCTAAAGCCAATGCGCTCTGAATGGCCTCTGCTCCACATTCTCCGATGCCAGTAAACTTGATCAGATCAGTGTAGGTCAGCGTCGCCAGGTTGGAAATTCCTCCGCAGACAGCAATCACTTCCCGAGCAATTTGCAGGCTTCTTTCCGTGCCGGCATAACCTTTCAACAGGAGCGATAGAAGCTCTGTATCTGACAGGTAATCTGAAGAAAGTTCGGCCAATCGAAAACTGGGAGTTTCGTGTTTAGGCATGAGCGGAATCACTTTTTCACGCCCGGATGTTTTTTCTCTGTTCAATGTCAGTTCCTCCGTTTTTTCGTAAAAACCTTTTGAAGAATCACAGGGGCAAAAATTGTCCCGTATGGCAACAAGTTTTTACCCCAGGAAACATGATTTGTTACGATCCAGTATAATCCCCCTGATCCGCTAAAATCAGGGGGATATATGAGCTGGATATTGCAAGTCGATTTTGCCGTCACTGGACAAGTTGTGAGCTGCCAATAACTGCATTTGCATCTTTTGAGCCACAGAAGAAAATGGCTCCATCGTTCTTGCTTTGTTCCTCGCTGACCCAGTCGATGACCATGCCGCCGCTACGAGCGTAATAGGGCGATACCAGGTAGTTCCGGTTTTCTTCTCGGATGACCTTGAAATCGCCGACCCGGAAGCGTTTGTTTTCATGGATATCGAACATCGTCTCGTTGATCTCTGGGGGAGTAGCAAAGGGGTACAAGTCACGGAGGACTTGGGCTTTGTCTTCTTCCGGAATGACAAATTCTTCGGTATCCGGGCCAATGGACATGGCCAGGGTTTTGCTGGGGTAGGGCAACGGCTCTGTTTCCGGAATGACGCTGCGCAGGATACGCTTTTCCATTTCGCTCATGATTGCAGGGGTTTCTTCTACGGCAGTTTGTTTCTCGTTCATTTTTGTCGTTTCCTTTCTTGGGGTGAAATGCGTCACGCTGCTGTAGCCGATGTGCTACAGCAGCGTGATTCGTGTTTGTGTACAGGGATGTGGTAGTCCTTAAGCGTTCATGGGTTCAGTTGCAAGGCGGGTCTGTTGCCATCAAGACCAAAAAGCCGGGTCAGCTTACGGTGACAGCGATCTGCTC